>JAHDFR010000040.1:26398-30081 GCA_020628065.1 Acidimicrobiales bacterium
CCCTCCTCCGCCACCACCACCTGGCGGCTCTCGGCCACCGATGCCGCCGCCTGGCATTGGTGATGTTCCCCACCCGTCTATGCAGGGAACCAAAGACCTGAACGCCGGCGGCTCGGCGTCGACCACCTTTGAGTCCGATGCACTCACCGGATTGTCAGCTCTGGAAGAGATCGCCGGTGAGATTGATGAATTGGTCGACCGCCTTCGCCTGCCGGTGATGACCAAGTCCGGTTGGCTCAAACTGTGGTCCAAGTCCTTTAACGATTGGATTCCGCTGACCGTTACTGTCCGAGATCGCAGTGGCGATCTCGTTGGCTTGGCGCCGCTGGCCACCAAGCCCGATGGTGTCGAGACGAATGTTGTGGCCGCCGGCCACGGCGTTTCGTTCTTCACCGCCATGCCGGCAGTCGGAACGGCGGCGGTCCAAGCCCTGGCGTCGGCCATTTCCGAAGCGGTGCACTCGCTGCCGGGAACGTGGAACCTGAACATTGAGCAGCTGCCAGAACATGATCTGGTGGCCCAGGTCTTGGCGGAGAAGTTTGCCTACGGCCGACTCCTACCCGAGCGTCGTGTGCCCAGGTTGGTCTTCTCCACCGCCCACTCTGTCGAAGACGTGATTGGCGATGTCAACAGCGAGGTTCTGGCCACGGCCAGGGCCGAACTGAAGGAGGCTGACATCGCAACCTACGTTGGTTTCGATCGTGGTTCGGCCATTTCGTCTCACCTCATTGACGAACTTGAGGTGCTTCGGCGGAGCAGAGACCAGGAGCTCAACCGCGCGTCGGATCTCGACAACGATGCCAAACGTTCGTTTTGGCGGGGTCTGATCGCAGGCCGATCCGGCCAGTGGGAAGCCGAAGTGGCCACGGTGCGCCTCGACGGCAAGCTGGCGGCGTATACCGCAGCGATTCTTGATCGCGACACCTATCGGATCTTCGACGGTCAGATCGAAACCGAATGGGAGCGCTATCGTCCAGGCAAGTTGGTGGAAGCGGCTGCCTTGCGGCGGGCGCTGACCGACGACCGCTTTGCCGCCGTCGACTGGATGTCCCGATCGGGTGCCGGCGATCTGTTGGCGTCGAACATGGCCGATGGGCGCCAGCGGCTTGTAGCCAGCTCATCGGGCAAGGTCAAGCAGGCAGACAGCGATATCGATCCTCTAGGCTGACGTTGATCCCTGGGCGTTCCCGGGTATTCAAGTCAGAACGGGGAGCTGAGGCTTATGGCTGACGTGTCGGATGAGAACCTTGAACTGGTCCGTGAGCAGTTCGGAGCCAACGCAGAAGCGTACGGCACCAGTGCGGTCCACGCCCGCGGTGCCAGCCTGGGTTTGCTGGTTGATCGACTGGGTCTCGATCCCTCGTGGGCGGTCCTGGACATTGCCACCGGTGGTGGCTCAGTAGCGCTGGCTTGTGCTCCGCATGTCGCCTCAGTGGTGGCTAGTGATGCCACTCCACAGATGCTGGACGTTGTACAGCGGCGGGCGGAGGAGGAAGGTGTTGACAATCTCTCCACCGAGATAGCAGACGCTCACGATCTTCCCTATGCCGATGGACGGTGGGACACGGTCACCTGCCGCATTGCCCCTCACCACTTTCATGACCCGGCCAAGTTCGTAGCCGAGGTCGCTCGCACGCTACGGCCTGGAGGAGTCTTCGGCCTGGTCGACAATGTTGTTCCCGACGATTCAAACGTGGCGACATTTGCCAACGAGTGGGAGCGAAAGAGGGATCCAAGCCACGCCCGCTGTCTGTCGGTCAACGAGTGGTTGACGCTATTGTCTGTCAACGGCTTCACCATTGAACATCGGGAGCTGCTGGCCAAGGAAATGGGCTTCACCTGGTGGTGCGACAACATGAGCGTGCCAGCTGATGTCCGAGAACAACTCCTGGCTGAGTTGGCCGCAGCCGACGAAGACGTTCGGGCCTTTCTTCGCCCTAAGTTCGGGGAATATGAGGACCAGTCAATCGATCCTGACACCACGGTCTTCTATCTGACCGAAGTTGTTTTGGTGGCCCGCAAGTCTGGCTAGCCCGACGTACCGGTCGGCTGTCTATCTTGCGGCCTGGCCGGGCCGGCTATGTATCTTGCGGCCTGGCCGGGCCGGCTACGCGAATAGCCACGACGGCGGCCAGACAGTACACGAGGAAACCGACCCCGAACGGTGTGACCGACTCGTCGATAAACCCATCGACAATGCTGGCAAGGAGCGCGCTGACGATAAACACGATGGCTCCTGTTACCGACGAAGCCACCCCGGCTATCGACCCCATCGGTTCCATAGCCATCGTGGTGGTGATGGGGGAGAAGGCGGCATTGCACATGGTGAGCATGGAGGCCATGGCGAACCACACAAAGAAGTCGGGTCGGCCACCGAAGACGACGGACACTGCTACATAACCGGCTGACAATACGGTTGCCATGGTCGCCGCTCTCAACACCACCCAGAACGCTCCGTGTCGTTTGACCAGGCGTTCGGCCACCAAAATGGCGGCGGCCATCAGAGCGGCGTTGACTGCGAAGAGGGCGGCAAACAGCTCTGGGCGACCGTAAATGTCGTTGATGATCCGTGGCGAGCTCCCCAACCAAGGAAAGAACGCGGCGTAGGCGAACGTGGTGGCCAACGTGTAGGCCAGGGTCAGGCGATTGGTAACGACAAGCCTCGTGTTGGTTGCGATACGCCGGGGCTGAACCGGTTGTTTCAGTTCAGGGGCCAACGTTTCGTTCAGACGAAGCAACCAAATCGAGACAACACCTCCGATGATGACGGCGACGCCGGTCGTCCAGCGCCATGAGGCGAATATCAAGATGGCTTCGCCCAGGGCCGGTGCCATGATGGGGACGATGAGAAAGACGGCCGAGATCAGCGACATTATCCTGGCCATCTCATCACCGGAGTAGCAGTCTCTGACGATGGCCAGCCCGATGACTCGGGGGCCTGCGGCAGCCAAGCCCCAAAGCACCCGACCGGCCAAAAAGACGGTGAACGAGCCAGCAAGACTGGACAGCCCTGCACCGGCCACGAAGAGTACGAGGGAGAGCCAGAGCGTCGGCTTACGACCGTAGGCGTCAGCCAACGGACCCCAGATCAGCATCCCAACACCCATCGCCGCCAGGAACGTGGTGATGGAAAGCGAAGCTGAACCATCGGAGAGGTTGAACGCCGTTGACAACTCGTCGAACGCTGGGAGGATGGTGTCGATTGAGATGGCGATTGTGGCTGAGATCAGTGAACTCAGAACGATGAACTCGGTTCGGCCCAGGCCATGACCGCCGGCCGACTGAACAAGCTCCTCGCCTGGATGGGATCCTGCCGTGGCTTTACGCACCCGCAAACTGTAGCGGGGCTGAACCTTGGGCGAACCGCCCATTCCCCAGGGGCGCAGATCTACTCCGGCTGCCAGCCCTGGGCGTTGCCCTTCTTGCCCTGCGATCCGTTTTGGCGGTCGGTGTCATCACAGTTCTCGGGCTCGAGGAGACCCTGTCGAACGGTGGTGGATGGCCGGACCGTTGGGCGGTTGGCGTTGCTGTTTCCGGGACTGTCGGTCTCCGGGCAGAGCAGAGTGGTTGAGGATAGCGACGTGGAGGTCGTCAGCTCCGTGACCGGGGTTGTCGGTGTGGTCGTAGGGCTTGAACCATCACTTGGTTCGCTGTCGTTCGGTTCACTGCCGTTCGATTCACTG
>JAHDFR010000040.1:30181-34378 GCA_020628065.1 Acidimicrobiales bacterium
CTGTCGACCGGCTTGCTTGTTTCGGAGTCGACGACGACCGTTGTGGTGGTGGAAGAGTCCTCAACCGATCCGGCGATCTCGGCTTGGTCGTCACTCGCTGTCGGCTGGCCGTCGGCGGAACCGTCGTCCTGCGGATCACTGTTTGACACGCTGGTGCTTACAGAGTCAAGGACGGCCACGCTGGCCTCGACGCTGTCATCACCGGCTTCCAAGTACGAAGACGGCCGACCGATGAGTCGTCTCGAACCGTCATCCCGGGCTTGGCCTGCGTCAGGCTCGACTCGGGCCACTAAAGCCGGGCGTTCCGACTCAGCGGTCGGGGCCGCTGCCGGGCCAATGTCGGCCGTAGGGGTGAAGACCGACGCTGACAGCTGCAAGGCCAGTACAGCAACGGCGGCGGCGGCCACGGCGAGGCTGGCCCGATAGCGGTTCCGGACGCTGAGGGCTTGACCGGCCGTGACCTTTTGCAAGCGGCCGAGGTGGACGTCGGCCATCTCGGCCGGTACCGGCTGACGAAACTCGTTTTGCAGGCGTTCGACAAGATCGGAGTCGACTTGGTCGTAGTCGTTCACTTGGCCACGATTCGAGCCGGTGATGAAGCGACGAGAGTTGCCGGCCGGGTCTGTCTGATGGGGCGGGCGTCGCTCTGGGGAGACATCGCCCGTCGTAGAGCAGCCAAGCCCCGGCGTTGTAGCGCCTTGATGGCCGTTTCGGTGCGGCCGGTTACGGCGGCTACATCTTGGAGCGACAAGTCGGCGATGAACCGCAGGCCGATCACCTCTCGCTGCTCCGGCGTGATGGTTCGTAGGGCTCGAACAAGCTCTTCATCAACGGTCATCGAGCTCAGGTTGATGGATGATCGGGCGGCGTCGAGCTCGACGACATGTTCGTCGTAATTGCACTCAACCGATCGCCGCGTTGCCCGGCGACGACCATCAATCATCCGATGGTGAGCGATAGTCATCATCCACCGACGAAAAGCGGCACCGTCACCTTCGAACGATTTGAGTCCTCGAATGATGGATAGGAAGACGTCGGCGGTTGCGTCCTCGGCATCGCGATTACCGTTGGCCCGCATGTAGCCAAGCACCAATGAAGCATGGCGACGGTAGAGCTCGGCTACGGCCATGCCATCGCCGTTGCGGGCGTCGCGGATGAGAGCCTCGTCCGGGTCGGCCTTCTCAACCGGGTCGGCGTCGTGATCGGAACCTCCGTCGATGACGGTTGGCTCCCATGCTCTGGGCGCGTCGGAGCTCGCCGGTTCCGTTGCTTGTTGTTCGTCGCCTGACCAGAGAGCGTTCACTCGTCGTCTCCTTGCCACCTGTGATGCAGGGTAGAACATCGCCGCCCGATCGGTGGAGCGAAACTTCTCCAAGAAATGGCAAAGATTCAGCGTTTAGGCAGCCCGGTCGCCTGAAACGGGAGGTTTTCAAAAAAGCCGGGCCAAAAGGTATCGCGCCATGCTTGATAGTCGTTTACCAACGTAGGTACACACCCCACATACCGGGAGCGAGTCCTACCGAGGTGGCAGCAATCATCTACCCTCCGGTCCGGAACGACCTTCGAACGACTTCGGTTCGCTCGCATTAGCGGGTGACCGCCCTACCTACGTCGATCAGAGGTAAGACCGGCCCGACTTGGTTGTAGTCCCACGACGGATGCGTACCTACCAATCTGAAGCCGATTGCGGGACTTGAGCCTCAAGGAGTTCCGCAGTCGGCTTCTGTCATTTTCGGCCTCCGGTTTGCTCTGCCAGAATGACCGTGTGCCCAAAGCATCGCATCCCAGACGCTTCGCTGCTGATACCGACCCGGGCGAAGTCTCGACCCATCTCCGACGATTCGGGTACGCCATAGTCGACAATGCGGTGTCGCCGAAGCAGATGGACCTCTTGGAGTCCGAGGCCGCCCCCTACATCGACGCGTCGGCGACCGGGCGGGATCACTACGACGGCCGATTCACCCGGCGAACCGGAGCACTCATAGCTCGATGCCCGACGGCTCGAGAGCTGGTGATGCACCCGATGGTTCTCGGCGTGTGCTCTGACGTTCTAGGGCACGCCACCAGCTTTCAGCTACATCTGACGCAGATCATCTCCATCGAGCCGGGTGAGACGGCACAGAAGCTGCACCGCGATCAGATGGCCTTCGACTTCTTCCCGTTCCCGACGGATTATCACGTTCAATGCAACACCATGTGGGCGTTGACCGACTTCACCATCGACAACGGAGCCACCCGAATATGTCCAGGCACGTCGGCCATGACCGACGACGAGGCTGCCGCCGTCGCACCGTTCCAGGCCGAGATGCGGCGGGGCAGTGTGTTGTTCTACGACGGCAAGGTTCTTCACGGTGGCGGAGCCAACAACAGCTCCACCGTCCGTCGAGGAGTGAACATCACCTATGCCGTCGGTTGGGTTCGTCAGGAGGAGAACCAGTACTTGGCCTGTCCGCCCGAGGTGGCCCGCCAACTGGATGACGACCTGCTTCGGCTCATGGGCTACCAGCAGGGAGCGTTTGCTCTCGGCTACGTCGGAGATCAACAGGACGCCCTGGCTGTGCTGCGGGGCACTGATGACAAAGTCAAAGTGGTCACCGAGTTCGTAGACAGCAACGACTCTTTTCGGGCCTTCGTCGACGAGCTGTAGAGGCGGCCGTGTGAGTGTCTGGAGGCTGGCCCAGTGACGAAAGGCGTGATCTACACCGGATGGCCACTGGTCGAGGGGTATTGCTGGCCGCAGAGCTACCTGCCCGGCGAGGCCGTTCAACTGCGATGCTCCAGCCGAGCCGAGCGCTTCTCGGTCGTCGTCACCCGCATCGGGTCGGAACGGATTCGGGTGTAGTCGGCCCACGACCTGATCGCCGGATGGTATGACGATGCGGACGACGCTTGGGCTGCAGGTAGTGACTGGCCGGTCGCCGTCTCGATACCTGTCGGAGACGATTGGCCGTCGGGCTTCTACGAGGTGGCCATGGTGGTGGAACCGGTTGAAGGTGGTCGAGGAGAGGTGGTGGTCGACCACCCGGGTCGACTCCGGTCAGAGGCGTTCTTCGTTGTCCGGTCGCCTGCTCCCTCAGCCGACCGCGGTCTGTTGGTGCTGGCAACCAACACCTACAACGCCTACAACCAGTGGGGAGGCAAGTGCCTCTACAGCGGAGCTGAACGGGTTTCGTTCGCCCGACCCATCGAACGGGGCTATCTGCGACGGCCGGCGGCTCCGTTTGAGGTTGAATTTGACGGCCGTATGGCCAGCGTCGGTGCTGAACCGGATCCGGAGCATGTCCAACTGCAGTCCTACCAGGCCGAAGGTCACTATCCGCTGTGGACCAACTCGGCCGGGTGGCACAACTGGGAGCGCCGGTTCGTTCGCTGGGCCGAGTCCGAGGGTCTGGACCTCGACTATGCCGTCAACGCTGATCTGGAGTTCGTGCCGGACCTGTTGGTCAACCGTCAGCTGTTGTTGACCGTAGGCCATGATGAGTACTGGTCCTGGGGGATGCGGGACGCAGTTGACTCCTTCGTGGACGGAGGCGGCCGCTGGGCCATCTTTGGCGGCAACACCATGTTCTGGCAGGTGCGGTTCGAGGATTACGGTCGGACCATGGTGTGTCACAAATCCTCTGCTCGAACCGCAGATCCCGTTGTTGGCGGGCCGAACGCCCATCTGATGACCGGATTGTGGTCCGATCCTCTCGTGGGTCATCCGGAGAATCGGTCGACCGGGCTGTCGTTCACCCGGGGTGGGTACTACCGAGTTGGAGAAGCCGTAGCCGACGGTTCGGGTGCTTATACGGTGCACCGGCCTGACCACTGGGTGTTTGCCGGAACCGGTTTGGGGCAGGGCGACGAATTGGGGTTGGGATCGTATGTGGTCGGCTATGAGGTGGACGGCTGTGCGCTGGGGTGGACACCAGGTGTCGACGGAGCTTTGCTTCCCCGGCCGACAGGTGAAGATGGCACACCAGATGATCTAGAAGTGCTGGCCACAGCCCCGGCCCGCCTCATCTCGATCACCGATGCTCATTGCGAGGCGCCCGCAGCGCTGTGGGCTGGCCTGGATCCGCCGGGAGATCTGGAGTTCGTGGCCGAGATTCTGTTTGGCGATACGTCGGCGGAGTCAGTCGAACGAATCGCTCAAGGGCATGCCGTGATGTCGATCATGCGGCGGGGGAGAGGTCTGGTCTTCAACGCCGGGAC
>JAHDFR010000041.1:0-23683 GCA_020628065.1 Acidimicrobiales bacterium
CCCCGAGGGCGACAACCGGAGTGGTCAGCCCGATTGATACCGATGACACGGACACCGACGACACCGACTGAGCCGGTGCCGTGGCCGCCCGTTCCGCCGCCAGACGAGCCCGCAGGCTTCGCTGCACCAGCTCGTGCCCGGCTGCGCCCGGCGGGTAGCCGTCCGCTGCCAGCGTGGCTTCAGTGATGGCGTTGGCCGATTGGTAGATAAGGCGGTCAAAGACCCACTGGGCCATCGCTTTCCCGTCGGGTTGCACCGGTTCGCCTCTGCCATCGGTGATCGTGGCCAACAGCGTGGCCGCTTTGGTAGCCGCTTCGACGTCCCATGAATCGTGCAGGCCGAGCACGTGAGCGGCATCTGATGGGGTGAATCCGGCCCGTTGCGCCAGGCCTCGGCGGACCAGTGCTTTCAGGGCGACAAGGTCGGTGCTGGACGCGATGACATCGGCCAGCGGCGCCCACTGGCCGTCGTGGGATTCCAACCGCTCCAACACCTTTTGTTCGCGGGAACTGGCAACCCCTTGTCGCCCGGTCGCCCGGGCGAAGCCGAGGTCGCTCTCCCGAACGGGTTCGCCGACGGCGTCCAGAGTGCGGTGGATGACCTGCGGACTGTCGGTGGCGGCCAGGCTGAGCGGTGTCACCCGACGTGGCCCAAGAGTCAAGTCCGCCGGGATACCCCGGTCAAGAGTCAGCTCGCTATCTCCGCCCAGACCCACGGTGAACATGTCAACCGCTTCGACCATCGTCTTGTGCCCGCCGACCACGGCTCCGTCAGCGGCGATACGGGGAACACCGTCGGCGACGATACCGATGTCGGTGGTGGTGCCACCGATGTCGGAAACGACCAGCGGTCCGGTTCCGCGTTCAAGTGCCGTCGCCGACCCTGCGGCGGCGGCCGTCCGAGCAATTAGATGGTTGGCCCCGACCAGTGAGGCCGCCGGTCCGGACAAGATCGTCTCGATCGGTCGGTTCATGGCGAAGGTCGACGAGACCAGCGACCCGTCACCGCGCACCAGCATCAGAGGTGCTTCGATGCCCATGGCGGCCATTGTCCGGGTGGTGGCTTGTCCCAGCTCGTCGATTAAACCTAGCAACCGGGCGTTGAGCAGACAGGTCAGAGCTCGCTTCGGGCCGTTGAGCTTGGCCGACAGTTCGTGGCTGCAGGCCACCGGTTTGCCGGTGGCGTCGGCGATGATCGATCTGGCTTCGTTCTCATGAGCCGGATTGCGGACACTGAACATGGCGGCCACGGCGAAGGCATCCACCTGCCCGCCCAGTTGTTCGACCGCCCGTGTCAGTTCATCGACGGCCAGCGGTTGAGCCTCGGCCCCCATCGAATTGTGCCCTCCGCCGATGCGAATGACGGGGTCTGATCCGACTGCGGTTGCCAGCCCTGCCCGCTGCTCGGAACCTTCGTCGAATCCGATAAGCACGGTGGCCACTCGCCCGCCGACTCCTTCGACCAGGGCGTTGGTGGCCAACGTGGTGGAGAGGGCGACAAGCGAGACCGCTTGCGGGTTGTCCACGACCGCTTCCAGGGCCTCACCGATTCCGGTGGCCAGATTGGGCCGTGTGCGGGCCTTGGCCGTCGCTGTGATCCGCTCAGTTTCGGGATCGAACAGTACGGCGTCGGTGTAGGTCCCTCCGGTGTCGATGCCGACCAGCATTGATTGTCTCGCTTCCGTCTAGTTTCCGGCCAGTTGGGCCACGACAGGAGCGAACTGGTCAACGTCGTCTTGGCCTACGATCACGTAGCTGAAGCCGTAGCGTTCTCGTCGTTCCACCAGGTCTTCCGCCATCTGTTCCGGCGTGCCCACCAGGGCCAACGGTGACTTCAAGGCTTCCTCGGCGCTGAGCCCGACACCGCCGGCCAACGCTTCTGCCGTGCCGGCCCGGTCATCGGTGAACACCACGAAGAACGCCCGAACCTGCAGTTCGATGTCGTTGAAGCGTTCACCGGCGCCTTCGGCCACCCAGGTGATCTTCTCGGCGTAGCGCTCGGCTGTGGCGTCGGAGCCGACGTCCGGGGTTATTGCTCCGGCCGCCAAGTTCGGGTTGATGCCGACGATGTCGGCCATCTTTCCGGCCAGGCGAAGAAAGCGTGGGCCGCCACCACCGATGAGGAACGGTGGGTGTGGTCGCTGGATCGGCTTTGGTGTGCCCGACAGGTCGGTGATGGTGTAGTGATCACCTTCGAAGGAGAACGCATCGTCGCCGAAGAGGCCCTTGAGAACGGTGATGGCTTCGACCATACGCTCGATCCGAACGCCCGGTCGGTCATAGGCCATACCGGCCTGTTCGTAGTCGGTCTTCATCCATCCGGCTCCGATGCCCAGCTCGAGCCGGCCGTCGGACAGCAGATCGAGAGTGGCCGCTTCTTTGGCGAACACCACCGGGTGGCGGTAGTCGTTGCACCACACCAACGCACCGACCCGAAGCGTGTCGGTCACCGCGGCAGCGGCGGTCAGGGCCACTGTAGGATCGAGCTGATCGTCGAAGTGGTCGGGCATCGTCATGGTGGAATATCCCAACGATTCCACTTTGCGAGCCAGATCGGTCCACTCGCGGGCAGAGTTGGCCGATCGGGCCTGTACCCCGAATCGAAACGGCCGGACCTCGGTTGGAGATGTCATGAACGAGAAGCTTACGGGTTCCCGCTGTCTGGTGCATCACTCCTGATCGGGTATTGATTTGGGTAGTTCTGCCGTGGTTTACGACCCGAGATGTTGCATGCGCAATTGGGTCGTGCGCTGAAGCACCTCCAGTGGTGCACGACCGGTATTATTGTCCGTATGGGTTTCGAATATTTGGGATATGAGGAGGCACGTTCGAGACCCAACGTTGTGGTGGACGGGTCCCCGAACGAGTCCACCGTCTTGACCTTGACCCATTGGCCCGGGTACGGCGCGCCCTCCGGGATCGAAGCGGACCTGTCGGCCGAGATGGCGTTTCGCTACCTGGACACGCCGTGTGATCATGAACCGGCTTCGGCTGTCACCACCGATCACTTCGATCAGGATGCGGTTGCGGCCGTGCTTGCACTCACCGATCCTGAGTGGAGTCGATCCCACCGTGAGCTTCTAATTGATCTGGCCTCGGCCGGGGACTTCGCCGTCTATCAAGACCGGCGGGCGGCCAGGGCGTCAATGGCGTTGTCCATGCTGGCTGAGGAACAGATGACCACCGACTATGGATCGTTCACCGACCGGCTGTTTCGCAAAGCTCTTCCGATGACGAAGGAGCTCCTGTTGGACCCCGAGCCGTTTCGGGCGCTGTGGGAGGCTGAAGACACCGAGCTCGACATGTGCGAGCGGGCAATCGAGACCGGTCGGATCACCATCGAGGAGGATCCGGAGCTGGATTTGGCGGTGGTTACCGTGCCGCCGGACTTCGGTGTCGGTGGTCATCGTTTCGGCGGGATGCATCATGAGGGCACCCATCCGATGGCGTTGTGTAACCGAACGCCTTGTAGCCGTCTGCTGGAACTCATCGGTGACCGCTACCTCTACACCGACCGCTATGAGTCGTGGGTTCAGGTGGTGTCTCGGGAGATCCCCCGGCGACGTGACCTTCGTCCTCTGGCCGAAGTCCTGACGTCGATGGAGACCGATGGAGAGTCTTGGACGGCTTGTGGTCCCGGTTCGCTGACCCCGAAGCTACGTCACACGGGTTCGTCCACCATCCCGGCTGATGAGGTGGTGGCCCGGGTGAAGCGTCACCTGGCCAAGCAGCCTCCAGCATGGAACCCGTTTGATCCGGCCAACCCGACCGGCTAGGGCGTCCGCACGATCTGTAGGTCCGGTACTGCGGGACGGGCACCAGGACTTCGATGTCACAGGGGTCAATTAGGCTGAACTGGTGACCCAGTCCGGGACCAGTTCACCACAGCATGGCCAACAGCATGGCCAACACCATGCGGCCCTTGAGGGCTTCAGTCGCCCGGCGGCTGAATGGTTCTCGACCACCTTCGCCGAGCCCACACCACCGCAAACGCAGGGCTGGCCGAGAATTGCCGCCGGAGATCACACACTGATCCTGGCTCCAACCGGTTCCGGTAAAACCCTGACCGCCTTCTTCTGGGGTCTCGACCGACTGTCACGAGTGCCCCGGCCGGAGGACGTCAACCAGCGGACCCGCATTCTGTACATTTCTCCGCTGCGGGCACTGGCGGTTGACGTGGAGAAGAACCTGCGGGCTCCACTACAGGGGGTCCGTCTGGCTGCTGAACGTCTGGGCGAGGTCTTTCACGAACCGGAGGTGGCGCTGCGTACCGGTGACACGCCGGCTGACCAGCGCCGTCGGCTGGCCAAACACCCGCCTGATCTGCTGATCACCACCCCGGAATCGCTGTACCTGATGCTGACCAGCCAGGTGCGGGAAACCCTGGCCGGGGTTGAGACCATCATCATCGATGAGATCCATGCCCTGGCCGCCACCAAACGGGGAGCCCATATGGCTCTCAGCCTGGAGCGGCTGGAGGGGATCACCGAGAAAAGTCCTCAACGAATCGGGCTGTCTGCCACCCAGCGTCCGCTGGAGGAGATCGCCCGCTTTCTCGGCGGCTTCGAGGACGGTCGCCCCCGGCCGGTCACCATTGTTGACTCCGGCGTGACCAAGGAACTTGAGGTTGAGGTCATCGTCCCGGTGGAGGACATGGGGGCTCTGGGCGAGGTGGTGGAACATGAGCCTGTTTCCGACCCGGAAGCCCGGACCTTGGCCCGCCGTTCGATCTGGCCGTCGATGCACCCACGGTTGTTGGAGCTGGTGGAGGAAAACCAGTCCACCATTGTGTTCGTCAACGCCCGCCGTCTGGCCGAACGCCTGGCCACCCGGTTGAACGAACTTGCAGCCGAGCGTGACCAAGCGGGAGTTCTGCCGGAGGCGGAACTCCAAGCAACGCAAAGCGTTGCCGCCGAAGGTCGAGGACTTGCGCTGGGAGGTCAACCGTCGCAAGTTGCGCCAGAGGCGGAACTTGAAGCAACCCAAAGGGTTGCCGCCCATCACGGGTCGTTGAGCCGGGAGCGGCGGCTGGGTATTGAGGATCGGCTCAAGCGGGGCGAACTGAAAGGCCTGGTGGCCACGTCGTCACTCGAGTTGGGTATCGATATGGGGGCGGTTGACCTGGTGGTCCAAGTGGAGTCGCCGGGAGCGGTCAGTCGTGGTCTGCAGCGAGCGGGCCGAGCCGGTCACCAGGTGGGTGTGCCCAGCCGAGCCAAGTTCTTTCCCAAACATCGGGCTGACCTGGTGGAGTCGGCGGTGGTGGTCGACCGGATGCGCAAAGGTCTGATTGAGGAGACCCGCTATCCCCGAAACCCGCTTGACGTTGTGGCCCAACAGATCGTGGCCGCCTGCGCCATGGACGATTGGTCGGTGGAGGAGCTGACCGCTTTGATCCGCCGGGCCGCCAACTTCTCCGAACTGTCCGATGAAGCTCTCAGCGCGGTGTTGGACATGTTGTCCGGCCGCTATCCGTCCGACGAGTTCGCCGAGCTGCGTCCCCGCATCATCTGGGATCGGGTGGAGGGCACCGTCAAAGGCCGCCCCGGCGCTCAGCGATTGGCTGTCACCTCGGGCGGCACCATCCCCGACCGTGGCCTGTACGGCGTATTCCTGCCCGACGGAACCCGGGTGGGTGAGCTGGACGAGGAGATGGTGTACGAGTCCCGGCCGGGGGAGTCGTTCCTGCTTGGGGCCAGTACCTGGCGTATTGAGGATATAACCCACGAGCGGGTGGTTGTCACCCCCGCTCCCGGGCAGCCGGGGAAGATGCCGTTCTGGCACGGTGATGGTCCCGGGCGACCGCTTGAACTTGGTCGGGCCATAGGTCAGTTTGTCCGCGAGATCAGGGCCACCGACGCCGTCGAGGCCACCAACCGTCTGCGAACCGATCATGGGCTCGACGCCCTGGCATCGGCCAACCTGCTGGCCTTTCTTGAGGAGCAGGCCGAAGCCACCGGCTCGGTTCCCGACGACCGCACCATCGTGGTGGAGCGTTTTCGGGACGAGATCGGTGACTGGCGGATCTGTCTGCTCAGCCCGTTCGGCGCTCAGGTCCACGCCCCGTGGGGCATGGCGCTACGGCATCGCCTGGCCGAACAGTGGGGCTGGGATGTCGAGCTGATGTGGAGCGACGACGGCATTGTCATCAGATTGCCGGAAGCGGTTGACCAGCTGCCGGTTGACGAGCTGTTGATCGACCCCGACGAGCTGGATGAGCTGTTGGTCACCCAGCTGCCGCAGACGGCGATGTTCGCCTCCCGGTTCCGGGAGTGCGCCGCTCGGGCCTTGCTGTTGCCCCGACGTCGACCGGACCGGCGAACCCCGCTGTGGCAGCAGCGGCAGAAGGCGGCCGATCTGTTGGCGGTGGCGGCCAAGTACCCCGGGTTTCCAATCCTGTTGGAGGCCAGCCGGGAGTGCGTCAACGATGTGTTTGATGTTCCGGCCCTGCGCTCCGTGCTGTCCGATCTGCGATCCAGAAAAATCAAGGTGGTTCCCGTCGATTCTCAGACGGCGTCGCCGTTCGCTCAGTCACTGCTGTTCGGCTGGATCGCCCAGTACATGTACGAGGGTGACGCCCCGCTGGCCGAACGTCGGGCGGCGGCGTTGTCGTTGGACCGTGATTTGCTCCGGGATCTGCTGGGTGCCGAGGAACTCCGGGAGTTGCTCGACCCCGAGGTGATCGCCCAGACCCAGGCCGAGCTGCAGCGCCTGCACGAGGACTGGCAGGCCAAGACGGTTGACCATGTCGAGGACCTCTTGCGCTGGCTTGGCCCGCTTACGTCGGAGGAGGTTGCGGCCCGCTCGACCGGTGTCGACGTTGAAGCCGCCCTGAGTCAGCTCCGGACCGAGCGACGGTTGATCGATGTGTCCGTGGCCGGACAGAGTTGCGTGGCCGCCCCCGACGACGCCGCCCGGCTTCGCGATGCGCTGGGGGTGGCCCTACCTCCCGGCCTGCCGGCGGCGTTCACCGATCCGGTTGATGAGCCGCTGGTTGACCTGGTGTCACGCTATGCCAGAACCAACGGCCCGTTCCTGGCGGTTGAGGTTGCCGGGAGGCTGGGTCTCGATGTGGCTCGGGTTGACATCGCCCTGGCCGTCTTGGAGCGGGAAGCCCGGGTGGTCCGGGGCGAGTTCCGACCGGACGGCGGCTCCTCGCAGAGGAGCGTGGAGCGCGAATGGTGCCACAGCGACGTGTTGCGCACCCTGCGGCGCCGCAGCCTGGCCGCGCTGCGGCGCGAGGTTGAGCCGGTTGAGCCGGAAGCGCTGGCATTGTTTTTGCCCCAGTGGCAACACGTCGATTCCCGCCTCAAAGGGGTGGACGGATTGGCCGAGGTACTGACCGCCATGCAGGGTGCGGCGCTGCCGGCCTCGGTCATTGAGAACGACATCTTGCCGTCGCGGGTGTCGGACTACCAGCCGTCGGACCTCGACACTCTGCTCACCGCCGGGGAAGTGGTTTGGGTCGGTGCCGGGTCCCTTGGCGTGGGCGACGGCAGAGTCCGGTTGGTGTGGCGAGATCAGGTTCCGCTGCTGGTCCCGCCGGTGAACGGCGACGATCTGCCGTCCGACCCCACCCACGATGCCATACGAGGTCACCTGGCTCAGGTAGGAGCTTCGTTCTGGTCCGAGATCGTGGCCGCCGTACAGCAGGGCGGCGGTGACTACTCCGACGGGGAA
Organism: Acidimicrobiales bacterium; assembly: GCA_020628065.1. GTDB lineage: Bacteria > Actinomycetota > Acidimicrobiia > Acidimicrobiales > SZUA-35 > JAHELU01. The sequence goes on from JAHDFR010000041.1 coordinate 7,677, forward strand.
GTGCTTCGCTGTCTGTGGGATTTGGTGTGGGCCGGTGAGGTCACCAACGATTCGTTCACCGCGTTGCGAGCATTGCTGGCCGGGGCGACACCGACGGCCAAAGGCGGTTCGGCCCGGTCGCGGGGGAGGGGCCGGGGGCCTGGAGGGCGGCGCCCCAATCTACGGTCGTTGTCCCGTCTCGGTCCTCCGGCCGGTACCGGACGGTGGGGGTTGGTCGAGCCGCTCCGTCAGCCGGCGGCCAGCGCCACCGAAGCGGCAACCGGTCGGGCGCTGCAGCTGCTGGAACGTTACGGGGTGGTCACCCGGGAGATGGCGTTGGCCGAAGGCGCCACCGGGGGGTTCGCCGGTGTGTATCCGGTGTTGAAGGAGCTTGAGGAGCGCGGTCAGGTTCGCCGTGGATATTTCGTCGCCGGTTTGGGGGCGGCCCAATTCGCTTTGCCCGGTGCCGTTGACCGCTTAAGGGATCGGCGCAATCGACCGGGCTCCGAAACTGCTGATGACCGCTTCGGTGATCATCAACGTGACGACCGGGAAGAGGCCGATCCGGTGGTCCTGGCCGCCACCGACCCGGCCCAACCGTACGGCGCGGCGTTGGCGTGGCCGGAGAATGCCGGTCGTCCCGCTCGAACCGTGGGCGCCTATGTGGTTCTTCAGGGGGGATCGCCTGTGGTGTTTTGTGAGCGTGGTGGTCGAAGCCTGGTGGCGTTCGAAGCCGCCTATGAATCGTCGACCTGGGTGGGGGCGTTGCGGGCGCTGGTGGACAATCGCCGAGTGAACAAGTTTGAGTTCGCCAAGGTCAACGGTGAGGAGATCGCCGAACATCCCGACATCCGCACCATGTTGATTGAAGGCGGGTTTCGGCAGGGCTACAAGGGGCCAACGTACCGAAGTCGTTAATTCCAGCTTTGGAGAGAGCTGACCGGCGGTCGTTCGGCCAGGTTGAGTTCTATAGCCGAACCGTCACTGGCGATAAGACCGAGTGGCGCTGCGTCGTCGGCGGTCATGGCGACGTTGTTGCGCATCAGGACTGTCGCCGCCACCTCTGCCGCTTGTTTGGACAGCGCCGACAGCGGGTGGTGGCGATGGCGGCGGACGCCGAGGTCGACCTGTCGGATGGTGTCGGGACCGAACGCTGCAGCCAGGTCGATCAGCATGGCCACTTCAACACCCCAGCCTTGGATGAACGGGATTTGCTCGATGGCACTTCTCCGGGCGGCGAACTCGCCGCTGAGAGGCTGACCGAGAACGGCCAACTCGGGGTGGAACATGGACAGCAGTGGGCGGGCCACCAGTTCTGTGGTTCGCCCGCCGCCTCCGTTGTCCTCCGGACGCAGGTAGTCGGCCTTGACCAGGGTGCTCGCCGGGTCGTCAAGAAGTGGTGCGATGAGCTGGCAGATCCAATCAGGGGAGAACGACTGCAGATCGCCGTCACACCAGACACACAGGTCGCTGTCGGTGGCCAGCAGCGAGGCCCAAAGAGCGTTGCCTTTGCCCTTGCCGGGCTCGACTCCGGCGGCAACGGTGACCGCTTCGACGTCGAACACTTTGGCGCCGGCTTCAGTGGCGATCCGGGCGGTGTCGTCGGTGCTGCCGTCGTCCATAACCACCAGTTCGGTCACCACCGGCTGCCGGTCCACCAGGTCGTGGCGGACCGCCGATACCAGCGGCCCTATGGTGTCGGCTTCGTTGCGACAGGGAAAGCACACCATGACCGAGGTCTCTCCCAGTCGGGCCGCTGCTCCCTGAGCCGAGATGTCGCCTCGCCGTGTCGGATCTTTTGCCGGATCAGCCATCGCCGTCTTCAGGGTACGGGGTTCCGAGATAGGAGAATTCAATTAGGCGGGCGCATGCGGTGTGGCATGTGACCTAGACCCCTATCTTGGCTCTGATGGTGTTGCTCGAAGAGTGGGAACCGGGCGCAACTGCAGTAACCGTGTGGGACCTGGAAATGACCAGTCGACCGGATCCTGAGCCGAGGCGTGAACCCCGGCTGGAGGCTCAGTTGATGACGGCCGAGCGACCCGCCCCGGAGCTCTCGCGGTTCTTCTATCAGACGGTTGGTTCACGTTGGTACTGGACCGATCGTCTGTCCTGGTCGGACAGTCAGTGGATGGCCTGGGTCGACCGGCCGGAACATCACCTTGTCACCTGCTGGAGCGACGGCGTGCCCGCCGGGTACTTTGAGCTGGAAGCCCAGGCACCCTCGACCGTTGAGTTGGCCTACTTTGGCTTGACGCCGGGCTTCATCGGCCATGGACTGGGTGGCTGGCTGCTGACTACCGCCATCGACATGGCGTGGGACATGTCCGGGACCGAGCGGATGTGGCTCCACACCTGCTCGCTGGATGGCCCACAGGCGTTGTCGAACTACAAGGCTCGGGGCTTTGCCATAGTCGGTGAGCGAATCGAGTGGCGAAGACTGTAGGGAGCCTAGCGAGTAAGCAATCAGCGTTGGCCGCGCCCGGGGTTCAGCGACGGGACCGGTAGTGGGCGATGGCCTGGTTGGTCGACGGGTCGTGGTCGAGCTCTGAATCCGAGGTCAGTTCGGGCTCGATGGCAGTGGCCATTTCTTTGCCCAGCTCGACTCCGAACTGGTCGAACGAGTTGATTCCCCAGATGACACCCATGGTGAACGTCTTGTGTTCGTACAGGGCGATGAGGCGTCCCAGCGTGGTCGGATCGAGACGGTCGGCCATGATGGTGGTCGTCGGCCGGTTGCCGCTAAATCGTCGCTGGGGGTCGTCGTGCTCGCGTCCGAAGGCCAACGCTTCGGTCTGGGCGAAGAAGTTGGCCATGAGTAGATCATGGTGGTTGCCGACCGGGTCCGAGGCGTGAACGAAACCGATGAAGTCTGCCGGCACCGTTCGGGTTCCCTGATGGATCAGCTGGTAGAAGGCGTGCTGACCGTTGGTGCCGGGCTCACCCCAAACCACGGGGCAGGTGTCGATGTTGAGCGTCCGGCCGAGACGGTCGACACCTTTGCCGTTACTTTCCATTTCGAGTTGCTGAAGGTAGGCCGGAAACCGGGACAGATGGTCTGAATAGGGGAGTACGGCTTGGGTTTCGGCTCCGAGGAAGTTGGTGTACCACAGGCTCACCAGGCCCATCAGGGCCGGCAGGTTTTCGGCCAGCGGTGCGTGACGGAAGTGCTCGTCCATTTCGTGCATACCGTCGAGGAAGGCCCTGAAGTTGTCGGGACCGATGGCGATCATCAGCGAGAGCCCCACAGCCGAGGCAACCGAGTAGCGTCCGCCGACCCAGTCCCAGAAGCGGAACATGTTTGCGGTGTCTATCCCGAATTCGGCCACTCGCTCAGCGTTGGTGGATACGGCCACGAAGTGCAGCGCAACGGCGCCCTCCACGGCGGCATCGACTTCGCCCCCGGCGGCTTCGGTCAACCCGTCGAGCAGCCACTGTCGGGCCGATCGGGCGTTGGTGAGCGTTTCGATGGTGCCAAAGGTTTTGGAGACCACCACAAACAGTGTTGTCTCCGGGTCGAGACCCAGCAGAGACTCGAACACATCAGCCGGGTCGATGTTGGAGATGAAGCGGGTTTCCAACTCCCGTCCGCTGTGAGGAGGGCGTCCGTAGGGTCGCAGTGCCCGGTGGGCCATCATCGGTCCCAGATCTGATCCGCCTATACCGATGTTGACGACGGCCTCGATCGGTTTTCCGGTCGCTCCGGTCCAGTCGCCGCTTCGGACCCGGTTGGCGAAGGTCGCCATTTGGTCGAGCACTTCGTGAACCTCGTCGACGACGTTCGTCTCCGAATCGTTCGCCGAATCGTGTGCTGGATCTTCGCTGATTTCGTCGCCGCTGTCACCTCCAATCGGCTCGACTGTTACTACGTCACCGCTCGGGCGTCGAAGTGCGGTGTGGAGGACCGCCCGGTTTTCGGTCTGATTGATTCGTCGACCGTCGAACATGGCGTCGCGATGCCCGGTCAGGCCCACCTCACCGGCTAGTGCCACCAGCAGATCCAGGGTCTGAGGCGTCAGCCGATTCTTCGAGAAGTCGACGTACAGGCCGGCTGCCTGGTGGCTGAGCTTCTCAACCCGCGCCTGGTCGGCGGCGAAATGGTCGGCGATGGTGACGTCGTTGAGCTCCTGAGCGTGATCTACAAGATCCTGCCAGGATTCGGTCTGGTCCACTGGGGTGATGTTCATGTCAGTTGTTCAGGTCACAGGTGGTGGGTTGGAGGAAAGTGTGCCCGGTCGCCTCATTTGGTTGACTGATGATGGTTGTTGCCGACTGCCGGTGTCGCTATGCCGTGAACCAGACAGCGGTGTCGGGATCCAAGGGTGTGCCCGCGATCCCGCCGGAGCGCACCAGCTCGGTCTCTGTTGATGCCGGAACAGTCACCGGAGCGGAACCGAAGTTAACCATACAGGTCAGTCCGCTGCCTCGCCGGTACATCAGCACCTCAGCCGATTCGGCTTCGTTGAGTCCGTGTTGGGTGGGGTCGAGCAGCTCTAGATCTTCGTCGGCTGCGCCGAGGGTGCGGCGCAGAGCGATGGCCCGCCGGTACAGCTCAAGCGTTGAGTCCGGTTGACCGGCTTGGGCCTCGGCCGAAAACCCACTCCACCCGGCGGGCTGTGGCAGCCATGGATCGCCATCACCAAAACCCAACGATGGTCCGTCCTTGGCCCAAGGAATCGGTACCCGGCAGCCGTCGCGACCCTTTTGGGTGTGGTTGGAGCGTTCCCAAACCGGATCGTCCAGGACCTCCTCCGGGAGATCCCACGCTTCCGGAAGACCCAGCTCTTCGCCTTGGTAGACATAGGTTGAGCCCGGTAGCCCCAACACCACCAAGGCGGCCGCCCTGGCTCGTCGTTGGCCTAATCCGACGTTGAGGTCCTCTGCCGGCCCGGTCGCCGGCCAGCGGCGCCAGTCGGTGCCGGCCGGAAGGCCGTATCGGGTTGCTTCACGCATCACGTCGTGGTTCGACAGCACCCAGGTGGGTGTCGAACCCACATCGGCCGCCGCCGCTACCGCTTTGTCAATGATGGTGCTGAAAACGCCGGCCGACCATTCGGCTTCCAGCAGGTCGAAGTTGAACGACTGATGGTATTCGTCGGGCCGCAAGTACAAGGGAAGCCGCTCGGGCCGAACCCAGGCTTCGGCCACCATCATCCGGTCACCGTCATAGGTGTTGAGGAGGCTCCGCCAGGTCCGGATGATTTCGTGGATACCGTCGCGGTCCCAGTGGGGGTGGTTGTCGTAGGTGTTGGAGACCAAGACCTCGGTTGTTTCCGCCATGTCGGGGAACGTCATGTCTTTGACGATGCCGTGGGCCACGTCAACCCTGAATCCGTCGGCTCCCCGGTCGAGCCAGAACGTGAGGACGTCGAGGAACTCTTGGCGAACTTCGGGATGCTCCCAATTCATATCGGGTTGTTCGGGGGCAAACAGGTGGAGGTACCACTCGCCGTCGGGTAGACGGGTCCAGGCCGGCCCGCCGAACACGCTGGTCCAGTTGGTCGGCGGTTGCTCGCTGTCGGCGCCTTGGCCGGGACGAATGTGATAGCGGTTCCGGCTGGGGTGGCCGGGCGGAGATGACTTGGCTTCGACGAACCAGGCATGTTGCTCAGAGGTGTGGTTGGGAACCACATCCACGATCACCTTGATGCCGTGATCGTGCGCTTCGGAGATGAGCGCTTCGGCGTCGGCCAACGTGCCGTATTGCTCGGCGATGTTGCGGTAGTCGGCTACGTCGTAGCCGCCGTCGGCCAGCGGGGAGGCGTACCAGGGATTGATCCAGATGGCGTCGACACCCAGGTCACGTAGATACGGCAGCTTGCTGCGGAGTCCGTTGACGTCGCCGGTCCCGTCGCCGTTGCTGTCGGCGAACGATCGGATGTAGACCTGATAGGTGATGGCTCTGCGCCACCAGGGAACCTGGTTTTGAGAGCCGTCGGCGGTGGCGGCGGTTTCGCTGTGGGAGCCCGATGCTGAGGATGGTGGATTCGTCACATGTCGACGCTATCAGACACGAAGTTGGCGATGGCGCGAATCTTCGGGGCGGAAGTCCTTATGGCTGCCCGGCGCGGGATCTTTGGGAGGGAACTGTGACTGGATCGTTCGGTGGAACTTTGTTGTAGGCCGTAGGGCGTATTGAGGCTGCGCGCCGTCTGACGTATCCCCTAAGCTGGGCTCTGTGACATGTCGCACTTGCGGATCGTCGCTCGACCCAGCGGCCCGGTTCTGTCCCCAGTGCGGGACTCGTCGCCAGACGGTCGACGAACGACGGGTTGTCACCGCCATGTTCGCCGACATCGTGGGGTTCACCGCCCTGTCGGAGAAGATGGATCCGGAACAGGTCAAGATTCTGGTCGATCGCTGCTTCGAACGACTGACCAAAGACATCGTCGATTTTGGCGGTGTGGTCGACAAAGTGATGGGTGACGGCATCGTTGCCTTGTTCGGAGCCCCCACCGCTCACGGTGATGACGCCGAACGGGCGGTCCGGGCCGGACTCAAAATGCAACAGACGCTGGCCGACCTGGCTCTCGACACCGAGGCGGCGTCCATCGAGCAAGTGGCAACCGAGCGTGTACCGGCCGACATCGAGCCTGTCTCGGCCAACCGTGGCGACGTCAGTCCTGGCCCCGTCGACGGTAACGGTGAGGTGGAGGCCGGCCGCTTCCGTATCCGGATCGGTATCAACACCGGCGAGGTGCTGGTCGGCACCTCCACCGCCGGCGGTGACTACACCGCCATGGGCGACGTGATGAACTCGGCCAGCCGACTGGAGCAGATGGCGGAGCCCGGTCAGGTGCTTGTCGGGGCGTCCACGAAACAGATCACCGAGACCACCATTCGCTACGAGGCGGCCGGCTTGCTACAGGCCCGCGGTCGGGGTGAACCGCTGGAGGCGTGGATCGCCACCGAGGCGGTCGGCCAACCGGGAGCTCATCGACGGCGCAGCGCGCTGTTTGTGGGTCGAGGGCGTGAGCTTGAGCTGCTGGAGTCCCAGGGCCGTCTCGGGTTTGAACTTGACCAAGCGCAGCTGGCGCTGGTCCTGGGTGAGGCCGGCATCGGCAAGAGTCGTCTGGTTGCGGAGGTGTCCGACCGGCTCCGTCGTCGATTCGCCGCCGCATTGTGGTCCGGTCGCTGCCTTCCCTACGGGGAGGCCAACGTCTGGTGGCCTACCGCCGAGATGGTCCGCAGCCACTTCGCCATTCCATTTGACCTGCCTCAAGCCGAGGCCGAGGCCATCTTGAACCGTCGGCTGGCGAACACGCTGGAGGTGGTGTGGCCCGGCGCTCCACCGTCGATTCTTGATCGTCGGCGGGTGGCCTTGTTGCACATGCTTGGGTATCCGACGACGCTACGGGGAGGGGACCGCAGGCTGAACCGCAATGAGGTCATGCAGGCGTTCTCCGATGTGCTGGAGGAACAGCTGTCGACCCAACCCGTGGTGATGGTCATCTCCGACATGCACTGGGCCGGTGAGGCGGTGTGGGAGGTGGTTTCGTATGTGCTGAACCGCTTCTCCCGTCGTGATCTGCTGGTGATGGCCACCGCCCGAGATCTTGAACAGGACGCCATTCTTCAGGGCCGGCATGGCTTCACCGTCACCCGCCTGGGGCCGCTCAACGACGAGGCCACCAGACGGCTTTTGGCCAGTCTCCGCGACGGTGACGAGCTGGCCAACGATGAACTGGTGGCTCGCAGTGGTGGCAACCCGTTCTTCTTGGAGGAGCTGGCCACCTTGGGGGCCGAATCCGGCGACAATCTCCCCGACACCCTTCGAGGCATGATCGCCGCCCGTCTTGACGCTTTGGAAACCGACACACGAGCGGTGTTGGATGCCGCCGCCGTGCTCGGCCGGTCGGGACCGATCGAGGGGTTGGCTGCGTTGGTTGCTGGCCAGTCGGCGGCGGATGATTTCGATCGGCACATCAACACACTTTCGCATCGCGACCTATTGGTGATTGACGGTCCTCGGTACGAGTTCCGTTCCGACCTGGTGAAAGACGTTGCCTACGGCATTTTGACCAAGTCGGTTCGAGCGGCTCGCCACCGCGACATCGCCCGGTTCATCGAACGGCTGGCTTCGGTTCGGCCCGACACCACGGCCCGCAATTCCGAGGTTGTGGCCATCGCCGACCACTACAGTGCGGCTGCCGGTCTGGTAACCGAGCTTGATGTTTTTGCCGCCGAGGAAGTTGCCGACCTTCGAGCCAAGGCGCTGACCTGGATCGAGCAGGCCGGTGAGCGGGCCCTTGAGGCCGGTGAGCCAGCCGACGCCGAGCGCTGGTTCAGTCAGGGCCAGGAGATGTCCGAGCATTCCGAGCTGCGCGGGGTCTTCCTGTACGGCCGGGCCCGGGCCCGTAGCGATGTTCGTGACCTGGCCGGAGCGAGGGCCGATCTGACAACCCTGAACGACTACACCGAACACAATGCCGAGCTGGCGGCCCGAGCGCTGGTTGTCACCGGCGATGTGAGCCGTAAGGCCGGTGACCTTGACGCCGCCGCAGGACAGCTCAGGGAGGCGGCCGACCGTCTGGCGGCGTTGGGGGTTCCAGAACAGCAGTGTCTGGCTCTCCGGTTGCTTGGTCTGACCGAGATGAGCCGCTCAAGCGAGCTGCTGGCCCGCCACGCCTTCGAGGATTCGCGGGAAGTGGCGGCCAACGCCGGCGACCGGCGAAGCGAGGCCTGGGCGTTGCAAAGCCTCGCCTGGCTGTCGGTGTCGGAGGGCCGTGTGCGGGAAGCCAACGCCCTGGTGGCCACTGCGGTTGAGCTTTTCCTGGAGCTGGGCGACAGCCTGGGCCTGTTGTGGGCTCAGTGTGTCCAGGCGTGGGTGGCGTTCCATCTCGGCCAGTTGGCTGTGTCGGAGGAGCTGGTCGAGCAGCTGCTTCCTCAGGTTCGTCGCCGGTCAGACCGCTGGGCTGAGGTGTTGACGTTGAATCTGGCGGCGTCGTTGGCTCTGTGGTCCGGTCGGGCCGGTGAGGCTGTTCGGGTTGCCGGAGAAGCAGCCGATCTGGCTCGACGATCCGACCAGCACGGGCTGTTGGTTCAGGCGCTTGCCCTGGAGGGCCGGTCGTTGGTCTCCATTGGTCGGGTGGCTGATGGTGGAACCACGCTGTCACGATCGTTCCACATGGCCGAGCGTCACCGTGATGCCCACTACCGTCGCCTGGCCATCATCGCCAACTGCGCCTCGGCCGCCAGGTTGGGTGAACCGGAGCGAGCGCTCCGCTGGGCGTCGCTGTCGGAGGGGCCGCACGAGGACCCGCACGTGGTTGGCGAGTCCGATCTGGTGGCTTCGGTGGCTATGGCGCTGTTGCAACGGGGCCATGTTCTCGACGCCCGCACGGAGATGTCCTGGCTTGACAACACCGATCTGGAGGGGGCCAGCCAGTACGCCTCCACGGTCCACGCCATCATCGCCGCCGCTGAGGGTGATCGGGCAGAGGTTGAACGGGTGGCCGACTTCGTAACCCGGTCCCGTTCCACCTACCTTGATCGCATCAACGTGCTGTTGGCCAGGGCGGCCGTCCGCTACCAGACCGGTGACGAGGCGGCATGTGCCGATGATTTGGCCGCCGCCCGTTCGCTTGTGGCCAAGACCGATGATCAGATCACCCGCTGGATTATTGATCTGGTGGCAGCTCTGTGTGGTCGAGGTGACTTGGAGCGGGTTCAGCGTCAGGTCACCGGTGGTGGGCTGGACCCGGTCGGACTGACCCGAATGTGGCGTCAGGCGGTTAGTGGATCGTCACCCCGTCCGGCTACTCGGTAGCGGGAACTTCCAGAGTCGGCGGATCGGTCCAGTACGGGTCGGCTGATCGACGGGTTCCGAATCGCCACTCATACACCGTGTCGCCCACGATGTCGCCCCGCTGACTCCCGGCCGAAAGACCCCCGGCGCTTCGGGCCAGAGCGTGGGCCGCCGCGTTGTCGGCCTCGACGATGCCCCAAACGTGATGTTGGCCTTCGTCGCGGGCCAACTGAAGAACGGCTTTGAGTAGTTGACGACCCAAGCCCTGCTGACGATGGTCCTCCTGGACCTGAATGTCATGAACAAGAACCGATCTGGCCCCGGTTGGAAGGCGAAGTCGGTAGCCCCAGCTGATGGCCATTGGCTGATCGTCGTGGTACAGCCCGAGGGTGAAGGTGGCCGAGTCTGCGATGAACGCCAACGAGCCTGACTCTGCCGAGTTCGGTTGGGTGCGCCATTCGGGCTGGAAGGCATCGAGGGCGGCGTCAAGCAGGTTCCGGTCACTTACTCGGAACTCGTGGACAACATAGGTCGGCGTCTGATTATCAGTCATGGCAGGTTCCCTCCTCCCCGCTGCTTGGTTGTATCGGCGACTGCCGCTACGAGGGCGGCGGGATGGTCAGCTCCTGACCGGGTTTGATGGTGTTCACGTCGGTGATTCCGTTGGCGTCGGCCAACGCGGTGGTTGAGATGCCGAACCGTTCGGCGATAACCGAGAGCGTGTCTCCCGGCTGAACCTCATAGAGCTGAGATTGTGGGGCGGCGGTTGTTGGCGGTGTGGTTGGCGGCAGGGGTGTCAGTATGGGCCCGTCGCTGACAATTCGAACACCGGCCCGGCCGGTGATGATCTGCCCGGTCTGGGTGTTGTCGGCCACCTCTCCGGCGTCGAGCGAGGGCCCTGCGGTTTCGTCCACGGTTTCGGGCTCTGATTGGGCTTGGCCGTTCTCCGGGCCCGGTCGGCCGCAGGCTGCCAGGGCTAGCGCGGCCACCACCAGGAAGGGCACAGCGAAGCCGACCGATACCGATCGACCCAGTTGCCCTGTCTGTCGCCTCATATGTCCAAGTTTACCCATAGGGGCGCTGGCTCCGGTGTCGTCGCCGCTCACAGGCTTGGAGAGGTGCTAGTGCTTTCGCCGACCTCGGCCCTGTCGTCGGTTGGCCTTTCGGCGGGTGTCTTGTTGGCGACGGTCCCTGTTGCTGGGGCGTTTGGTTTGCCGCTCGCCGTCACGTTGGCGTTCGGCGTCGGCCCGGGCTCGGGATTCCATGCGGCGTTCGAACTCGTCCAGCTGCTCTTCTTGCAGCTCAAGTTCGGCCCGGAGCTCTTTCCAATGGTCGACCCGGTCGTCGGCGATGGTGCCGTCGTTGAGCGCCGACCGTACGCCGCAGCCGGGCTCTTCATTGTGGTAGCAGTCGGCGAATCGACAGGTGGCGGCCGCCGCCTCGATCAGGGGGAAGGTGCGTTCCATCCCCTCGTAGGACTGCCACAGGCCGATCTCTCTGATGCCGGGGGTGTCGATGATCAAACCCCGGTCGGGAATAGGGATGAGGTCGCGGGTGACGGTGGTGTGGCGCCCCCGGCGGTCGGCGGCGCGGACTTCACCGGTTCGTTGCACCACACCACCAGACAGCAGGTTGACCAGCGTGGATTTACCGATTCCACTCAAGCCGAACATGGCGGCTGTGGTTTGTCCGGTGAGCAGGGCCTCCATCTGGTCAACGCCTTCGCCAGTGACGGTCGACATGGCGATGACCGGTACGTCACCGGCGATGTCGACCACCGATGCCACCGTGGTGTCACGGTCTTCGGCCACGTCCGATTTGGTCAACAGGATGACCGGCTGAGCGCCGGAGTCCCAGCTGATGACCAGTTGTCGTTCTATGCGACGAAGGTTTACCGGTCGATCCAGACCGTGCATTACAAAGACCAGGTCGATGTTGGCGGCCAGAACCTGCGGTTCGGGTACCCGACCCGAGGCCCGGCGCACGAGAGCGCTGGCGCGGGGGCTGATATCGGCGATGTAGGGTCCGTCGTCCTGATCGTCTTGGATGGCGACGAAGTCGCCGGTTGCCGGAGCCAGGTCGGTTCGGGTGTGGGTCGATGATGAGGCTGCCATCACGGCATCACCGTCGGTGAACACCAGGCTGTAGCCTCGGCTGACCCGCGCCACCCGCCCGAGGATTTCGGGATTTCCGTCGAGACCGGCGGCCCAGCTGTCGTGATCCGACGTCCAGCCCAGCGAGTGCAGATCGGGGGCCAGTCGGCCGAGGTCGTCGAGAGCCATGCTCGGTTGAAGCGGCGTCGCTACCGGCTGTCGGCGGCGGTCGGCCCGACACCGAGGTGCTGGTTGAGGAATTGGAGCTGCAGAAGAAGCAGATTCTTGGCCACCATGTCCTGGGGGGTCATGTGGGTCACGCCGGAAAGGGGAAGGACCTCGTGTGGTCGGCCGGCGGCCAGCAGGGCGGCGCTGAGCCGTAGTGTGTGGGCCGCCACCACGTTGTCGTCCACCAGGCCGTGGATGAGCATGAGCGGTCGGGCTAGTCGAGCGGCGTCTTTAAGCAGGTTGGTCTTCTCGTAGTTGCCCGGGTACAGCGTTGGTTGCCCCAGATATCGCTCGGTGTAGTGGGTGTCGTAGAGGCTCCAGTCTGTGACCGGGGCCCCGGCGATGCCGGCGGTGAATCGGTCTGGTCGACGCATAACGGCCAGCGCAGCCAGGTAGCCACCAAACGACCAGCCTCGTATGGCCACCCGGTCAAGGTCCAAGAAGTCGAACTCCGAACCGGCGGCGTCGAGAGCGGTCAGCTGATCTTCCAGAACGGGATCGGCCAGGTTACCCCAGACTTTGCGCTCCCAGAGTGGCCCTCGGCCCGGCGTACCTCGACCGTCGGTGACGAGCACGCAATAGCCGTGGTCGGCGAACCACTGGGAGACAAGATGGCTGTTGTGGTTCTTCAACACCCGCTGGGCGTGCGGCCCGCCGTAAGGGTCCAACAGCACCGGAAGCGGGTTGGAGCCGTCGTAGTCGGTGGGAAAGAACAGTGCACTTTCCAAGCGGTCGGCGCCTAGATGATAGAAGAGGGGGGCGGCCTTGAGCCCGGGGTCGGCTGAGGCATTGGTGATAGCCGCCACCGAACCGCCGAGCATGGACGCTCCGGGGCGGGCGAGGTCGTCGGCGGCGGTCGAGGATCCAAGCTGGTGCACGGTGAACGTGGAGCCTGATCGTTCCGGGACTGACGAAACGACGAGGACACGGCCCAGCTGTTCGTCGGTGCCGACAACAGCATTGTGCACTCCCGGTTCGCTGGTCAACAGCCCGGGTCGTTGGAGCGAAGATCCGCTGGAACCGGTCGGCAGGTCGGTCGGCAGGTTAACGGTGGCCAGGTGGAGCTCGGTGGGTTCGGTCCAGACGCTGATCAGAACCGTGTCCGAGTCGAGCATCCCGACGATGCTTCGCACGTTAAAGGCGTCGACGACCAGCTGACGGCCATCCAGCATCAGTGTGCGGCATCCGGGTTTGGAGAGTCTCACCCCTGGTTGATGTAGTGGTACGACGTCTTCGACGGTCAGCAGACCGTGAGGCGTCCAGGTTGGAGTGGTGGGGTGAAGCTCCACCCAGGTGTCGTCGGTGATGCGACGCTGCTCGGTCAATCGAAGCGTTTCGACGTCGAGTTCGGCGATCGAGACGGTTCGCTGATCGCGCGTCTGTCGGACGATGAGGGGTTCGTGCCCTTCGCCCCATCGGACGTCGGCCAGGTACTCGTAGGTGTGCTGTTCGTCCCAGTCGACCAGTCGCCTGCTTCCGTCCAGATCAACCAGGAGCAGTTCGACCAGGGCGTTGGCCGTCCCCGGGGTTGGGAACCGCACCGAGCGGGGAGCTACGCCGGGGTGGGCCGGGTCGCTCAGCCACCACTCGCCCACCAGATTCTCGTCAACCTTGGTCACCAGCAGCTGGTCTCCGGCCGGGCTCCACCAAAAGCCCCTGGACCGTTGCATTTCTTCGGCGGCGACGAATTCGGCTCGGCCAAAGCTGACCAGGGGATCGCTGTCGTGGGCCAGAGTGCGGTCGGAGTCGGGATGGTCGAGGTCGATCAGCCGTAGGGCGTTCTCGCTACCTGTCCTGGCTGAAACGTAGGCCACGTAGCGGCCGTTGGGGCTGAGTCGTGGATCGAAGACCGGCTCGGCAACGCTAGGGGTGATCACCTCGTTTGTTCGACGGTCGAAGACACACAGCCTGCCGTCGAGGGCGAAGCAGATCTTGTCGGCGCTCTGGTCTTTGGAGTACGAGACGATGCCTGATGCCAGCTCTCTGGCCCGTTCCCGGCGGGCTCGTTCGGCGACCGGTAGGTCCCGGTCTGCGGCGCTTCGTAAATCGTGGGGGTCGACCAGTTTGGTTTCGTCGCCGTTGTCGACGTTCAGTTCCCACAGCGCCATTGCCGGGTCTCCGCCTTGTCGCGATCGGAGGAACAACACCTTGGAGTCGCCGTCGACGAAGGTGAAGTTTCGGGGGACACCAACGGTGAACCGTTTGGTCGAGGCGTAGAGACTGGGGAATTGGTCCCGGAGAGCTTCAGGCGACGACGGCGCAGCCGTCTCTGGGACTCCGCTGGAAAAGGTGGTGGAGGAATCCTTGGCAGAGTTCACACCAACAAAAGTAGCGATCTGACTCAGCCGGTGCTCAGTCGCCGCCCAATTCGTCTTGTTGGGGAACGACTTGTTCCGAAACGTCTTGTGGTGGCTATCGGCGGGCCACACCCAGTTGGCGGAAACCCCGTCCCAGGCTCTTGGCCAAAAGCACGGTGTCGTCGACGGCGGCCGGGTCGATGTGCAGGCCGACGTATGACTGGTTGGCGTAGCTGAGCAGGGTGGCGTTGAAGGCGGTGCCGGTCACCGGCCCGACCGGATACATGGCCTGGGCTTCGCTGCCCGAGCACCATGCCGGTAGGGGAAGGCCGGGCACGTTGCTGGTGGCGAAATCGACCCGCCCGGCTTGTTCGACCATCATCTTGGCCGCCACCGACGGCGGCACGATATTACCCAGCGTGGCCAGCGCGTCGAGGGCCGACGACTTGCCGGTCAGCATTTCCCGCTTTTCCTGAATGAGGGCTCGTACGGTGGCCAGCCGTTCGTCCATCCCTGCTCCGGCGCCCGGTATCTCCAGCGCTACCGGCAGGAAGGCGTTGTCTTCTTCCGGCGATGGTCCATCGCCCCCGATGTCAGGTGGGCTGAGGTTGATGACCACGGTGGCCAAGACGTGTTCGAGCTCGACGCCCTGTTCGGCGTGGTAGTTGAGCGCAGCCTGGGCGCAGGCGGTGACGAATAGGTCGTTGATGGTGACGTGGCGGGCTTTGGCCTGGGCCTTCATGGCCTCCAATGATTCGATCACCACTTCGTAGCTGCGGTTGCGGGACCGTTTGCCCCAAAGCTCGGACGGCTTGGGTCCTCCGCTGATTGACACTCCGGCTGCTCGGACGGACGTGACGATGTTCTCGCCGGTGTCCCAGAGCCGCTGGAAACCACTTAAAGGATTAAGGTTTCGCTCGTCGTCAGCACCGTCTTGTTGTTGCTCGTTGTCGTCACTTTCTTGCTGTGCGCTCTCGTTAACGGCATCAGCCTGATTGAAGGCCGCTTCGAGATCGGGAACCGGTTTGGGTTCGGCGTCGGCTTCAAAGTCGAGCAGGTTGAGGCCGAGACGAACCATGCCCATACCGTCGGAGATGGAATGGTGGAGTTTGGCCAGCAGGGCGGAGCGTCCACCGCTCAGCCCCGAAACCAAGTGGAACTGCCACAGTGGACGGGTCCGATCGAACGGGTCGTTGATGAACCGGGTGGCCACGTCCAGCAGCTGTGGATGTGATGGGCCGACCGGTCGGGGGGCGTCCAGCTTGGAGAACCGCAGGTGGTAGTCAAGGTCGAACTGGTCATCGGGCGTCCACTCAAAGCTTTGCGACGGCGCCATCGGGTTACCGGTCTCGGTCACTCGAAGCCGCAGCCGGTCGACCGTGGAGAGTAGCCCGCCGATGGTGTTGCGCATCCGTTCCCGGTCGGGCGTGTCACCCAGGATGATCACCAGGCCCATGGTGGAGGCCAGATTGGGATTGTCGCCCAGCGACCACATGAACGATTCGGTGTTCGAAAGTTTCTGACCCATGGCTGTCCCCGTGACTGTAGGCGTATCGTAGTCGAGCCTCTTTACAGGCTGCCATGACGTGACCGATGGAGGTTGATGAGCGGCCAAGAAGCTTGTTATCGGTTTGGTGACTTGTGCCATCGGGCCATCGGCCC
>JAHDFR010000041.1:23783-27920 GCA_020628065.1 Acidimicrobiales bacterium
AGTACATTACAGTTCGGCAACCCCACCAGCTGCGTGTGAGGCTCACCGAACGAATGAACGCAGTGTGGACGGGCGCCTAACAGGATCGTCCAAGCGGCGAAGCAGCCACCTCTGAGACAGGAGCTACAGCAATGTCAGACATCAAAGTATGGATCGACCAGGATCTGTGCACCGGTGACGGCCTCTGCGCCGAAATCGCCCCCGACGTGTTCTTCGGGATGGATGACGGGCTCTACTACGTGAAGGAAGCCACCGAGAACTTCGGCGCCGAAAAGCTGTTCGATGGCACAGCCAACCCGGCTGGTGCTGAAGGTATGGCCCGGGTTCCTGAAGGTGGCCTGGAGCGGGTCATTGAATCGGCCGAGGAGTGCCCCGGCGAGTGCATCTTCATTGATGTACCTGAGTAGGCACTAGCTCTCACAACAGAACGCACAGAATGCACTGAAGGCTGAGCCGTGAGGCTCAGCTTTCGCTTTTTTAGGCCGAAGGAATCAGGTGAAGTTCGCACTGACCCTGTTGATGGTCGTCGCGTCATGGTTCATGTATGACCATCGTGATCTGGTCTTCGACGCCTATCGAGAGTCGGACTCCGACGTCGACATTCGCCTGACCGGCATCGACCTTGACGTTGAACAGACCCCCCTGCCGTCGTCCCCGTTTCAGATCCGGTCCGCCGATGACACCCGCCGCAAACCCCTGGACCTGGCCTTCGTCGATGTCCCGACCGACGCGATCCCGGTTGACATGAGTGGGGGCGATTCAACGTTGTCGGGCACGGCGTTTGTCGATGATGGTCCCGCCGACGGGGCAGTCGTGCGCATTGAACGCCACACCGCCAACGCCGTCGGGTCAATCGACGTCACGGCGGACAACCGGGGTCGCTGGTCGGCCGGTGGTCTCCCCGGTGGCCGGTATCGCCTTCGGTCCTGGATAGAAGGCAAGGCGGTGGATAAAGCCGGAACGGTGCTATTCGTCGAAGCCGGCGAATCCCACTCCCACAGTTTTCGACTGACCGAAGTTGACGATGACGTCTCGGTTCAGATCAACAACAGCGGGATCATGTTTGACGGGCTGACCGGGTCGGTCGGCGTGGCAGTCAGCCAACGTCAGGTCGATGGCGATGGTCTCATCGTCAACGCTCCCGTACCGAACGCCCAAGTGGTGATGACGGTGACCGGAGCGGCCAAGCTGGAGTCGCCGGCATCGGCGAGCGTGGACTCCTCGGGCCATGCCACGTTCCGTTTGCGCTGTGTCGGAGTTGGTTCGGTGACGGTGTCGGCTGTGGTGTCGATTCCCGGCGTTACCCGGTCGCCGGCTTCGTCCGGGCAGAACGGGTCGACCTCCGCCTCTACCAGCGTTGCCGTCGGTGATGGCGAAGCCCCTGTTCGCGCGGTCGGCCGACATCCCGGCTGTCGGGCCATTCCGCCCCCACCAACCACCGCACCGGCGGTTGACGGCGAAGCAGGGGTGGACCCCGATACCTCGAATGGTGGGGGACCCAACGATGGGTCGGGCGGTACCAACGCCGGTACCGGCACCACGCCAACCACCCGATCTGACCAGAACAGCACAGAGACCACGTCTGAGCAGCAGAGTGATGTGGGCGGCGGTCCAGCAGATGGGGACTCCGATGGCTGAACGATCCTCGGCTCCGTTCCGGGTCCTGCGAACCGTTCTACGACTGGTGGCGGCACTAGTAGTGGCCGTGGTGGTGGTCCCGCCGGTAGCGGGCGCAGTAGCGGTGACAACTCTATTGAACGCCCCCCTGCCGGTAGGCGACCTGCCCGACAAACGCCCTTCGCTTGAAGCGGTGGCTTCCACCGTGTTTGACGCTTCCGGAAACCGCATAGGCATTTTCCGGGGATTCGACGAAACAGTTTCGGTCGAAGCCGAAGACGTCCCCCGGGTTCTGAAAGACGCGGTCGTCGCCATCGAGGACAAGCGGTTCTGGGAACACAACGGCATCGACTACGAGGGCATCGCCCGGGCCGCCCGGGTCAACCTGGCGGCCGGTGGGGTGGCCCAGGGTGGCTCGACGCTGACCCAACAGTACGTGAAGAATGTCTATCTCTCGCACGAGCGGACTCTTGAGCGCAAGGTCGACGAGGCGCTGTTGGCCAGAGAGGTGGAACAGCAGCTGAGCAAGGAGGAGATCCTGTTCGGCTATCTAACCAGCTCGTATTACGGCTCCGGCGCCTATGGCATCGGGGCGGGAGCCAAAATCTATTTCAACAAGACAATCGACGAGCTGGACATTTCCGAGGCGGCGACGTTGGCCGGTGTGGTCAAGGCCCCGACCCGCCTGTCGCCCTTTGTTGACATCGAAGCGGCCGACGAGCGTCGTCGGCTGGTGCTGACAGCCATGTACGAACAGGGCTATCTGGACGAGTCCGAGTTCAAACGCAACCTGGCTCGAACACTTTGGTCGGCCGACAACACCGATCCATTGCCGGGTTCGGTCACCCTGGTGGTGCCCCGACCGAAGAAGGGTGCGTCCCGCTTCCCCTTCTTCGTCGATCTGGTTGAAGCCGAACTGGTCGAAGAACTTGGGCCGGACTTGGTTTACACCGGTGGATTGACCATCGAAACCACCATCGAGCCTGAACTCCAGGCCAAAGCCGAAGAAGCGGTGGCCGCCCGCTTGGAGAACACAGAGTTGCCGGTGGAGATGGCCATGGTCTCGCTCGACCCCAACGTTGGTCACATCAAAGCCATGGTCGGCGGCCGGGACTATGACGTGTCCCAAGTGAACCTGGCCACCGGGGGTTCCACCGGGTTTCAGCCCGG
This sequence comes from Acidimicrobiales bacterium, assembly GCA_020628065.1. Lineage (GTDB taxonomy): Bacteria > Actinomycetota > Acidimicrobiia > Acidimicrobiales > SZUA-35 > JAHELU01. The sequence continues at coordinate 26,571 of JAHDFR010000041.1, forward strand.
CAGTTCGTTCAAACCGCTGGTGCTTGCCGCCGCCATCGACGAGGGTCTGGCTCCCGAGACTCGATATCCGGCTCCCGGACGGTGGCTGGTTCCCGGCTGCCAGGGCGACGAATGCTCGGTCTCCAACTATGACTACCGGGACTACGGTGACATCACCCTACGTGAAGCCATGCGGGCCTCGGTCAACACCGTGTTCGCCCAACTGGTGTTGGACGTTGGCTTGTCCAACACGGTCAACCTGGCCCGCCAGCTTGGCCTGGACTACACCGCCGATCGTTCGTATGGGCCGAGCCTGGCGTTGGGGGCGGTGGAAACGTCGCCACTGGCCATGGCTTCGGCCTATGGAACGTTTGCCAACCGGGGGACAAGGGTTGAGCCGACGGCGATTTCTCGGGTCATCGACGCCGAAGGCAACGTTCTGATCGACAACCGAGCCCGGACGGGCCGTCAGGTTCTGTCGCCGACCACATCTGACAACGTCACCGATGTGTTGACCGACGTCATCGACTCCGGTACAGGTCAACGGGCTGACATCGGGCGCCCGGCGGCGGGAAAGACCGGTACTGCCCAGGCGTACCGGGCAGCGTGGTTCGTGGGTTACACCCCCCAGCTGTCCACCGCCGTTTGGATGGGCCACAGCGATCGGCTGGAGTCTCTGCACAATGTGAACGGTGTCGGCCGAGTGACCGGGGGCTCGCATCCGGCCGTGGCCTGGGGCCAGTTCATGGCCGCCGCCCACGAGGGTCTTGACGTCATCGACTTTCCTGAACCGGCCGAGATCGAGCCGATCGCCGAGACGGCGGAGGAAATGGTGACGTTCCGGGTGCGGGAGTACACCCGGGCAGCGCCGCGTCGTACGATCGGTCAACTGGGCAATGGGTGCGGCACATCATCATGTGAGGTCAATTTGGTGGGCGAGCCGACGCTGGGTCGCTCGCAGCGTCCAACTACGGTTCCGCCACCAACCACCCAGCCCCCGAAACCGGAGACCGACAACAGCGGAAGTGCCGGTGGCGCTTCCGGAGCTGGATCCGCGGCGGGCTCGGGCTCGACCACGACGACCTCCGCCTCCACCCCTGAAGCCACCGACCAATCAAGTCCGTCGACCTCGAGCGATCCATCTCAAAGCCAGGAGAACGGCCAATGACCTCCACCACCTCGCAGTCCAATGACCAGCGGCGGTCCGAGCCTGAGGTCTCGCTGGTGGATGAACCGGCCATCGTCCATCCCGAGGCCGGAACTCATGACATTGCTGGTTCTGATGCCGCCGGTCAACACACCGTCGATCAACAGGTTGACGGGTCCGATCTGCATCTGGCCGCTGACGTTGAGACGGAGACTCCTCCGGAA
>JAHDFR010000041.1:28020-33570 GCA_020628065.1 Acidimicrobiales bacterium
CGGAAGCCCCACGGTCGGAAGCGCTGGCGGCACTGCTCGGAGACGAAACGCCCGCGGCCGCCCCGACCTCGAACACCAGGAAACCTCGATCTCGTCGTCCGGCCAGAAAGGGGGGAGTGGCGCCGTTTATCCATCCGGAGGGTCGCCTCGGGGTGCGATGGAAGCAGCGGGAACGAATCAAGGCCCTGCGCCGGGACGGGTTCGTGGCGCTACGTCCGGCTCGGGAGAAACGAATCTACCGAATCCTGCCTCGAACCGTCATTGGCATCTCGACCATGTTGTTGATGATGGGTGTGGGAGCCGCCTTCAGCGGCGCAGCGTTTTACGCCTACTACGACGCCCGCCTGGCCGACAACGAACAGGCTGTTGCCCGTTTCGTCGACGGCTTCGATCAGCAATTCAGTGACGCCACCGGCGCTATTGATCGTCTGCGAACCGACACCATCGGTGACATCCGAGCGGAGATGGCCCCCTTTGGCGACTACGTGACCGAGGCCAATGCGGTCATCGGCCTGCCGGAGGCGGTGGGTTCGTCGGTGTGGCTGCTGGAAACGAGGGACGATGATGGTGAGCTGGCGGTCGGGGCGGCCTTCGCCGTCATCGGCCACGAGGGTGGCACGGCGTTGCTCACCAGCTATTCGCTGGTCGAGTCGTCGACTCTTGAACCGAGTCCCGGGATTGACCTGATTAAGGACAGTCGTCGAATACCGGCGCAGTTGTGGAGCTGGGACGCCGAGAGTGACGTTGCTCTGCTGATTGTGCGGGAAGTCATTCCGCCTCTGGCCATTGCCGGCGATGCCGATCAGGTAAACGCCGTCGGCACCCGGCTGTTCGCCATGAGCGGTGTTGGCGGCCAGGGGGCGGCGGCGTCTCCCGGGGTGTTGATCGACCACTCGTCGGTTGGTCTGCAACACACGGCGCCCATCGGAACCTTGTTCAGAGGTGGCCCGCTGGTTACCAGTGACGGCAAGATGATCGGTATGGCGTCGCTCGACTTCGAGCCGTTGGGTATTGACGGCGGTGAGGTGCGCCACGCCCCCGATATGCGGGCTGTGTGTCTGGTTGTGCTGGAGTGCAGCCGGGTGCGGGAAGAAGTCGTGGTTGAAGTGGCTGAGGAGGAGCTGCAGGCGCCGGAGTCAGAGGGGATCCCGGTTCGGACCGGCCAGCAAGTCGACACCGACACCGACACCAACACCGACATCGATGAATCGGGTGACGGCGACGGGGTCGTAAGTGAAGACGCCGGGGCCGACGCCGAATAGCTACTCCGGAGGCCGGTATCGGTGCTTGCTTAGACGCTGCCTCGGGCCGGGGTTACGGGCCGCCGACTTGCTCCGGTGGGTCGATATCAACGATGTGGGCTCCGGTTCTGTCCCTGGCGGGGCCCTTCTCGGCGACGCGAATCTGCTTGGCCTTGAACCGGCGCTGAGGGAAGTTGACTCGATCGAGCAGAACGGCGATGACGGCTAAGGCCAGCGCCCCTGCGCAGAGCAGGAGAATTGAGTCAGTGTTCAGCATGTCAGTTCCTTGGGACTACTACCGGGCCGCCAATACATAGACACTACCCGCCTTCGTCCGGGCCGGGAGCTACCCTCTCGGTCGCCGGTTGTTCGGATCGCTGCACGATGGCCATGACCGAGGTTTCGGCCCGATCGGCCCAGCGTCGCTTGTATTCGATGTCCATGCCCATGTCGTAGCTGTCGGCCAAGTCCGATTGGCAGAGAAGCTGTATCTGGTGGTGTTGCAGCAGATTGCCGATTGAGAGGTCTTCGTATCCGTCGACGTAGCTGATCTGAAGTCCCCGGTACCGACGGTTGCGTATGCCTCCGAGGATGTAGCCGACATCGCGTTCGCCGTTGTCTGTTCGTATCGTGGCCACGTGGGCGTGAAGGCGACCCCGAACCTGAAGCCGTTTGACCATGTGGCGGTACATGCGGTTCATCTCTTCAGATGTGACGCCGGAGTCTTCGTGGCCTTTCCAGGACTGTCGTTCGATGGCTTCGATCCGGTCGAAGAGATCGGCCTCGTGTCGGACGTTGACGATGGTGACCTTGCGTTCAGTGGCCAGCCGTTCGGCCCGGCGGAGGTTGCGTCGGAATCGTGAGCTCCTGGCGGCCAGCCACTGTTCGTGACCTCGGGACAGGTCGGCCACCTGGCGAGTGATGCCTTCGCCCAGGTGCACCGGCCCAAGGGTTGACAGGCCGGTCATCATGTCGATGGTGGTTGGCGAGGGCAGTTCAGGAAGCCCGGGCAGTACCAGGGCGGTCCACTCCGGTAATTGTTGGAGCTCGTCCACCAATTCGTCGACCAGTCCTGCGATATCGGTTCCGATGACGGGTGAACCGAATCCCCACAGCGGTTCCAGACCACTGAGAAACATGTTCCGTTCGACGTCGAGGTAGTAGCCGAGGAGGACGAAGCCTGCGCCGTGTTCGCTCTCCAGCAGGAGGCGTTTGCCTCGGCGGGCGAATCCGTGGGCTACAGAGAGCGACCAGTCGAGACCTGAGCACCACGGGTCGACACCGGGGGTGGCGTCGGCCGCTCGTTCAATCCTGGACCATCGTTGTTCAAGATCTTGGAGGTTGAGGTGTTTCACTCTTCAGCTCGGATTTGTCTGCGGGCGGCGGGGTCGGTGTCGGTCTTGGTGGTCGAATGCTCCAGGATCGTTGCGGTTGACGGCCTAGGGAATTCGTCAATGCGATCATGTCGACTTGGTTTATGGGTACTACTTCCCGCAATTTGGCCGGTTGCCGGCGGCCTCACAGGTCAAGATAGTTCGGAAGGTAACAATGTTGTTGACAATGGCAAATGCGCTTGTTGGCACAGCCTGCCCCGAAGTACAACGGATGTATGCATGGGTCGCAGGCCCGGGAAACGCTGAGGCACAAGAGGCGCTGAGAAGCAGTGGTTGACGATTCGACGATTGAGGCTTTCGCTCGAGACGGTGTAGCCGTCGTGCGCGGCGCGCTCGGCGTTCCTGAGATAGAGACTTTGGCAAAGGCGGTTGAGGAGGTGCTGACGCACCCGAGCGAGCGCACCGTGACCGCCAGCTCCGCCGACGATCCGGGAAGCTTCGTTGAAGATTTTGTTCGGTGGCAGGACGTTCCCGGCATTGCCGAGATCGCCTTGGATTCGCAACTGCCCGAGTTGGCGGCCCTGCTACTGGACTCGATGGCGGTTCGCTTCTACCACGATCATGTACTGGTGAAAGAAGCGGGCACCGAGCAGCCCACTCCGTGGCACCAGGACCAGCCGTATTACAACGTGGACGGTCGTGGCATCAGCGCCTGGGTGCCTTTGGATCCCATTCCCCGCACCGGTTCGCCCGAATTTTGGGCCGGGTCACATCGTGGGCCGTGGCGGATGCCTCGCACCTTCATGGACCAGCAAGCCAAGTGGTTCCCCGAGGGTTCGCTGGCCGAGATGCCGGACTTCACCGACGGCTCGGACTTTGACATTCGCCGCTGGGACTTGAGCCCTGGAGATGCGGTGTTCTTTTCGTTCCTGACCGTGCATTCTTCACCCGGGTTTCCTTTTGAGCATCGGCGCCGAGCAGTGTCATTCCGCTACATCGATGATCAAGCAACACACGCGGTGCGCCCGTGGGCCACGTCTCCTGAATTCCCCGGTTTGGCCGATGAGTTGGATGATGGGGCAGTATTCGATCATCCGATGTTCCCGGTGGCCTGGCCACGTTCGTAGCGTAGGGCGTCACCTGTGAGCCGTCTTCGACAGCTCTCCGACGACACGTACGGCCCGGGGGCCGTTGGCGACCGTGACCCCCAAGCCGGGGTTGGTTCGGATCACCCTATGCGCAACGTCACCCATCAGGTGGCGTTCGAAGCCGGATGGTCCTCCGGTCGAGCCCGCAAGGTGGCCGAGTTGTTCGACTCGATGGCGTCGGAGTGGGATGCCTCGCATTCCGATCCGGTACGAGTGGCTCCAGTGTCGGATGCTATTCGTCGAGGTGAGTTACAGCTGGAAGGGCGCTGGCTTGAGCTTGGAGCCGGGACCGGTGCCGGTACCAGACTGTTCGCCCCGGCGGTCAAATCGCTTGTAGGCCTGGATCTGTCGCTGGCCATGCTTCAGGGGGCGCCGAAGCGAGTGGCTCCGCTGGTGCAGGGCGACTCGTCGGGCCTGCCGTTCAACGACGACACGTTCGACGGCATCTTGATGGTGAACATGTTGCTGTTCCCTGATGAGGTCGACCGGGTGCTCAGGTCGAAAGGTCAGATTGTGTGGGTGAACACCATGGGGGATCGCACGCCGATTCACCTGTCGCCGGAGGATCTGTTGACGGCGTTGCCGGGGGAGTGGGCCGCCACGTGGGCCAACTCCGGCACCGGCTTTTGGGCCGTAGCCTGCCGGGTGTAGCAAATCCGGCGCTGTGTTACCCAGCCGAACAGTTGGGTGGAACGTTGGCTGAAGGTGTACGGCCAAACCTTCCTCACGAGATCAAGACGACGTTGGCAATGCAGCGACGAATCGGATTTCGCGGGCTCATGGCGCCGATACGCTGATGAACGCTGGCGTTATGCCGGTTCTGCCCTCGTAGCTCAGTGGATAGAGCGTCGGTTTCCTAAACCGTGCGTCGCAAGTTCGATTCTTGCCGAGGGCGCCGCAAAAACACGCTGATTTCGCCGGTTTCGCCTGGTCAGCGGCGCGAGGCCGTTCGACCGTGGTTTACCGCTTAAGGACGAGTTTGGCCTATGTCTGCGGGACAGGCACGGGACAGAGTGGTCGGCCGGGGCTGGGCGGAAGATCAGGCGATGAGACCGTTTAGTCGGTTTACGAATCCCTCGGCATCGGCAATTACTTTCCACCGGTATGTAACGGCTCCCACTTGGACAGATACCTCGTCTCTCCCAAGGCGCTTCCTGTCGTGTTGGACCATGGCGATTGAGGAGTACGGGATGAACTGCCGGTCGTCCTTTCCGAGTGTCTTTTTCAGTACCCGGTCGAGTCCCTGGGCACCAAAGGTCACGGTTCCGTTCCGGCCTTCTTCGCTGATGGAGAACTGGGTGGATTCGTCGTGCTGAACCGGGTCGGTTACCGACTTTCTCATGCCAGCTGGAGAAATTGCGTTCTCAACCGATTGGCGCATGCCCCTCAGCGGGTTGCCGGAGAGTGCCTCTGGCTGAGCATTGGTCTGTGGCGGGGGCGGAAAGTTGGGCGGCGGTAGATCGGGCGGCGGTGGGGTTCGAACCTCGTGGGTCCAAGCTGATCCATCCCAACGTCGCTCTTGTGTTGCGTCGTTTGGATCTGGGTACCAACCTGCGGGAGCGTTCATAAAACCAGGTTACCGACAGCCAATGAGGGTAGTGGTGCCTTTAGGCAGTCCTCGGTTACATGTCGAGAACCCGATCTAGCGTGGTGGAATCGAGCTGGTCTTAATGAACCTGCGCTCGACATTCGCGTTCTAGTAACGGCAAAGGCGGATCGATCGGTGATAACCTAATTTAGGGCCTCCGAAGAGGCCCTAAATAAGATAAACCCAGAACTGAACTTGCTCAGCGTTTAGGTGCAACACCACCTTCACTGTCAGATCCG
>JAHDFR010000211.1:0-3452 GCA_020628065.1 Acidimicrobiales bacterium
CGGTGATGGGAAGTACCGGCAGCACGCTGGTTCGTTGGGTCCCGCACTCAATGCCACGATGGATCAAGACCGGCATGTCGCCGGAGCTTCTGTTCGATCGTCGATTTCCTGAACCAAAGTGCACTGGCCGCCCCCGTCAACATTGACGAGCGAGTGGGCCGCCAAACGCGGCCCACTGCTCGCTGCAGTTCCCTCCGTTCCTCCTATTGTCAGGTACGGCAACGCTGTTGTCGTCCGACCGATGACGTATTTCAGATCGATACGAGTGCTTATTTCCCATCGGTAACCGACGTAGGTGACCCTTAAGGCCTGGCCCGACCGCCACAGCCTCGCTACGTTGGATGGTTACCCCGGCAAGACTCGGGGCAAGGTGCGGGATCGACGGGGGGTCGGCGGGGCCAATGACAGGGCGAAGTGTGGGGACCGAATCAGACAGGATAGAGCCTGGACCGCCGCTGGTTGGGCGTCTCGACGAACGCCGAAAACTCGAAGAGCTTGTCGGCCAGGACCGAAGCGATCCTCGATGCCTGGCCATTGTCGGTCTGTCGGGGGTAGGTAAGAGTCGACTGCTGGATGAAGCGGAGCGCCTGGCCGACAACGCCGGCGTGACCGTGGCCCGAGGCCGATGCCTTGACCTGGGAGAGTCGTGGCCGCTCCACCCGCTGAATGAAGCGGTCAAGCAACTCGAACGCACAAATCCGGCGGCCGCTGAGCGACTCCATGGCCTCATTGACCCGTCAATCGAAGCCGCAGGCGGCAATCTTCTCGGCCGAGTTCACCGTGGACTGGTCGAGCTAGCCGAAGATCGTCCGCTGCTGGTGATCTTCGACGACTTCCAATGGGCTGACCAAACCACCAAACGGCTGGTGGCCACATTGCTCTCGGGTCTCACCACCGAAAACGTGTTGGTGGTCTTGGCCGTTCGAACCAACAGCGGACACGGCAGCGAGCCGTTGGCCATACTTTCGGGCTTCGAGCGTTCGCAGATGGTTCGACTGGTGGAGCTCGAACCGTTCAACATCGAGCAGACCAAACAGCTGGCAACCGTCACGGCAAAGCGACCGTTTTCCGACGGTGAAATTCAGCGCCTGTGGCGTAGAAGCGGAGGGCTGCCGGTCCTCATCGTCGAGCTACTCAACCACTCAGAAGATCTACCGTCCCCCTACGTCTACCAACTCAATCAACGAATCGAAGGGCTACCGGAGGATGCTCAGCAGTTCCTCCAGGTGGTGAGCCTGGCCGGCAGACCGATTCAACACGACCTGATCCGAGACGTACTGCAACTCGACGACGACCAGACCCTCCAGGCGGCCAAATCAGCCATAGGTCATGGCGTCGTCGTGCACGGCAAGATCGGCTACGCCCCGCTCCACGACGTTTTTCGGGAAAAGGCGGCGGAGCTATTGCTACCGAAAGAACGCCAGGTTCTACACCAGCGCATCGCTCAGGCCATGGAACGGCAAATCGACCGACACGGCGGAGGTGAAGTCGAACAGGTCGAGCTGGCTCATCATTGGGCCAACGCCGGGGACAACGAACGGGCACTGCAGCCGCTTGTCAACGCCGCCGGCCGCGCAGCCGGCGACGGGGCCTACGACGAGTCGTGGCGGCACTGGTCAACAGTGGCCGACCTGCTGATGGCCAGACCTGAAGGGGTGGACTGCGCCGCACTCCAGCGGCAGGCGGCCGAAGCAGCGTTTGCCGTTCAACGCTACAGCACCGCCCTTTCACTCATCGACGATGCCATCGTCACCTGTACAGAGATGGCTTCAGCTGAACTCAGTCTCATCGACCTTCAGGTGTCTCGAGTCAGATACCTGAAGGCTGACGGCCATCTCGAAGAGGCAGCGGACCTCTGCCAAACCATCCTGTCCGACGACGAGGTTCCGGTGGGACGCATTGCCGACGTGGCAGCAATGCTGGCCGACCTCTATGTCCACATCGGGCGGTACTCCGATGCCTGCACCCAAGCCGAGCAGGCATTCCAACTGGCCGGCCACGGTCACGAGGACTACCGCCTTTTGGCAGCCGCCTCCTACGGCTACGCCACCGCCTGCCTGGGACAACCCGAGCTTGGCCGGCAGCGCCTACAAGAAGCGTTCGCCGACGCCACCAGCAGTGACCGACCCGAACTCATCGAAGCGGCCGGTAGGCACTACGTCGAACTGCTGATGGGCCCACTGAATCAAGTCAGCGAAGGGGTGGAAGTAGCTCGCTCCACAGCATCCGAGCTGGTCGACCGAGGAGTCGAGCCGCAGCTTGTCACCTCCCTACTGGCCGCCGCCACCAAAGGGCTGTTCCGACTGGGCCGCTGGACCGAAGCCAACACCTACGCCACCGCCGCCCTCGACTCCGACCCGACCGGTCCGGGTGTGATCGAACTGCTGCTGGCCAGGGCCAGGGTGGTTATGGGCCTGGGTGATTTCGCCACCGCAGCCGCCGACCTTGATGCCACTGAAGCGTTGATGGGAGAAGATCCCAATCCGTCGCGATGCCTGCCGTACGCCACATTGAGAATCGGTCTGGCCTGGTGGACGAACGACGTCATCACCGCCCGAATATTCGTCGACCGTGCCCTGGACTTAGTGGAACGAACCGAGTTCGACGACCACTGGGTGTTGGCGCCTCTCATCTGGCACGGATTCCGAGCTGAAGCCCAGGCGGTTCGGCTCAACATGAACCCCGACCTTATGCGGCTGGCCCGGCTGGACAACACCAGCCGGTGGTTTCATGGCGACACCTACGAGCCCGACACCGCCGAATCACGGCTACTGGAGGCCTATCGACTGCTGTGCGAAGCCGAACGAAGCTGGATTGAAGGCGAACCGGACCCCGACTTGTGGAGCGGAGCCGAAGAGGCTTGGACCAGGTGCGGACACCCCTACCCGGCGGCCTACACCCAACTACAACTGGCCGAAATCCTGTTCGCTCGACGGGCTCGAAACCGTCGGGCCGGCGAAGCGCTCAACAGCGCTTACGCCACCGTGTGCCAGCTTTCGGCCGCGCCACTCAAGCACGCCATTGAAAGGTTGGCCGTTCGAGCCAGAGTCAACCTGGCCGACCCCACCCAACCACCAACAGTGAACCCTCCAACCCCGGAGTCTCCGCTTTCGCTGCTCACCAGCCGGGAACACGAGGTGCTGGGCTGCGTGGCCAAAGGCCTTAGCAACCGGGAGATCGGCGAAGAGCTCTTCATTAGCGCCAGAACAGCCGGCGTCCACGTATCCAATATCTTGAGCAAGCTCCAGGTCCGATCTCGGGTGGAGGCAGCGTCGATGTTCGCTGCCGTGACCACCCTCGACGCCCATATCGACCCCCCAGGCTCAGCCCCCGACACCACCAGGGCGACAGATGGCTAACCGTTTCAGCCCGGAGCTGGTGGCGGTGGCACGGCAACCGTACCCCACCACCGTGCTTGGGGTACTGGCCCGTATGGAAGAACTCCAGGAGAC
>JAHDFR010000211.1:3552-5876 GCA_020628065.1 Acidimicrobiales bacterium
GCGACGCCGAATTCATGCGGACTCTCGACATCAACTTCGCCGAGCTGTATTTGAGAGCATTGCGGGGTTGGGCCGATCAGGAGCGGATCCCGAAAGCATGGGCCGTTCTGTTTTCCCATTGGGACGACGACGACGGCGAGGGACCCTTCTCGGGTGCGCTGCTTGGAGTCCACGCCCACATCAACCACGATCTTGCCATAGCCGTCCTTCGCTCTCACGAGGCCCATGACCGACAGATCGACGCCGAGTCGGTGCTGTACGACGACTATCTCCTGATCAACGACATCTTCGAGGTGCAGACGCCGCTGCTCCACAATCAACTGGTGGACCGGCTGGAGGGCTTCAAGTACGTGGTGTGGAGCACGTTGGGGGCGGCCGGCCTGGAGTGGGCGGCCCGCCAGATTCTGGTCGCCACCAGGGAGTGGGCGTGGGTGGAGGCCACCAACATGCAGACCGGGGAGACCGCCCGGCCGGTAGGCGACCTGGCACTGATCAATCCCACCACTGACGAAGTGGTCGGCGAACTGGCCGAACGACTGCTTGCTATGTATCTGTAGCCGTACTTGTAGATGTATCTGTGGCTGCCACCTGTGTCCGGTACCGACACGGATCATCTGAGAAACAGCTGAGAGCGCAACGTCGACCCGACCTCCGGACGGGGCGAGCGACGAATACTCTGAGGGTGTGCCCGCTCCTACCCGTTCGTTGCCGACGCCGAGCCGGCGGCACCTGTCCATGGCCGCCCTTGGTCTGGCGGTGGTGATCGCCGCATGCGTACCGCCATGGCAGGACGACACCGAGGATTCAACCACGTCAAACAGCGTCGCCCCGGCGACAACGACGGCACCGGCGGCAGCGGCCGACACCGCCGGAGAGGCCACGGCTGGAGCCGACGGTGTCGGAGACTCGTACTTCCCGGATCTGGGCAACGGCGGCTACGACGTCACTCACTACAATCTCTCGCTTCGCTACGACCCGGCGGATCCCGACCTTACGGGCCAAGCAGTCATCGAAGCCGAGGCCACCGCCGACCTGGATCAGCTCAACCTCGATTTGGACGGGCTGACGGTCACGGCGGTCACGGTCGACGGCAGCCCGGCTGTCTTCAGTCGGCGGGACAAAGAGTTGGTCATTGTCCCGGCACAGCCGCTGGATCAGGACCAAACGTTCACCGTGGCAGTGGACTACGAGGGAACGCCGGTGACAAGCGACGGTGCCGCCAGCCCCTACACCCCGGGCTGGTTCCGAACCGAAGACGGAGCGGTGTATGTGATGGCCGAGCCCGACGGGGCCCGGACATGGTTCCCGGCCAACGATCACCCGTTGGACAAAGCGACGTTCACTATCCGGGTCGCCGTTCCCGACGGCCTGGAAGTCGCCTCCAATGGTCGGTTGGAGTCAGACCCTGACGATCCGTCGCAGATTGATGCTGACGGCTATCGCACCTGGCAGTGGGAGATGGACGAACCTATGACCACCTACCTGGCCACCGTGGCCATCGGCGACTACCGCATCGAGCGAACGGTCACCGAAGGCGGCATCGTCATCCGCAATTTCTTTCCGCCTGATTCCTACGATCTTGCCGTCTCGGACTTTGCCCCTACCGCTGACATGTTGGACTACTTCACCGAGATTTTCGGCCCGTACCCGTTTGACGAGTACGGGGTGGTAACCGTGCCGGAGTTCATCGGTGGAGCGTTGGAAACCCAGACAATGTCGGTGTTCGGGATGGAAGCCATCGACGGGCAGGGTTCGATCGAGTCCATCGTCGCTCACGAGTTGGCACATCAATGGTTCGGCAATTCAGTGAGCCCGGCCGACTGGCGCGACATCTGGCTCAACGAAGGGTTTGCCACCTACGCCGAGTGGCTGTGGGCGGCGCACCGCCACCCCGACCGGGGCGACGCCGACGCGTTGGCCCAGTCCACCATCAACGAACTCGGGGAGTTCCTGGGGCCGATCGGCGATCCGGGAGCTGACAATCTCTTCGGGTTGGAGGTGTACTTCAGGGGTGCTTTGACGCTGCATTCCCTGCGGGCCGAACTTGGCGACGACGACTTCTTCGAACTGTTGAGGACGTGGGCGCAGGACAACCGCTACGGCAACGGGACTACGGCCGACTTCGTAGCCACGGCCGAAGATGTCTCCGGGCGGGATCTCGAGAACCTGTTCGAAGAGTGGCTGAACAAACCGACATTCCCCGAGAGCTGAATCGGGTCGTCACCGAACGGACCGACGTTTTGAAGCTCCTCTTCGAACTCGACGCCTTCGGTCGGAGAGGCGCTTCGGTTGCTCAAAATGGCGTCGGCCTAGGCCACGCCTAG
>JAHDFR010000042.1:0-32169 GCA_020628065.1 Acidimicrobiales bacterium
CGACCAGCGGACGTGCAGCGGCGACCTTCAGGCATGGGTTCTCGATTTACCCGGGTCGAAGAACGGGATGTTCTCCACTCGGGCCGAATACCGCACGCCGTCTCCAACAACCGACAGCTCGGTCCCGGCCGAAGCGGCCGAAGGGTGCAGGTGAACCAATGCCAGGCTCTTGTTCAAACGGTGCGAGAACGCCGGGCTATTGACGGTTCCGACGTCACTGCCGTTCAGTTGGAGGCTCTCGCCACCGGCCACAATGTCGTCGTGGTCAATCGATATACCGGCCCCGACGAATCGCTCATTGCCGACAGCGGCCAGGGCGCCATCGCGACCTCGATAGTCTGGCCCATTCTTCGAGATGGCCCAGCCAAGACCGACTTCTCCGGGGTAGTGCTCATCGGTCATGTCATAGCCGTAGAACAAAAGAGCGGCCTCCACTCGGACCTTGTCCAATGCGGTGAACGACGCCGGCATAACCCCGGCACCAGCCCCCGCTTCGACAATGGCATCCCAGATGGCGACAGCGTCGTCGGCCGAGGCGAAGATTTCGTAACCTCGTTCGCCCGAGTAGCCTGTGCGGCTGATCATGGCCGGGCGGCCGAACAGCAATCCGTCTCGGTGGTTGAAGTAGGCCACGGCGATCAGGTCAACGTCGGTATTGGTGTCCAATAGGTCCAACGACGACGGCCCTTGTAGCGAGATGATGTGGAGGTCGTCGTCCAGCTCGATGGTGACGTCTGCCTTCACAGCCGAGGCTTGGAGGAGTTCCATCGACGCTCCGGATCCGTGAACGAACAGCCAGTCATCTTTCGTGTTTCTAAAGACAATGGCATCATCGGCCACGGTGCCTCGGTCGGAGAGCACGGCCCCGTAGGCCGACTGGCCGTCGGCAAGGCGCGTGAGGTCCCTACTGTGGGTGTAGTCGACAACGGCTCCAGCCTCTGGCCCGCGAACACGCACCTTCTTTAGCGGCGACATGTCAAACATGCCGGCCGCCTCCCTGATGGCGTCGTGTTCAGCGTTCGGACTGGTCGAGTACTCCCAAGCGGTACCCATACCGTTCCAGTCCTCGAGGCCTGAACCGAGAGCGCGATGGCGCTCGGCCAGCGCCGATGTCCGTGACAATTCTTCGGTCATAGTGCTCCTACTCCTTGGGAGGGTGTTGTCGGCGATCGATCTGGTGCCCATCGATCTGGTTGGTCTAGATTCGGTGTGCGGTCATGCGGACTCAGTACCAGGCATCGGGCATCGCCGCCCGGCGGTCATCCATGAAGGCATCCAACTCCCGCACCAGCGGCTCGTCCATCGGGGGTGGTTCGTACTCGGTCAACATCTTTTTCCACAAACGGTTGGCGCGCTGCTCGGCGTCGAGGGCACCGTCCTCGCTCCACTGCTCAAACGAGTTGGTGTCGGCCAGGAGAGACTCGTGGTTGGCCGTGGCGAAGTGCCGCATGGTGTGGGCGCTGGCCAGATAGTTGCCCCCTGGACCAGCCTCCCGGTAGGCATCGATTGCCAACTGTTCCTCACCTACGTCCAAGCCCCCCAGCTGTTTGTGCAACATGGCGCACCGATCCAGATCCAGCGCAAACTTCTCGTATCCGAACGAAAGACCACCTTCCAACCAGCCTGCGGCGTGGATGACATAGTTGGTGCCGGCCAGGATGCCGGATGACATGGCATCGACGGACTCCTGCATTGCCTGGCCGTCAGCTACTTTGGACGCCGTGTAGTGGGCGCCACACCTAAGTGGCAGGTTCAGTCGTCGAGCCAATTGACCGACGGCGTAGGTGGCCAAAGCCGACTCGGCTGTTCCAAACGTCGGCGCACCGGACCGGAGGTTCATGGTGGTGAGAAAGTTGCCGTAGACCATGGGAGATCCGGGTCGGACCAATTGGCTAAGGGCAATGCCGGTCAGAGCCTCGGCATGAGCCTGGGCCACCAGTCCGGCAACCGTGACCGGACCCATGGCCCCACCGATGATGAAGGGCGAGATGACGCAGCCCTGATTGGCCCGGGCGTACACCTTCAGCGCTCCGCTCATGACGTCGTCCCACACCAGGGGGCTGTTGACGTTGATGTTGCCCTGGATGACACAGTGGCGGTCCATGAAATCGGAGCCGTACAGTCCGTCGAACACGATGCGGGCCATGTCGATCGAGTCTTGAGCACGCTGGGGAGATGTAACCGATCCCATGAACGGTTTGGTCGACCACCGTAGATGGGCGAACGTCATGTCAAGGTGCCGTTTGTTGACCGGCACGTCGACCGGCTCACAAACCGTTCCTCCGGAGTGGTGAAGCCAGGGCGTGGAGTAGGTCAACTTGACGATGTTCTCAAAGTCGACCATGGCGGCGTAGCGTCGTCCTCTATCGAGGTCGGTTACGAACGGCGGGCCGTATGCAGGCAGCAAGACGACGTGGTCACCGCCGATGGGCACAATCCGACCGTCCCGGCCGTACATGTTGAAGGTTGCCGGTGCGGTGGAGCACAGTTCGGCAGCATGACCTGGTTCGAACCGAACTCGCTGGCCTTCAACCCGGGCTCCGGCCGACCGAAACAACTCCAGCGCCTCGTCATCGCCCCGGAATTCCACTCCGATCTCGTCGAGCAATCGGTCGGCGTGGCTCTCTATGGCATCGATCTGCTTGGCCGAGAAGGGATCGTAGGGCGGCAGCTTCCTCCGTATCGGCGGCATCGGGCCATGACGGTTGCCGACAGTCGTTCGTTGAGCCCGCCCACGGCGGCCCCCTCCCCGTCTCGGGCGGGGTGCGGATTCAGTTGTTGACGCCGCGTCCGCAGAGTAAGCCCCCATAGTCGCATCTTGAACCAACCATCCGGTTCTGCACAGACTGTGCTTTTTTGGCCTAGCATGCGTTCACGTTATGCTCGGGCGATGCACCCGCTGCTCGAGCGCATTCCCCGAATGCAGATGCTCGCCGTGTTTGAAAGTGCCGGACGGCTCGGATCGTTTACGCAAGCAGCCAGGGAGCTGGGCATAACCCAGCCGGGGGTCTCCCGACATATCCGGGATCTCGAACGGCTCACCGGGCGAGTGCTTTTTCACCGCACCGCCAACCGAGTTCGGCTCAACGCCGAGGGCGAGGCCATGTTGATTGCCGTTCAGGAGGCGTTCGCCACCATTGACCAACACCTACGGTCCAAACCGCGGACATCGACAACGTTCCTGCTGGCCGCCAATCCCGGTTTTGCCCAGCAATGGCTTGTACCCCACCTCGATCAACTTCAAGGAACGCTTGGCGACATCGACCTCTGGCTTCGACTGTTCGATCGCAACCGGGAACTGGGCGATGAAGCCTACGACGCAGCTATCCACCTAACCACTACCGCCAAACCTCCCCCTGGCACCAGGATGCTGTTCCCGGAGCGGGTACTTCCGGTGGCCACACCCGAGTGCGCCGACTCCCTGGGGCTCGGATCGGAGTGCACGGCGAACGACCTCATCGACGTGCCTAAACTCCACCTCGATGCTCGAGATCGGGACTGGCTAGACTGGCATGGCTGGTTCGCCGCCCACGGCATTCAGTGGGAACCAACGTCCGCACACATCTCCTACAACAACTACGCCCTCGTCATGAACCATACGATGGCTGGACATGGCGTGGCCTTGGCTTGGCGCGGCCTGGTGGATCGTGCTCTGGACTCGGGCGCCCTGGTGGCGGTCGGTCCGGAGGCAGACAATGACGGCAATGCCTACCAGCTCATTCCAGCACCGTCAGCGTCGGCAGAGCTACTGGACCGTATCGCCACATGGCTGGACGAGATCCGAGAGTCACCCCCTTCGCCTTTTTCATCCAACAGCTAGGGCACGGCGAGCGGGTCAACGATACTCACGGCTCAAATCTTGACTTTCAGTCAGCCGCGCTCGAGGTGATCCGCCTTGATCTCGGCCAGTCGTTGTTCGACGGAAGAGATGTGCTGCTCAGGTTCGGTCAGGATCCAGAACCGCTCTAACCGGACGGCGTCGGCTACCAGCTCCCCTACCGCTTCAGGCGCCATACCGGCGGCAAGAGTCGAAGTGAGGCGGGACCAAAACCGCTTCTCGGGTTCGCCGACCAGGTGGCGATCAACATCGTCGGGCCGATTGCGCTCTGATCGAACAACATTGGTTGCCACCGGACCCGGGCACAGCACGCTGGCCTTGACCGGGGACCCCAGTAGAGCAAGTTCGGCCCGCACCGAATCCATTAGACCGACAACACCGTGCTTGGCCGTGTGGTACGCCCCCAGCATCGGCCCACCCGCTAAGCCGGCCACCGATGACGTTGCCGTGATGTGGCCTTCGTCCTGACGCTTCAAAATGGGCAGGAATGTGCGCACGCCGTGAATGACTCCCCAGAGGTTCACGTCGATGATCCACTTCCACTCTTCTATCGACATGTCCTCGACCGGCCCGCTGGCGCCAACTCCGGCGTTGTTGGCCACCACATGGACCGCTCCGAACTCCGCCAGTGCGGCCTCGGCCAGTGCCTCCACCTGGAGTCGGTCGGAAACGTCGGTCAACACACCAACCGCCCTGTAGCCGTCGGACCGCAGTTGGTCGACCGCTCCATCGAGTGCCGCCGGTTCAACGTCGGCCATTACCAGCGACATACCGGCCCTAGCCAAGGCCCTTGCTATACCCAACCCGATTCCGCTGGCGGCACCGGTCACCACAGCCGTCTTGCCTGCTACGTCATACTCGCTATTCATCGTCGTTCATAGTCGTTCGTCAGCTGTGTCGGCGGGCCGCATCGGCCCGGTCGATAGAGGCGAATTCAATGCCGGGGTAGCCGGTTTCGGCGATCTCGGTTACCCGTGAGGTGTATCGGGGAGCGCCACCGAAGTAGGCCTGGTAGCGGACCGTCCCCTCCTGATGACCTTCCACGTTTGCGTTGTAGCCGGTGAACCATCCTTTGCTCCGGCGAAGCAGCAGACGTTCGTGGGCTCGAACCACCTCTTTCTGCCAATCCTGCTCGGCGCCGGGTTGTGCCTCGAATCGCTGGTAGCCGTTTTGGCGGACGTGCTCGAGTAGTCCGGTAACCCACTCGACTCCGCCTTCGATCGCTCGCGGAAAATTTGTTGAGCCCGACACGCTTTGTGGCCCGGCGACCATCAGAAAGTTGGGAAAGCCGCTGGTCAGGAGCCCGACGTAGGTGAGTGGACCGTCGCTCCACCGGTCGGCCAACCTCTGACCGTCTACGCCACGAATGTCAATCCGATCATACGCTCCGGTGATGGCATCAAACCCGGTGGCGTAGACCAGGATGTCAAGGTCGTGGTCGGCAGCAGTTGTCCGAAGCCCGGTGGCCGTCACTTCCTCGATTGGGTGCTGCGAGATGTCGACCAACTCCACATTTGGGCGGTTGTAAGCCTCGAAGTAGTTGGTCTCCAACGGGAGGCGCTGCAACCCGAAACCATGGTCGGTGGGAATGAGCTTCTCCGCCACCGCCGGGTCGTTGACCCGCTGACGGATTCGAGTGGCGATGTAATCCGACATCTCCCGATTGGCATCTTCATCAAGGAAGATTTCAGCGTAGTTGGCGGCCAGAATGGCGAACCCGGGCTGCCGGTACAGCTCGTCCCAGAGAGCTTTCCGTTCCTCGGGTGTATGGTCCCAGAAGCCCCATCGGGTTTGATGCTCGAACCCGCCGGGGGTAGCGGCGCAGGCGGCGAAAATCTCGTCGTATCGGGCTCGAATTGAGTCCATCTCGTCAGCAGAGATTGGCGCGTTGTTGAGCGGGCTGCTCCAGTTCGGCCGCCGCTGAAACACCGTCAACTGTTCCACCTTGTCAGCTATCTCGGCGATGATTTGGATACCGGTGGCCCCTGTTCCGATGATCCCGACTCTCTTGCCGGCCAAATTCAGAGCCGTCTTGGGCCAATGGAAGGTATGAAATGACTGACCGCCAAAGCTGTCCATGCCGGGAAGGGCCGGCAAGGTCGGGGCTGAGAGCGGACCGAGGCTGGCCACCACGACCCGAGCGGTATATCGACGGCCATCGACCAGTGTCAGATCCCACAGATGGTCGGCTTCGTCCCACTCCATCCGGTCGACCCTGGCGTTGAAACGCATGTGGCGCCTGAGGTCGAACTTGTCGGCTACGAAATGGAGGTAGCGGAGATTTTCCGGTTGGGAGGAGAAACGCTCCTTCCAATGCCATTCGTCCAGCACCTCGTTGGAGAAGGAGTATCCGTAGGTGTAGCTCTCGGAGTCGAATCGGCAGCCCGGGTACCGGTTGCGATTCCAGGTTCCCCCCAGGTCGTCATCGGCTTCGAGCACAATGGCGTCGAAGCCCAAGTCGGTCAGTCGCTTTATGGCGTAGATACCGGAGACCCCGGCACCAATAACGATGACGTCACGGTGCTCAGCGCCGCTTCTGTTGGTTGAGTGCCGGCTGTTCGGTGTTTCTTGGATCATGGCGTCATCCTCGACCGGCAGCCGCCTCATCGGCTCGGTTGCGGCCGGACAATCGGATCAACTCCTCGTGAAGTTCGAACCAAACGGTGTGGTAGCTGTCTTTAAGCGGATGGGCCATCATGTCGACATCTCCTGACTCGACAGCACGCAGGGCATCGGTCAACCGTTCCAGGTAGCGACGGAGGCGAGGTTCCGCTTCGGCCACCTGTTGAATGATCGGCGTTATTCCTGCGTGAATTTCGGATCGGAGCCTGCCGACCACCTGGGCGTCATAGGCCCGATCGCTGTGGTCATTGGACACCTCCTCACCATCGATGGATCTCACCTGCCAGCTGGTGACCACGGCTTTGAAGTCGTCGTTGACCAAATGGAACGACCCCATGTGCGGCTCAATCCGATCCTTGAGTACCTCGGCCGCTTCCCGGTATGCAAGGTCGACTCTCTCTCGTAGTGCGGTTGACGGCAGGACTCTACCGTTTGGCATGGACTGGGCGTCTCCGGCTTGGACTAGGGCATCGAGGACCGGTGACAACTCGGATGGCTTGGCGCCCAGCACCCGGGCGATCGTTTCGGCGTCCCCCATTCCTTTCAGGGCCAGGGCGCGACCTACGGTTTCGGTCGTCACCGGCTCGCCGTCGCTGGTCGGTCGCTCGGCCGGGGCAGCATCGCTCTCGCCTCTGTCCCGTTCCCCCGAATCGCTGCTCGTCGACGACGGCACCAACCATGATTTCAGTACCCCAACCTCGGGAATCTCTACTTCATTGGCGTGGTGGGCTCCGAGGAACACTTGACCGGTATCGCCATCAACCGTTACCTCAGTCCCGGTCGGCAGGAACCGTTCACCGATCTGGATGCCGTCGGCGCCTACCTGGATCGCATCGGCTCCGACCACTGCCGGAACACCCCAACCCCGAGCGACCACGGCGGCGTGGCTCACTAATCCGCCCAGCGCGGTGACGATGGCTTTGGCCACCGCCATACCGGCGATGTCGGCCGGCGAGGTTTCGTTGCGCACCAGCACCACCGCTTCCCCCTTGGCCTCAGCGGTGAGAGCCGACTCAACCACGGTATGGATTCGACCAACAGCCCGGCCGGGTGAAGCAGCCAAACCGCATGTCAATTCCGAGTCGTTGCTGGTGGCGGCACTACCAGCCGTTTCGGTGGGCGGATCCTCCAAAATGTCGGCGACCCGCTCCAACGCCTGCTCTCTGGACAACGGAAAGTCCGTGTCGTCGGCCATGTCGATGGCCATGCGCAGTGCTGCCCTTGGACTTCGTTTGCCACGGCGGACCTGCAGCAACCACAGTCGGCCATCCTCGACGGTGAATTCGATGTCGACCAGATCAGCCAGATCTCGTTCCAGAACGATGATGGTTCGTTGGAGCTCGGCGGCAACCTCCGGCCATCGTTCGCCCATGACGGCGATCGGAAGAGTCCGATGAGTTCCGGCTACTACGTCTTCGCCTTGCGCTTCGGCCAGAAAATCGCCGACGGTCGCCGGTTTCCCGGTTGATGGGTCCCGGGAGAAGGCAACGCCGGTTCCCGAACGTGTTCCCAGATTCCCGAAGGTCATCATCTGCACGGTGGCCGCCGTGCCCAGCTCGGCGTCGATGCCCTCTATCCGCCTGTATGTGGCGGCTCGCTCACCCTCCCATGACCGGAACACGGCGGCGACAGCGTGACGGATCTGCACTTGAGGATCGTCCGGCACGGTAAAGCCTTCGGTCATGAGGTCGGTCGCCAACCTTCGCCCGGCATCGAACAGCGCCGGCGGCTCAAGAGACACTCCATCATCTTGACCAAAGTGCCGCTCAGCCAACTCGGACAGCAGAGCGGCAGGTGCTTCAAGCACCACAGAGGCATACGACTGGATGAAGCGGCGGTAGGTGTCCCATCCGAATCGCTGGTTATCAGCGGCCCTACCCAAGCCATCCGCTACTGCTGGCGTCATGCCGACGTTAAGGACGGTGTCCATCATTCCCGGCATCGAAACGGGAGCGCCTGATCTGATGCTCACCAACAGCGGGCGCTCAGGATCGCCCACCTTTCGACCAACGACGCACTCCAACTGTCCCAACCCTTGGCTGAGAGCAATGTCGAATGTCTCGTTCCAGCCGTTTGTTAGAAATCGCCGACAAGCCTGCGTGGTCAGCGTAAAGCCCGGCGGAACCGGCAATCCCATCGACGCCATTCTGGCCAGCGCTGCTCCCTTGCCCCCGAGCAAGGCCGCCTGTAGACCTTCCTCAAGTTTCCCGCCGTCAGCGAACGACAGCCAGATTCGATCGTCCATACGTCCTCACTCGGCGCACTCTGGTGGCTCAGCCCTTCATCAGGCAACGTAGCACGATGCAGTGCCGGCAATCACAGCCGGAGGTCTGGCTAAACCGAGGAACTGCCACGCCGCAGGTTTCGATGCCAGACTGAATCCATGTCACCGGCTCAAACAATCAGGCATCCCGGAACCCCGGAAGGATGCGAGCGGATCGCCTACGCGGTCGGGTTCAAGGAGACCTCGACCTACAGCGACGTATACGGCGGAGGCGGTGCTGTGGTGGGCCTGGATTGCCACTTGATACGACCGATTGATCAGCCGTCGAATCGGCTGATCGTCTTTATGCACCCGGTCGGAGGAGGGATGTACCTGCCGATGGTTCGCTCGCTGGCTGCCGCCGGCCACCATGTCCTTTGGGCCAACTCCCGCTACCGAGGGGCAGACTTCGCTTTGATTATGGAGAAAGTGGCCTGCGATCTGGGGGAAGCGATATCCGATGCCAGAGACCGTCTTGGCTACTCCAGCATCGTTCTCGCCGGGTGGTCCGGCGGCGGATCGCTGTCCATGTGGTACCAGGCGTTGGCTGAGGCAGGTGACGGAATATCGGAAACGGCAGCGGGTGATTCGTACGTCGTCAAGGCCGAGCGAATGCCACCGGCTGATGCTGTTCTCATGCTGGCCGCCCACGTCAGCCGACACCAGATTTTCACCGAATGGATCGATCCGTCAATTCTTGATGAGACTCGTCCTGACGAACGCCAACCGTCGCTGAACCTCTACGATCCGGCCAACCCGAATCAACCCCCCTATTCGCCGGACTACCTGGCCACCTTCCGTGCAGCGCAGATCGACCGCAACCGACGGATCACCGACTGGGTGAAGGATCAGCTGGCCGCCATTCGGGCATCGAACAACCCCCATGGGGAAATGGGGTTTACCGTTCACGGAACAATGGCCGATCCCCGATGGCTTGATCCGGCGCTCGAGCCCAGTGACCGTACTCCGGGTACTTGCTACCTGGGCGATCCGGCTGTAGTCAACGATGGCCCCGTGGGCCTGGCCCGCTTCTCCACCCTTCGCAGCTGGCTGAGTCAATGGAGCTACGACGACGCCCGGTGCGACGCCATTGACGCCGGTGGCATCATCACGGTTCCTGCACTGGTGGTTGGCAACAGCGCCGACGACGCCTGCACTCCCAGTCACACCAGTCGACTGTTTGACGCCGTCGCCCATGACCGGAAACACCTTCATGTCGTTAAGGGAGCCAGCCACTACTACACCGGCCGTAACGGCCGAGAACACTTGGCCGAAGCGATCGGTGTGATCAGTCAATTCCTCAACAGCCAGCTGGGCCAGGTCGATTAGCGCTGGCTATTCAGAGGGATGGAGCCTCAGCGGAAGTCGTTTCATCCCGTTGATGAAGCTCGACCACACATGCTCGACGTCACCGGCCGGCTCCAGACGATCGACTCGGTCGACCAGTTCGCTCAACATGCTCTTTGTCTCCAGCCTGGCCAAATGGGCTCCCATACAGAAGTGGGCACCGTACCCGAAGGCAATTTGAGGGTTGGGGTCCCTGGTGATGTCGAAGTTGTACGGGTCGTTGAACACGTCCTCATCCCGGTTGGCCGACAGGTACATCAATGCCAGCTTGTCCCCGGCCTCGATGGCCTGTCCGTGGAGTTCAAGCGGTGTGTGAACAGTCCGGCTCATGTAATTGACTGGCGATGCCCACCGGGTGATCTCCTCCACTGCGGTATCCAGGTGGCGATCAGGGTCGGAGCGAAGCAGCTCCCATTGCTCAGGGTTCTCCGACAGAGCCTTGAGACCCCATGAGATGTTGTTCCTTGTCGTCTCGTTACCGGCCACAAAGACCAAAATCACGTAGCTGGCGTACTCGGCTTCTGTGAGTTCACCGGCGTCGACCTGCTCAACCAGCTCGGTGACGATGTCGTCAGCCGGTTCCCGTCGTCGCAGATCCGCAAGCTCGAAAGCATACGTTGTCATGTCGGCAATGGCCGACGCTCTACTCGCCGGCGAAGGGGCGTAGTCAGGATCGAGACTGGAGATTGTGGCGTTGCTCCAGTGCAGCAAGCGATCACGATCGTCGAATGATGTGCCCATCAACTCGACGATCGCCATCATCGGGAACTCAACGGCCAAGCCGTCAACGATGTCGATGGCGTCGTTGTCTCCCGAAGTCATTGCCGTGTCCAGCAACCGGCCGGCCATTGACTTGTAGTGCTCGGTATATCGACGCACCACTTTCGGGGTGAAACTTCGGCTCACCATCAGCCGCTTCTCGGTGTGCTCCGGGCGATCCATCATCAGCAAGTGGCGTACACCGCCCTTGTCGTGGTCGTTGCGAAGGTTGTGGCCGGCGAAGTTGCCGACGTGCTCCAGGTTGCGACTGACTTCCAGCACATCAGCATGGCGGGAGACAACCCAGGACTCACCAACCATGATCGGGTCGTCGATTTGCTGCCTGAACAGTGGCTGCTCCCGGCGTAGCCACTTGAGCTGGTCGTGGGGCGGACCATTTCGGTAGGCGAGGTTGGACAGAACATCGATGTCGGCCGCATCGAAACTGACATCTAGCGTGGTGGAACCGGATTCAACCATGGCCCAGTATGACCTTGGGGGTACGGTTGCGCCAAAGACCGCCAAGTTCTCAATTGTCGGAGCCGGACGTGGCTTCGCTACGAAGTTGTTGGCGTAGCTCTCGTTTTACCACCTTGCCGTAGTTGTTTGTGGGTAGCGATTCGACGAATCGGTACTCCTTGGGCCGTTTGTAGCGGGCCATGTGATCGAGACATTGCCGGTCGAGCTCCTCGACGGTAGGGGTGTCGGTTTCCCCGTCCACCACGACGAAGGCAACGACGGCTTCGCCCCACTCATCGTCCGGTCGGCCAACCACCGACACTCCACCGACCGCCGGATGGGCAAGGAGAACCTCCTCGACCTCACGGGGGTAGATATTCATACCGCCGCTGATTATGAGATCTTTCGAGCGGTCTCTCAAGGTGAGGTAACCCTCCTGGTCGAGACTTCCGACATCGCCGGTGTGCAACCAACCGTCCCTAATCGCTTCATTGGTGGCATCTGGTTGTTCCCAATAGCCGTTCATGACAACGCTTCCCCGAACAGCCACCTCCCCGATCTCGCCAACGGGAACGGGCAGACCCTCGTCGGAAAGTATCCGGATCTGCACATCGGTTCTGGCCACCCCGACGCTTTGCACTCGTTCGCGCCACCGCCGATGAGCGACGTCGAGGTGATCGGCTTTCGACAAGGCGGTGATAGTCATCGGACTCTCACCCTGGCCATAGATCTGGGCCAGACGGGGGCCGAAGACGTCGAGGGCTTGTTCGAGGTCGTTGAGGTACATGGGAGCGCCGCCGTAAATGATGGTCTTGAGGCCTACCAGGTCGGCAGATCTCACTGCCGGCGATGCCGCCAATCGTTTGACCATCGTCGGCGCGGCGAAGAACGACATCCCTGACCAGTGACCGATGAGTGAGGCAATCTCGCCATCGTCCACGCCACGCGATGCGGGCAACACACTGACAGCTCCGCGGGCAATATGAGGGAGACCGTACAGACCGGATCCATGTGACAACGGGGCGGCGTGGAGAACCGAGTCGCTTGCCTCGATCGGATCGATGTCGGCGAAGTAGCTCAGCGACATCATCAACAGGTTGTGGTGGCTGAGCGTCGCCCCTTTCGGACGACCGGTAGTGCCACTGGTGTAGAACAGCCAAGCCGGATCTGTTGACTGCCGTTCAACCAGAGACACAGCGGGTCCGCCCCGGTGCGTGTCCCAGACCTGACCAGGTGCCTCCAGTATCGCCCGCAGCGAAGTCACCGTTCCCATCAGCGCATTCACGTCATCGGCGTGACCCTGATCGACCACAGCGATGGTGGCTGCGCTCTGGTCGAGTATGAAAGCGATCTCGTCCCGATGCAGCCGGGCGTTTACCGGGACCACCACCAAGCCGGCGTACCAGGCCGCGAACAACGCCTCCAGGTACTGGGGGCTGTTGTTCATGACGATAGCCAGGCGATCGCCTGGCCTCAGGCCGTACTCGTTCATCAACGCCCCGGCCAGCGAAGAGACGGCGCCGGCAAACGAACGCCAGTCGGCGTAGACCTCGTGACCATCGGCGATGGCGGCCTGATTGCCGAAACGAGTACCGTTGCGCTCGATCCACACTGCCAGATTCATTGCTCGTCTTTCGTTTTTCGGGCTTCTTCGGTCAGAATCGAGAGTATGCGGCTCGAGGAATCCGATGCCAGGGGACGGCTGCAGGCCGCCGATCACGGCGTCCTGTGCACGGTCCACCCGATCCGAGGAGTTGACGCCGTCCCCGCGGTGTTCGCCCTGGACGATCTCGGTCTTACCTCTTGCCTGGGTGTACCAGTCGACAAGGTGAAGCCGAAGAGTTCGCCGCACCTACAACGTCAGAAGAACCTCGACGGCGACCCCCGGGCCACCTTTCTCGTCGAGCATTGGGATCCGAATGACTGGCTCAAGCTGTGGTGGGTCCGAGCTGAACTCAAAGCGGTCGTCAGTCCGGAGAGCCAATTGGTCGAGCGTCTAACTGAGCGTCTAACCGGGAGGTATCACCAGTACACCAATCGGCCGTTCCACCACGTACTGGTCTTCGAAATTGACCGAGTAACCGGCTGGACCGCCGACGGATAGTTCAACCATCCGCCGGCGTTCGCGCCGGACACCCGGCACGAACGTGCGCCGACCTAGCCGGCGTTGACTTTCGGCATGATCTCTTCGGCCAACACCTTGAGATCGTCGAGGGTCTTCGATACCGGCACGTCGGTGAAGGGAGGCCAGATCAGCGGCATGGTCAGCCCCGCCTCCTTCAGTGCCTTGAGGTTGTCAGTGATCTGATCAGCGGTGCCAATCAAGATGTTGCTGGCCTTACCGGAATCGGCTTGATCGCTCGGCTCATCGGTGATCACGAACCAGTACATGCTGCAGAGCTCAAGGCTGTCGAGGGCGTCGCCCTTGCCCAACTCGTCGAGCTCAGCCTGGATTGGTCCCCGCCAGTCGGCCAGCGCCGTCGCCGTGTCCTGGATACCTATCCAGCCTGAAAGGTCATATTTGGCAATTCGATTCGCTGATCGCTTCGGGTCCTTGAGGCCGCTGAAGAAGATTGGGGGGTGAGGATCCTGAACCGGTTTCGCGCCGAAGCCGCATCGGTCGAAGTCGGCGAACTCGCCGTGATACTCAAAAAGATCGTTGGTCCAGATGCCCTGACAGATCTCGATCGTCTCCCGAACGTGCTTGTGACGTTTCGGGAAGATTTGAGCGGCGCTGGCGGCCGCGAACTCTTCGGGCATCCAGCCCGCCCCAACGCCCACGTTCAGGCGTCCGCCGCTCAGATGGTCCACCGTGGCCAGCTCGGCGGCCAGGACACCCGGGGACCGATACGGGGTGTCGATGATGCTCATACCGATCCGGACTTTGCTGGTCTTGGCCGCCAGCCACGGAATGAGTGGCCAACCCTGGAACCATTGCCCTCGGGCCGTCACCGGCAGAGCCTTGGGGAACTCGTCCATCATTCCAAAGGCGTACTGCAGTTCTTCTCGATCCGACGCCTCGGGAACCACAATGCGGTCCAGGGTCCAGACCGAGTCAAAGTCGAGATCCTCAGCCAGCAAGGTTAAGTCCTCAAGCTCCCGCACCGTGACTTCGTCACGAAAATTTGGCAGATACAGCGCAAGCTTCATGTCAGCCATCGTTGGCCCCCTTCACGTCCGACCGCCGGACCGGAAGACCAGCGGTTTCCACGACACCGGTGTGGTGTCTTGGATCGGACGTTACGAAACCAACCTCGGGCCGCTAACAACGCTGGATCAACTTTTCATCAACAGCTAAGCTCTGCTCATGTACGACGAGCATCGAGTGCTGGTCGTTGACGACGACGAAGGGGTTCGGACCGGCGTCTCTTGGGCGCTCGAGGCCGACGGCTTTGTCGTGCACGCAATGCAGAACGGCGTCGACGCCTTGGCGTCGATCGAGTCGGCGCCCCCGTCGTTGGTGGTTCTAGACCTGTCCCTTCCCGGTATCGGAGGTTTGGACATCCTGCGCCAGGTGCGGTCCCGGGAGGAACGCGAAGGTAGGCTGCGCGTTCCGATCATCATCCTTTCCGGCCGAGATGGCGAAACGGACCGTATCGTCGGTCTCGATTTGGGAGCGGATGACTATCTGGTGAAGCCGTTCTCTCCCGGCGAGCTTGCTGCCCGTGCCCGTTCCTTGCTGCGTAGGGCGACCGCTTACGTGTCTACCGCTGCCACTTTTGCCGTTAACGGGGTCGGAGTCGAGATTGACCGCGACGCCCGCGAGGTTTGGGTCGACGGTTCACTCGTGGACCTGACAGCCAAGGAGTTTGATCTCCTCGACTATCTGGAAAGTCGCCCTCGTCGGGTCTGCACCAGAGAAGAACTGCTGGCGGCTGTGTGGACCACGTCGAGTCAGTGGAAGACTCCGGCCACGGTAACCGAACATATCTATCGCCTGCGACAGAAGATCGAAGTCGAACCGAGCAGGCCTCGATGGCTCCGAACTGTCCGAGCAGTTGGGTATCGATGGGAGGCGTAGGGGTACTCACCAACACCGACGTGTCGGCCGTCCTTGACCACCAAACGTCGGTAATGGCCCAGCTGACGTCGGGAGCGACACTGAGCCAAGTGCTCGACAGCATCGTGTTGGCGTTGGAAGACCTCATCTCGGCGTCGCGCTGCTCGGTACTGCTGCTGCGCGATGGCGTGCTCCGTCACGGTTCGGCACCGTCTCTTCCGGCCCCCTACTCGGAAGCTGTCGACGGTTTGGCCCCCGGACCGCTGGCCGGATCCTGCGGCACGGCTGTTCACCTCGGAGAGCCGGTAATCGCAGTTGACGTCGGCACCGACCCCCGCTGGGTACAGTTCCGCCACCTGGCGATTGAGCACAACATCGGGGCATGTTGGTCAAGTCCCATTCGTTCCCATTCTCAGGTCGTTGGGACCTTTGCCGTTTACGCCTACGCCACCCACGAACCGGACGGCAGGGAGCAGGAACTTGTCCGTCGCTTCAGCCATCTGGCATCCATCGCCGTCGAGCACGACCGTGCGGTACGAGAGCGGCAAGCTCACCACGAGGCGGAGTTGGCCCGACAGTCGGCAGAACAGGCCAATCATGCGAAATCGCAGTTCGTCACCGCATTGAGCCACGAGCTCCGTACCCCACTTCAGTCCATTGCCGGATTCACCGAAAGTCTGGGAACGCTTGATCTTTCCCCTGACCAGCAGACCAAGGCCCTGGACGGCATCGGCAAGGCCGCCTCGCACATCCTTTCCATCGTCGACGACGTGCTTGATCTCGCCCGGGTTGAGGCCGGAGCAATGCCTATCGCGGTCGAACAACTGAGCGCGTTGGACGTCATCGCCGACGCCATTGATCTTGTTCAGCCACTGGCCGCCCAGCGTGATGTCGCCATCAGCTGCCAGGGCCCGGCCATGACCGTTCTGGCCGACCGTCGGCGCCTTCAGCAGGTCATCTTGAATCTTCTATCGAACGCTGTTCGGTTCTCGCCCGACGGGGCTGCGGTCGACATTCGAACCCATCTGACCAGGGCGGCAGCAGAGATTCACATAAGCGATCATGGCCCTGGTATCCCGGCGGATCTAATGGCCCGACTGTTTGTGCCGTTTGATCGCCTTGGTGCCGATGCCGGCCGGGAAGGTGGTGCCGGGCTCGGCTTGGTGTTGGCCAGGCGACTGGCGGAGGCGATGGAGGGTACGTTGGACATCGACAGCGTCGTCGGCCGGGGCACCCATATGACTGTCAGCCTCCCGCTCCCCCGCTGACCGCACCGAAGCTCAGCCCGCCGGCACCGACTATTTGGCCGTCTGCGGCCTAGATGGGGAGATCCAGGCGAGGTTTCCAGAAGGGCCGGAACAACTCGATCTTGGGGCAGCGGTCCATGACCACTTTTAGTCCGGCAGCCTCGGCCAGGGCGGCGGCGTCGTCGTCAAACACACCGATTTGACCCCAAAGCACCTTCGACTCGATGGCGATGGCCTGCTCCGCTATCCCGTAGAGCTCACTCGACGGCCGAAAGACGTCGACCATGTCCACGGCCTTGCCTGACGCCACAATCTCCTCCAGCGATCGCCACACTTTCAGCCCTCGAATCTCGGTGAGCTTTGGATTCGGGTTGACCGGAAGAATCTCGTAACCGATTTCGCTTAGTTGCCGGAGCACTCCGTAGCTGAACTTGGTCTTATCGGCGCTCGCCCCGATCATGGCGATGGTGGTGACCGAGCGGAGTATCTCCGCCAGGTAGGAGGGCTCGTAGTTGTAGCGGGGTTTGATTGGCCCCTCGGCGATTTCCAGGTCGGCTTCTGCCATCAGGACTCCTTTGAAGTGGCCGTGTTTGCAATGATGCCGGGCTTGAGTTCGTGGGGCTCCAGCGGGTCGAGGAACGGGTTTCGGTAGAGCTTGTCGTGGCTCTCAACGCCAACATCGAGGACGCAATCCATCAGCGGTCGGGCGACGCACAATACGACGTAGCCGTTGGCGACCTGACGATTGTTGAGAGCGACCTGCTCTTGCTGGTCGACCTGACCATCGGTCAGCTTGGCGGCACACGTTATGCAACCTCCGTAGCGACAGCCATAGGGAAGATCGACGCCATGTTCCTCCAAGGTCTCCAGCAGTGGCCGATCGGCATCAACCACATAGGTCGCGCCGCCTTGATTGCCAATGGTTACTTTGTGGGTTGCAGCCATGGCTTCGGCACCAATCCGCTCAGAGCCAGATGTCGCTGGTGCAGTCGCCGCCGGGATAGCGGGTCTCGTGGCATCGGCTGGGCCCGTTGGGTTCCTGACCAAAGTTGACCATGAACTCGGAGTTGATCGTCATGCCGCCGCTCTCGACGTCACAGTCGATCATCACCATGACACCGCCTTTGGTCCGAATCTCGGGATAGAACTGGTTGTCCCAGGTCGAAAACAGCGATGTGGTGACGTACATTCGCTTGCCGTCCAGCGACAACTGAAACATCTGAGGCCCGCCGGCGATCTCCACCCCGTTGACTTCGGGGGCTTTGCCCAACAAGCCTCCCATCCAAACCTGCCCGGTCAGAACCGGATTGTGAGGATCGGTGATGTCGTATTGCCGCATGTCGCCGTGCAGCCAGTTGTTGATGTAGAGGTACTTGTCGTCCATGGAGACGAGGAGCGCCGACATCACACCCGGTAGCGGAATCGGCCACTCAGGGTGAAGCTGATTCTCGACGTCGACCGTCTTCTCCCACTGCCAGGTCCCGTCGTCGCCCTTCCAGAAGTGGATGATGTTGGAGCTAAGGGCGGCGCAGCAGAAACCGTGGGTCGACTCCGGGTCGTGCATGAACTTGACCTCGAGCGGAAGGAGCCCGTCCTCTCCCAGATACATGGTCTGTATCGGCTGACGTTTCTCGAAGTCCCACACGTGGAGCCGACGCCCGTATTTGAGGTGACCGACTTCTTCCAGGTCGAAGCCGGGCATGAACGTGTTGGGGGCCGCCCATTCGGACGTGACCATCACGTTGTGTCGGGGCTGGTACCAAAAGTCGTAACCGAAGGGAATGTCTCCCATCGAGTTTTCCCACCGACCGACGATCTCGAAGTCCTTGTTCACATGCAGGTAGCCGCCGGGGGCTTCGCCTTTGGCATCTCCCAGGAAGGAAATGATGATGTCGGAGCCGAGGCAGTGAACGGTGTGGGGTCCGGACAGGTCGGCCTTGGCCTTGATCTCATCGCCATCAATGATGGTGTGCAGGCTCGGTGCCCGAGGGTTGGTGGCGGTGTCCACCACGTAGATATTGTTCGATCGCACACCGGGCAGGAGCAGATACTGTCGGCTCATCGACGAGTCATCGTGACAAGAGGAGCAGGCGTTCCAACCGGTGTGGTGAAGTTCATCTCCGATGTTTGGCATCTCGAGACGGTGGATCACCTGTGAGTAGGTCGGGCTTTCGGGGTCGGCGTCCAGGGTGGCCAGATAGTCGGGCTTTTGAATGCCGGTACCGGTGTAGAGCGCCACGGTGTAGAGCAGCTTCTCTCGAGGGGCCTTGATTGCCTCAGCCGGAGTTGCGTAGCCCGGTCCACAGCAGCTGTCTTTGGTGTCCGCTTCTGTGCCCACTATTGGCTGTTCCCCTTTTGCCCTGTCACTCGGTTGTGTCACTCGGTTGTGTCACTCGGTTGTGTCACTTGGTCGTATCACGTTGCCGTGTCACTTTACGGTGCCACTTTGGCGTCTCGACTGTGAATATCGTAGACTGAGACTCCCATTCTCGCAATATGAGACCTACCATTCGTCTTGATCCATGCACCTCGAACGTTTAGCACTCATACTTGAAATCGTTGGTCAGAAGGACGAGGCCACAGTCGCCGATGTCTGTGCACACTCCGACCTGCCCAAGCCGACGGCCTACCGCCTTGTCAACGATCTCACCGAAGCAGGCCTGCTCGACCCTGTCGGCAAAGGACGCTTCACTGTCGGAAACCGCCTTCGCCGAATCACCGAGGGTGACCAGTCGGACCAGGCACTGCTGGAAACCATCGCCCCCGTCCTAGCCGGAGCCGCCAGTGAGCACGGCGCTACCTTCTTCTTCTCCCGCCTCAGGGGTAAAGCAGTTGAAATCATCCACGTAGAAACGCCTGATACCGGGGTCTCGTTCCTGCATCCTGGTCTGGGCAAGCGCCCTCTACACGCCTGTTCCTGCTCAAAAGCTGTCGCCGCCTTCTCCCCCGCTGTCGCCGGTGCCGTCGCCGACCGGCTAAAGGCCTATACAGAATTCACGGTTACCAATACAGAGGACCTCCGCCACGAGTTCGAGCTGATCCGGAGTCGCGGCTATGCCGAGTGCGTCGAAGAACTGGAGCGCGGCATGTGCTCGGTGGCAGCCCCACTACCGACCATCAATGGCGAACCGACAATGTCGATTGGAAGCACCGGCTCGATTCGTGTTTTCAACCCGACCTACCGACAGAACATCGGGGCCGAGCTGATCGCCATGGCAGACCAGCTGTCCCAAAGGCTCGGTTGGACCGCAACCGAACCGACCATCAATTCGGCCTGATATCGGCCGTTCAGAGAGGACACCATGACTCAACCCGAGGACTTCGGCTTCGGAACACAAATTCGCAAGTCGCCGTACTTCGACGCCACCGTCAGGTGGGGGGCAACGGGCTTCTCGGTGTACAACCACATGTACATCCCCAGGGACTTCGGTGACCCGGAACAGAACTTCTGGAACCTGGTCAATGACGCCATCCTCTGCGACGTGGCGGTTGAACGCCAGGTTGAGATAACAGGACCGGACGCCGCCAGGTTCATGCAGACCCTCACTTGTCGGGACCTCTCGTCAATGGCCGTAGGCCAGTGCAAGTACATCTTGATCACCAACGCCCAGGGCGGGCTGCTGAACGATCCCGTGCTGCTTCGGCTGGGCGAGAACCACTTCTGGATTTCCCTGGCCGACAGCGACATCTTGCTGTGGGCCCAGGGCGTAGCCGTGCATGCGGGAATGGATGTCAACATCGGCGAACCCGACGTCTCACCCCTCCAGCTGCAAGGCCCCAAGTCGGGCGAAATCATGAAGGCACTCTTCGGTGACGGCATCTCCGACCTCAAGTACTACTGGCTTCGCCATGTCGAACTCGACGGTATTCCGCTGGTGGTGTCCCGAACCGGCTGGTCGAGCGAGCTCGGCTACGAGATTTACCTCCAGGATGGCTCACGGGGAGATGACCTGTGGGAACTGATTATGGCAGCCGGTCAACCGATGGGCCTGAAGCCGGGTCACACCTCTTCCATTCGGCGTATCGAGGGCGGCATGTTGTCCTACCACGCCGACGCCGACATTCATACCAATCCGTTTGAGCTCAACCTCGACCGCCTGGTCAATTTGGATGCCGAAGCCGACTTCATCGGCAAGGATGCGCTGCGGGCCATCAAGGCCCAGGGTGTGAGTCGGAGACAAGTGGGCCTGGTGCTCGACGGGCCTGCGCTCGCTGGACCGAACACCTCGTTCTGGCCGATCGTGTCGGACGGCGCAAACCCAACGGTTGGAAGGGTGACCTCAGCCGTCTACTCACCTCGGCTGGAGAAGAACATCGCTCTGGCCATGGTTGCGGTGGACGAGACGGCAGTGGGAACAAGGCTGACGGTGCACGCCGGTCACGGCCCGTTGGAAGCGACGGTCGTCGAGTACCCGTTCTTTGATCCCAAGAAGTCGATCACCACGGGCCAGGCCGCCACGGCATGACCATGCCGCCCAATCGTACGGCCTGAATCTTACGAGTCGGTATGCGGTCAAGGGGCCGACTGTGCCACGCTCTGAAGAGTGAATGACGAGCTTCGCATCGGTAATCTCTTTGGCGGTTCGCCCGATCGCGGCTTCTATGACGTTCCGTTGGCTGAACCAGGAACGGTTGAAGATGCCGACATCGTAGTCATGGGAGCGGCGACGGCCACGCCGTACGAGTCGGTCGGAGCCTATTGCGCCGGGGGCCCGGCGGCGATCCGGGCTGCGGTGGGGTGGCCCGGCATGGGCGACCACCACGACTTCGACCTGGGTGGGGTCCTGCTACCTTCGGGCCGCGCTGTGGACTGGGGCGACCTGGCAATCTCCGAGACGGACTTCGGCCACAACCGTCAGCTGATTCACTCCAGCGTTGCGGCCGTACTCGAAGCGGGAGCCGTACCAGTTGTGTTGGGTGGCGACGATTCGGTACCGATCCCCTGCCTCCAGGCATACGACGGCTACGGCCCCATCACCGTCCTTCAGCTGGACGCCCACATCGACTGGCGAGACGAAGTTCAAGGAGAGCGGCTAGGACTGTCAAGCAACATGCGTCGAGCCTCCGAGATGGCGTGGGTTGAACACATCGTCCAGGTCGGGGCCCGCGGGTCGGGAAGTGCACGTCCCCCAGATGTTGACGACGCCACGGCCTGGGGCGTCCGCCTGTTCCCGATGCGAGACGTCAGAGCAGATGGTATTCAACCGGTCATTGACGCCGTTCCTGATGATGCCAGGGTCTACATCGCCTTTGATATCGACGCTATGGACCCGTCGGTCGTTCCCGGCGTCATCGGCCCTGCGCCCGGTGGGTTCCACTACGGACAGGTGGCCGACCTGCTGGCAGCGGTGGCCGACAAGGCCACGATCGTCGGCTTCAACCTTGTCGAGTTCGCACCTGCGGCCGACGTCGGCAACAGAGGGGCGTTGGTGGCTTCACGGCTGACAGCCACTGTTATGGGCCTTATCGCCCGACAGCGACACTCGTGAACAAGTCGACCCAACGAATCAAGGTGGATACAACCAATGAGTGCTCCCAGATTTGATGTGACCGTATTCGGAGCGACGAGCTTCGTTGGCAAGTTGGTGGTCGACTACCTGTTGGAACGCTACGGCGCTGATCAACGTGGCTCAGATGGGAACCTGCGCTGGGCGGTGGCCGGCCGCAACCGGACCAAGCTGGAGCAACTTGTCGGCGAGCGTGACGCTGATGTTCCTATGGTTGTTGCCGACGCCGCCGACCGGATCGCTCTGGACGCCATGGTGGCCGACACCAAGGTCGTTATCTCCACTGTCGGGCCCTATGCCCTCTACGGCTCCGAGCTGGTGGCCGCTGTGACCGAAGCCGGAATTGACTATTGCGATCTGACCGGCGAACCGTTGTGGGTCCAGTCGATGATCGACCGTCACAGCGACGAGGCGGTGGCCAGCGGCGCCCGGATCGTTCCCAGCTGCGGTTTCGACTCCATCCCCTCGGACCTCGGGGTGTGGTTCACCCAGGCGCAGGCCCAGGAACGCTTTGGCCAGCCCTGCCGACAGATCGCCATGCGAGTGAAAGTCATAAAGGGTGGAGTCAGTGGCGGCACCGTGGCCAGCGGGCTGAATGCGGTGGAAGAGGTCGCTAAAGATCCATCACTTCGAAAAGCGTTGGGTAATCCCTACAGCCTCGCTCCCGCCGGGCAACGCTCAGGTGTACGCCAACCGAACGTGATCTCCCCTACCAATGACACGGCATCGGGGTCATGGGTGGCCCCGTTCATCATGGCTTCAGTCAACACCAAGGTGGTTCACCGCACCCACGCGCTCCTTGGCCGGCCGTGGGGCGATGACTTTACCTACGACGAAGCCATGATGACCGGTGGCGGCCCTGTCGGTTTGGCCCGAGCAACCGCCGTAACCGCCGGGCTGGGCGCCCTGGCCGGAGCCAGTGCCATTGGGCCGGTGCGCCGTCAGTTGCAAGAGCGAGTCCTACCCAAGCCGGGTACCGGACCTGACGCCGCAGCACGAGAATCGGGATTCTTCGATTTGCGCTTCTTCGGCCGCACCGCCGATGGTCGTACGATCACCACTAAAGTCACCGGCGATCGGGATCCGGGATACGGGTCCACCGCCAAAATGCTGGCTGAAACGGCGCTGGCTCTACGCCACTCGCGCCCGGTGCCGGCTCCCGTCAACTCTGACATCCCAAGCATTGGGTTTCTGACCCCGGCGGTGGCTCTGGGTGATGCACTCATCGACCGGCTTGAAGAAAATGCCGGGCTAACGTTCTCGATGCTGGATTGACCCGTCCCCAGCCCCTGGGACGAACCCTAGGCGACGTATCGACGAGCCTTGGCTTTGCGGCCGCGAATGCTGCTGCCGTTTACTGCTCGAATCACTTCGTCCACGTTGGATTCCGGCACTCCGACCACCGAGTAGTGCTCGGAAATGCGGATCGGGCCGATGTCACTGCCTGACAGTCCTGTCTCGTTGGCGATGGCACCCACGAAGTCTCCCGGCCGGACGTGCCCTCTGCGCCCCACGCCGATGAACACCATCGCAGTGTCGGCATCAGCGTTGTAGTTCGATCCTCGTTTGCTGCCTCGCTCACCGCGGCTGCCTCGATCACTCCGGGCCGCGCCTTGCCGACCCTCGTGGCGACGTCCGAACTTGCCTCCCCGATCTCGCTCCCCCCGTCGCTTGTCGCCCTTGTTCCTGCTCTCGGCGATCTCGGGGATGAAGCTCTCGTTGGTCTTCGGATTCCGGGTTTCGTGAATGAGCTTTATGGCTGCCACGGCGATATCTCGAAGTTCGGCAGCATTCGAGAGCTCGTGGACAACCCGGTAGTAGTCATCGACGTCGTCATCGGAACCAATCTGGTCCCGTATGGCCTCAACCGTCAGCTCCAACTGACGGGACCGCAACGCCTCCACAGTCGGCACCTTGGCGATGTCCAGCTTGCGCCCTACGAGCCGCTCAATCCTTCGCAGTTGCCCCTTGGAGTTCGGCCCGGCCAGCGTGATCGCCACGCCTTCACGACCGGCTCGGCCAACCCGGCCGATTCGGTGAACATAGCTTTCCGGCTGAGTGGGAACGTCGTAGTTGACGACGTGGGTCAGCGTGTCGACATCGAGGCCGCGGGCGGCAACATCGGTGGCCAGGAGCAGGTTGGCGGTGCCGTCCCGGAGGCGGGCCATGACACGGTCTCGTTGCTGTTGATCCATGCCACCGTGCAGAGCTTCAGCTCGATAGCCACGACTGTTCATGGCGACGGTGAGTTCGTCCACATCTCGTCGAGTCTTGCAAAACACCAACGCCGAGTCGGGCGACTCGATGTCAATAATCCGCCCCAGGGCGGCGGGCTTGTGCTTGTTCTGGATCAGGTAGACGGTCTGGCGCACCAGATCGTTGGCCGGTGCGTCTTTCCCCAAACCGACCTTGACCTGCATCGGGTCTTTCTGGTGGCGATCGGCGATGGAGCGAATTCGACCGGGCATGGTGGCGGAGAAGAGAACAGTTTGGCGGTTCGGCGGTGTCGCCTCCAGGATGGTCTCGATGTCTTCGGCGAATCCCATGTCGAGGATCTCGTCGGCCTCATCCAGCACAACCGTGGCCAGCTCGGCCAGATCCAGCAGCCGACGGTTGATCAGGTCAATGGTGCGTCCTGGGGTTCCGACCACCACGTGAGCGCCTCGCTTGAGGTCTCGGATCTGGTCACGGATGTCAGCCCCGCCGTACACGGCGACCGCCCTGACTCGTTGCTGTCGTCCGTACCCGCTGATGGCATCACAGACCTGCACCGCCAGCTCACGGGTTGGCACCACCACGAGGGCAACCGGGGCACCGGCCTTACCGGCCTCGATCTGGTTGACGATCGGCAGAGCAAACGCCGCGGTCTTTCCGGTACCGGTGGCTGCCTGCCCTAGAACGTCGTTGCCTTCAAGCAGGAGTGGGATGGTCTCGGCTTGGATGGGTGTTGGAGTGGTGTACCCCAAGTCGGCCAATGAGCTGAGAAGCTCCGGGCGAAGACCGAGCGAGGCGAAGCTTTCGCCGTCCTCGACATCGTCAACGTGTTCGCTGTCAACGTGTTCGCTTCCGTCGCCGTCTTGGTCGTGGGAAGATTCGTCGTTGAGCTCGGCGGACTCATCGGCATCGAAGTGGTCGGCAGGCGTAAACTCAGCCTGTTCGGCCGCGCCGAGGTGATCGCTGGACATGGTTTGGCTCCTGATGTGTGCCGCATCTTTACTGCAGCTGGCCCTGTACGGCCCAGCTTCTGCCAAACCTTGTACCTCCCACCGTACAGTCCTGTGACGCCGTTCAGCGCCGTAGAGCGCTCGGCGGCCACCGGTCACAGCAGACTTTTCGGCCGATGTCAGCCGGTGGCTGACCGTAAGCGATCGGGTGCAAGCCGTTCGGCCAGTTCGGAGAGTGCGACGCCGGTTACGTGGTCGGCCACGATGGCGGCTGCGGCCGGTGAGGTCTGGATACCGGTTCCTCCCTGTCCCACACACCACAAGAAGTCCGGTTGCTCGGGGTCCGGTCCCAGAACGATCTCGCCGTCAGGTGAAAAGGTTCGTAGACCGGCCCACGCTGTTTGGATCGACCGTGTCGGGAGGGTGGTGGCCGCCCTCACCCGTTCCAGAGCCAGAGCAACATCGAGCTCTTCGGGACGGGCGTCAAGCGGAGGCGACGGCGTGGCATCAGCCGGGGAATACAGGAAACCCCCGGCTTCCGGTTTGACATAGAACTGTTCGTCGGCATCAACCAGTAGCGGCAGATCAGAAGAGTCGATGTCGTCGGCCAGCACAGTGCACGCCGTTCGTCTCCGAGGCTCCAATCCAATCGGCGTGACCCCGGCCATTTCCGCCACCAGGTCTCCCCACGATCCAGCGGCGTTGACAAGAACACCCGCCGTGAGTTCACCGTCAACGTCAGCCGCTCGTATCACCCACGAACCGGCTCGTTCGACCTGCCAAACATCGTGAGTAACCAGAACTCGCCCGCCGGCTTGCCGCAAAGCCCGAACGTTTCGTTGCAGCGTCTCCTCGACGTCAATCTCGAAGGCCGCCTCGTCAGCCACAGCGGACTCAACGTAGCCTTCGCGGAGGTAGGGGTGAAGCGCCCGGGCGCCCGCTTCGTCCAGCACTTCGACCGAGTTGCCGACCGCTTCGCAGGCCGCGACCTGAGCATCAATGCTGGTTTGCTGTTCGACGGAGCCGATGGTCAACATGGTGCGCTGCCGCAACAGCTTCTTGTTGTCTTCGACCCGCTCGAACCAGGCTCGCGAAGCTTTGGTCAGCAACCGCAGGTTGTGCGTTCCGTAGCCTTCAAGAAAGACGGCGGCCGACCGGCCGGTTGATTGCGTTCCAAGCTGGCCATGTCGTTCACACAGAGCCACGGTTGCTCCACGCTGGGCCAGCGCAGCAGCCGCCGATGCTCCAGCTATGCCGCCGCCGACTACGCATACGTCGACGGTTGACTTCGATGGTGTTGCGACCATGCCACCCACGTTATGGTTTCGACTGTGAAAACAATCGGCTTGCTGGGCGGCATGAGCTGGGAGAGCTCGATCGAATACGAGCGACGCATCAACGAAGGCGTCCGAGCCGCTCTTGGCGGCACCGCATCAGCCGACCTGATCATCAGAAGCTACAACTTCGCCGCTGTCGAGGCGCTACAAGAAGCAGGCGACTGGGATGCAGCCGGTCGACTTCTGGCTTGCGATGCACAACAGCTTGAGGCTGCCGGAGCCGACATGGTGCTGCTGTGTACCAACACCATGC
Source organism: Acidimicrobiales bacterium (assembly GCA_020628065.1). GTDB lineage: Bacteria > Actinomycetota > Acidimicrobiia > Acidimicrobiales > SZUA-35 > JAHELU01. The sequence goes on from JAHDFR010000042.1 coordinate 26,797, forward strand.
ACGTCGTCGCTTCCGTCGTTGAAGATGCCCTGTCGGTGCCGTTCCTTCACTTGGCCGACACCACCGCCGACGCGGTACTTGCCGATGGACTGACCACCGTTGCGCTACTGGGCACTCGTTACACCATGGAGGAAGACTTCTACCGTGGCCGGTTGATCGATGCCGGGTTATCGGTACTGGTGCCTGTCGAGCCGGACCTGACCGACGTGCATCGGGTCATCTATGACGAGCTGGTTCAGGGCAAAGTGGTCGAGGCCTCCAAGCAACAATATTTGGAAGTCACTGGCCGTCTCGTGGAGCGCGGAGCCCAGGGCATCATCGCCGGCTGCACCGAGATCGAGCTGCTGGTGAGAGCCGAAGACCTCGACGTGCCGTTCTACCCTACGGCCCAGCTGCACGCCGAAGCCGCCGTGCGCCTCGCACTGGAGAACTACGTAAACGAACCGGGAGAGTCATGCCGTGAAAATGCCTCCAGTACTTGATCAGTTCGTTGAAGCCTGCATCCCGCTGGCAGCCGACAGACGCCGTGACATCGTTGCTATCCGAGCTGGTCGCCGACCATGCCGCTCTGGTCGCTTCCATACCGGCGTTCCCCGAGCAGCCAGCCTCGGCCCGCGGCTGGACCCTCGGTGGGGAACATATTTGTCATCAAGCCGATGACTTGACAATCATGGTGCTCGACACGCTGCCGGGCGTTCTGCAGCCGCCCCACGACCACGCCATGACCGCCATCATCGGTGTCTTTCAGGGTCAGGAGGATCAGCGATTTTATGCCCGGTCCGACACCGGTGTGAGCCTAACCCGTCAGCGCTCGCTGCTACCCGGAGACACCATTGTGTTGGGCGAGAACGCCATCCACGCCATCAGCGCACCGGCTGACCGACCGGCCCGAGCCGTTCACGTCTACTTCGGCGATATCTATGCGGTCGACCGTTCGCTATTCCATCCCGACACATTGCAAGCCCATCCCTATACCGGCGATCGCTACGACGAGTTCTGCCGACCGGACCCAGACACCGCAACCGCAACCGGCTGAGTCTCAACGGACACTCGCCCGCCGGCAGGCCCGCCCCTAAATGTCGCTGAAACTGCCGCCTCGGCCGCGCCCCGAGGCAAATCGCTGAGCACCTTCACGGGTCTCGCCCGAACGCATGGTGGCGTCTCCCAAGAGTCCTTCGTTGGCCATAGCGGAGTCAAAATCCAGATCCCACTGCTCGTAGGCGGAACGGCGGTCGCTGCGCATGCATCGCTGTGGAAAGGCGGCGATTTGCTCAGCGAGTTCGACCGCCGCCTCCAATGATGTGCCTGTCGGTACGACCCGGTTGGCGAGGCCCATCTGCTGCGCCTCCTGAGCACCCACAGCCCGGCCGGTGAGGATCATGTCCATGGCGTTGGAGTGCCCGATGAGTCTGGGTAGACGAACCGTGCCCCCGTCAATCAGGGGCACCCCCCACCGCCGGCAATACACCCCGAAGGTGGCGTCTTCTTCGACCACCCTTAGGTCGCACCACAGCGATAGCTCAAGCCCCCCGGCGACGGCGTGTCCGGCGACCGCAGCGATCACCGGCTTGGCCAGCCGTAGATAGCTCGGCCCCATCGGGGCCAAGGCATCGTGGGGATCGATCGGAACCACAGGCGGTGGCGTGGGCTCGAAGGTCCCGTCTCCCACCGACTTGAGATCAGCCCCGGCGCAAAATGTCCCACCCGCACCGGTGAGAACAGCGACCTTTACCGAGTCATCGCCATCGAAGTCAACAAACGTCTGGCCCAGTTTTCGGGCGGTCGGCGAGTTGACCGCATTGCGCACCTCGGGCCGGTTGATGGTTACGACGAGGATCTCGCCTCGCCGTTCGGTTAGAACGGTTTCGTTCACAGTTACTCCTGCGATCATCATGGATTCCGGCTATTGGTCAAGTCGAGTCTGCCGGAGGTTCCCAACTCTTGACCTCCGACCGTCGACCACGGCGGACCGCCCTAATGCGTTTGGCCAGCAGCCCGTCGGTGGCGAAGAGGACGCCGCGGTGACCCATCGAGGTGGAGTCGGCTCGGTTCAGATCGAGAGCAGCACCGGCCATGTCGGAAGCCACCGCACCACTTTCGTGAAACAGGCAGGCGGTGGCGGCAAAGTCCCACAAACTTCCACCTCCGGTGGATACCGCCCGCTGCGAAGCCGGGTACTTGAAGTAGCAGCCGGGGGGTTGGGACAGAACTCCACAGGCGTTCATGACCGCACCGGCGGTGGCGTCAAGCCGCACGCCGGTGAGGCCCATGCCTTGCGCCATCTCGTCGAGGGCGTCGATCACCTCGTCATGGTCATCTCGCTCGACGAAGCTGCGATCGGCGAATACTGACAGCATCTCTCCCCCGGGCTGCGACTCGCTCCGCCACGCTCTGTCGTTACGGAAGACGCCGCGGCCCGAGATTGCATGCCACAAGGTCGCTTCAACCGGGTCGTACACCACGCCAAGGTGCGGCGTTCCGTCACGGCCGACAAGGGCAATGGAGACGGCATAGCCTGGCGACCCTTCGACGAACGGCAGCGTGCCATCCAGCGGATCTATGCACCAAAAGTGATCGGCGGCCAGACGGCCTCCGTCATCGCTGCGTTCTTCGGTGAGAAGACCCAGCTCGAAACGTTGCAGGGTGGGCTTGAGCCCGGCAACGATGATCTCTTCGCTATGTCGATCAACTTCGGTCACCACCTGCGAGGCCAGGCTGGCGGCCCCGGCCTTACGCTCAACCTTCTGCGGCCGCGACTCGGCGATCATCTCCCCTGCTTTTTGCGCCGTCGAGACGGCAACTTCGGCCAGTTGCTGAAGGTCGGAAGCCGAAAGCTTCACGGCGTTTCCCCGGCCAGGGCGACCAGGACCTCGTTGGCCAGCCGCTCGCTGTAACGGTGAAGCTTCCAGTGTCCGGGGCTCCATCCTTGAAGGAACCGGTAGAAGTCGGTCCAAGCCACCGGATAGAGAGCACGCCAATCCGCCTCGAGGGCAGCAAAGTCAACCGACGTGGCTGATCGTTTCAACGCACCGGCCAGCATGTCGAAGTACCGGTTCAGCAGATCAGGAGCCATTGCCTCACTCTCGTCTTCGTCAAGGCAGCTACTGATGAAGTAGGCCACGTCTTTCATGCCGCAGCCACCACCGACGTATTGAAAGTCGACCGCCGCCGCCTGGCGCCCGTCGAGGCTGAAACAAAAGTTGGCCAACTTGGCGTCGCCGTGAACGAAGGTCTGGTACGGACTGTCGGCGAGCCGACGGTCAATAGCTGCGGCCGCCGCTTTAAGCGGGCCGTCGTCAAGGGCGTCGAGTTCGTCGGGCCGGGTGGCCAGGTGCCAATAGGTCCCGGTAGACCAAAGCCCTCCGGGATGCTCTCCCAGGAACGTGGCGTGGAAACCGGCCAGCCATGACAGACAGGCGTCGAGCTCCGCCTCGGTTACGCGCTGCCGCCGCCCGGCGAACCCTGAGGCATCGAGGTCCTCCAGCACCAAGATGACCTCACCGGCACACTCTTCAACGGCCAGGCATTCCGGGACTCGGCACGAGTCCGGACACATCGGTGCGTATCGCTGGTACCACATGGTTTCGACCTGGTAAGACTGCAGCTTCCGCTCATGCGAGCGATCGGAGCTCCAGCCGTAGGGATGGTCGCGCTGCTCGGGCCAGCGCACGTGTTTGACGATCACGCTTGAGCGGGTTCCGCCGGCGAGGTGGCATCGCAAGATTTGCCCGTAGCCGCTCCAAAGACTCTGAATGACCTGGACGTCGACAATGGCTTGGGCATCAACCGCTTGCAGCACGAGGCCTCGGAGGTTGGCATCGATCTGATCGGGCACGGCCACCAACGAAAGACTAACCGCACCTGCCGCAGGACAGGACCAACGGATGCCGTCGACGCCGACCCGCCTAGGCGAAGGCCAAGAACCGAGCCGGATTCTCTGTGACGAGAAGGTCGACGTCAGCTTGACTAAGCCCTCGCGCCCGTAGGCGGGGCATGACGTTGGTAACGAGATGGTCGTACCCCAGACCGCCGTAGGCATGCAGCCGATGTTTGGTGGCGATGTCGTGCGACAGCAGAATCTGGCGTTCAAAACCGTTTTCGAAGTGCCACAGCACAACATCCATACGTTGGGCGTCCGAAGGCATGTCGACTGCGGTGTTGGGCGGGTACCACGAGCTCTCGTTGCCGAAGAGATCGTATTCGAGGTAGATGCCGGTAGCGGCCATCTCCGCCAGCCAACTGCGATCTATGCATGTCCGGTCGATGTGACAGATTGCGGTCCGGGTGAGATCTCCGCCCTCCTCGGCCACGATCTGGGCGATTTCCTCCGGGGAGTTCGGATCACGGCCGGGGTGCACCATGAGTGGTGCGCCGGTCTCCACTTGCGCCGCCACGGCGGCTCGCAGGCTCTTCTTTTCATTGTCGAGCCACGGGTAGGTGCAGCCGATTTCCCCAATCAAGCCGGACCGCACGTCGGAGCCATCGATGCCAGTGGTGATGTCGTTGATGATCTCGCCGGTCAGCTGATCAACGGAACGGTCGGTCATGTCGGCGGGGTGGGTTCCGCCGAGGTAGTACCCGGCACCGATGATGATGTTCAATCCGGTGGCCTCGGCGATGCGGACCAGCGGATCAACGGATCGACCTAGACCGTTGTTTGTCGGGTCGACAACCGTCCTGCCACCGGCGGCGGCGAAACGTTGCAGCTCGGCGATCGCCATGGACTCAGAATCCAGATGCACGTTGTGATGGTTCGAGGTCCAGTGGTACGCCACCCAGCCGCGGTTTTCCAGACTGATGGGTTCGTCGGCCAGGTGAAGATCGGTCGGCGACGGCGGGTCCACGTACATGAACGACCCGTCCATCAGTACATGATCGTGGGCCAGGGTCAGTCCCAAGTCCTTGGCGTCAACCGCTCCAAGAACGGTTTGTGCCCGACCCTTCATCGCTTCGCTCAGGACAGAACCGCCCGAGCGCTGATTTCAACCAACAGACCTTCGAAGGCGAGATCGACGCCGCCGACAACCGTGGCCGAAGGACCGGGCGCCTCGAAGAATTCTTCCCGGGCCTGACCTGCCGCCGGACGGTAGCGGATGTCGGTTAGGAAGATGTCGAGAGCGACAACATCGTCGAGGGTCCCGCCGGCGGCCGTCACGTACGCCTCAATGTGTCGGAGGCATTGGCGGCATTGCTCCAGCGGGTCGTTGGCTCCAATCAGGTTGCCATCATCCATCGAGATCTGACCTGAAATGAAAAGCCAATCCCCTTTTTGAATGCACTGTGAGCCGGCGGCCGGATTCGAAGGCTCGGCCACGTTAGGAATCGAGATATTCGTGCGCTTGGTCATTAGCACTTTCTAGTTCGTCTGAGGGC
>JAHDFR010000042.1:32269-33503 GCA_020628065.1 Acidimicrobiales bacterium
GGACTGTTTGGGGGCCGATCACGTGGTCAAGCACATAGTTGGAGAACTCGTGCACCGTGCGTTCCTCGGCCGGAGAGTACCGACTCAGGCTGGGAAGGCGGCCGCGAAGACCCCGGTGGACCAGCTCGCAAACACCCTTGTCTTCTTCCAAGAACAGATCCATCGACGGGTAGTACCGCTCGTCGGCCTCTGCTTCGAAGTCGGGCCGATCAATGGTCGATTGTGGGAAACAACACCACGAGGTGATGCGTGTCCACTCCGGACCTTCGGGAAAGTACTGATGGAAGGTGATCCGATCCGGGGGCACGTTCAACAGCAGATGAGGGTAGTGAATGATGAAGTGGGTCATCTCCTCATCATCAGGCGACAGCCCGTCGACAAATGGCAGCGTGTGGTTGCGAGGTACATAAAGTCCGTTTTCGTTGTCGCTGCTGTTGATGGCGTACACCATCGGTTCCCCGTCGGCATGGAACTTGGTTCGAACCGCTCCCGGGTAGAAGCGATCAAGCGACTCTCGGTGGACGGTACGAACGTGGTAGCCCTCCCGTGAGTTTTCAACCCATATCTTCCAGTTGGCGTTGAACCGGTTCTCCCACTTCTTCGTGACTTTCATCTCCTCCATGCGGTAGCTGGCCAGCCGCTCGACCAGCCCGCCCAACGACTGCAAAAGCGGGATGGCGTCGGGGTCGAAGTTGATGAAGACAAAACCGGCCCAGGTCTCGGCCCGGACCGATGGCAGGGTGTGATGCGATTTGTCGAACCCCTGGGCTTCCTGCATCGACGGCGTCGCCAACAGTCTTCCCGTGAGGTCGTAGGTCCAGGCGTGGTACGGACACGTGATCCTGGCGCAGTTTCCCGACCCGGCCAGCAGTTCCGATCCTCGATGGCGGCAGCTGGCCGACAACGCTCGGACCTCGCCATCGTGGTCGCGGATGATGATGAGGGGCTCACCGATGATGTCCAAACGGACGTAGTCGCCGGGGTTGGGGATCTCCTCTTCCCGGGTGGCTACCAGCCACCGCTTGAGGAAAATCGTTTCAATCTCCCGGTCGTACCATTCCTCGGAGAAGTAGACCTCAGGAGGCAGCGGTGAGGCCTCTTCGATCGGCTTTCGTGTCTGCTGATAGCGCTCGGGTGAAAAGATCGTCCCTGGCATGGTTACCTCTTGAAACCGCCAGAGTAGCCAACAGCGTCAATTAGCTCCAGACGGCCTGGCGGCGAAGCCGAACCTGAC
>JAHDFR010000212.1 GCA_020628065.1 Acidimicrobiales bacterium
TCGTGCGACAGTTCGGTCAGCTGGCCACCGGCGGCATCGATTCGAGCTTTGACCGCCGCCTTCAACTCCTGGTTGTCAACCTGTTGTGTCTCAGCTGCGCCTGCCATCAATCCAGCTAATCACACGAACCAGCTGGAGTCCGCATTGCCGTTCGACCTGAAAGCCATGGCTCACCCTAATCAGGGGCTACGTCGGCGTAGTGCGTGGCGGCAACGTCGGGATGGGAGCGCAGCCGGATCTTCAGGTTGTTCTCGCCGAACACTTCGTGCACCGGGTCGCCGAATGCTCCCTCACCGGCACCGGGGGCCTGGGCTGCCAACTCCGGCGGCAGAGCCACCGGTTCGAAACGGCTCTCGAACCGGGGGTTGAAGAAGAAGGCGATCGACAAACGCTCCCGCCCAGGCGGCGGGCTCTGCACCCGATGGGGGGTGGCCTTCAGGTAGCCGGATGTGGCCCGCTGCAACATCTCGCCCAGGTTCATCACATAGGTTCCCGGCACCGGGTCAACGTCGACCAGCCGCTCCTCCATCTGCACCTGAAGTCCGCCGACCTCGTCCTGCAAAATGAAGGTGAGCAGGCCCGAGTCGTGATGCAAACCCACGCCTTGGCCGGTGTCGGCCTCAGTCGGCTGGGCCGGGTAGCGGATGATCTTGACGTGCACATCAGAGCCGGTCAGGAACCCGTCGTCGAACTGATCGATGGGCTGACCCAATCCGACCGCCAGAGCCCGTAGCGCCGTCAATCCCAGCTCCTCCACTTGCGCCATCCAGGCCAGCACCGTTGACTGCATACCGGGTAGGGAGATGGGCCATTGATTAGGCCCTCGCAACCGCAACCACGCCGGAGTGACATCAACGGTGGGAGCGTCCTGTTCAGGGCCGAGATCGAGTTGGTCACGCCAGTCGGACACGCCGCCGGTTCGCTCGTCGCCCAGAATGGTGTATCCCCGAAAGGCAGGCGAGTGCTCGATGGCCATGGCTTCGCGCTCGTTTGCAGGCAATGCGAAGAATGCCCGACTGACATCCCACAACTCGGCCTCCAGGGCGGGGTCAATACCGTGGCCGGTGAGATACACGAAACCCGGATCGTGACAGGCCTGACGGAGTTCGGCCGCCACCTCGGCGGCGGCATCGGAGCCAGGATCATTCCGAAAGGCCGAGAGATCAATTGTTGGCACATCCTGCATGCCAACACGTTACTGCTGCGCCTTGCCGTCACGGGATCTGATCTGGCACGCTAATGGCATGCACACGACCAAGGAAAGCGGCCCGCCAGCAGCGGTGCCGTTCCCCGACGTTCTCCCGTCCGGCTACCAGTGGTTCGACGATGAACCCGTCTTCGACCCGGAACGACACTTGGCGCTTGAAGAACCGGAAGAGGTAACCACCCTCAAAGACCTGGGCTACAGCGACGCCGACATCGCCGACAAGGCCACGCCGGTAGCGGTTTCGTCACCGTTTCGGGTGCTGTCCGATGAGGGCGCCGAAGTCATGTTGGCGGTGGCCCGCCGGCTCAAGCAGTATCACCGCCCCGCCGGTGACCGCATTGAGCGAATGACCCGCGGTGGATGCTACCGGTCACAGTGGCTTCGAGACCTTTGCATCAGTCCGGACGTCAACGATCATTTGTCGAAGATCTACGGCATCGACATCGCCCCTCACCCCATGCCGGTTCACCTCGGCCACCTCAACTACGAGCCGTCCGCCATTCAGACCGCGGTGGACAAGTGGCACCACGACACCCTGCCGCTGGACTACGTGATGGCAGTGACCGATCTGGCCAACGCACCCGGCGGCGGCTTCGAAATCTTCCTCGGAACGAAAGGCGAGGCGGCAGAGCTGGCCGCCAAAGGCGAAACTCCACCCCGTGACCGAGTGCGAGCACCAGACCTGAGGCCGGGCTACGTGGTCGCCCTTCATGGTGACATGGTGGTGCATCGTGGTGCTCCACTTGCCGAACAAGCCGAGCGCATCACCATGGTCAACGGCTACGTGTCGATCGACCCCAGCAAAGATGAGCAGAGCCGAACCAAGGACCTGATTGTGGTTGACGACCACGAGGTGCTTTGGACCGAGTGGGCCAAGTTCGCCGCCTGGCGGGCCAGAGGTCGCTTGACTCATCTGATCGACCAGCTGGACTTCACCGCCGACATGGAAACGGTGGCCGCCCAGCTGGAGGAAGCAGTAGCCGACGTCAACCAGGCGGTCACCGAAATGCGAGCCGGTCGCCAGGAGATCGACCACTACGAGTAGGGCCCGGATTCAACCGACGACGCAACCTTTTCCCACCGCGTTCCGTTTGTACCAGTAGCGCAGACTGGTTCTGCGCTACTGGGTACACAACGAGTGCGAGGTGGCAGCAATGAGTCGAGCGGTGGAACGACTTGGCGTATTGGCGCGGCAGGTGGGCCGCGGCGACATTTCAGGAGCAGTCGGTGACGTCAAAGGGTGGGTGAACTCAGAGACCGTGTCCTACGGGTTCCGGCACGAGTTCACCAAGACCTACGACGAACCGTCGCCGTCGGAGGTGCCACTCTATGTCGTCCCGCTGGATGACGACATCGCCCCAAGGGTCTTTGACGTTGGCGGCCTGAACGACCGCAACCGAGCGTTGCTGGAGCGCCGCCGAACCATCTGGGAGGCCGGCTTCGAAGGTGGTCACGTCGCCGTTACCGGCGACGGCGATCCGGCCTATCTGCAGTGGTTCATCCCGCCACATCAGAACGACAAGGTTCGGGACTACTGGGGTCCGCTGTTTCCCGACCTCAACGGTGACAGTGCCCTCGTCGAGGGGGCCTGGGTTCCCCCGGCATACCGCAAACGCAACGTCATGTCTCAGGCGCTGGCCATGATGAACGAAGTGGTGGGCAAGACCTCGGAGAAGGGCGTGCGCTACGCCATTGCGTTTGTGCAGAGCGACAATCGGGGCGCCATGGTCGGCACCATGGGCGCCGGCTATGACCTCTATCTGACCCGCACCGAGCATTGGCGGGCCGGGCGACGTTCGGTCAAGTTCAAAGACACCGACCCCGACACCATCATTCTCGGTTAGCATTCTCGGTTAGCCGGCCGACAGCGGCCAGTGGCTGCTCAGACGCCCATCATGTCGGTCATGACATCAGCCCACAGCTCGGTGGTCAGCCGTAGTGACTCGACGTCGATCCGTTCGTTGTGGCCATGGAACCGGCGGGCGAAATCGCCCGGGTCAAGGTCGGGGCTGAACAATCCGGCACCGTAGGCCACCGCTCCGAGATCCCGGTAGACCCGGGCGTCGGTGAAACCCACCGTCATGGCCGGAGCCAGAATCGAGCCGGGGAAATGCTTCGACACCGACCGGGACAACGAGTCCCACAGCGGCGTGTCTATCTGCGACATCGACGACTCGTTGGTAATGATCGGCTCGATTTCCACCGTGTCGTACAACTCGTCACCCAGCGCTTCCCGCAGATGGGCATCCACGTCATCGGCTGTTTCCCCCGGCAACGTTCGCATGTCAACGTGCAACTCGACCGAACCGGGGATCACGTTGGTTTTCATCTGGCCACCGTCGACCAGGTTGGGTGACAGCGTGGTGTGAGAACAGGCGTGCAGAAAGCTGGCTGCCCCGGCATTCGGCATGACAGCCAGGATCTCCTCCACCGCCGCCGGGTCCCGCATCAGCTCCTTGGTTTCGGCGTCAACGTCGAGCGACTCCACCACCGAGGGCCACAGTTCGGTCAGCCGAGCGGGAGGGCTGTACTGGGCCAGGCGATCAACCACGCCGGCAGCTCGAATCAAAGCGTTGTCGGCCCGGAATGGCATGGAGCCGTGGCCGGGCTGACCTTTCACTTTGATTCGGCGCCAGGCCACGCCCTTTTCGCCGATGTTCATGCGAATACTTGGTTCCGACCCGCCGCCGTGCAGGCCACCGTTTTCGGTGAGGACGTAGTCGGCGTACATGGCGTCACGGTGGTTGTCGGCCATCCATTGGGCGCCGTACACCGATCCGGCTTCCTCATCGGCAACGGCGAAGAAGATCAGGTCACCTCTGGGCCTTCGACCAGAAGCCACCACGTCGGCGTAAGCCACCGCCATGGACGAGGTGATGTTCAACATGTCGACTGCACCCCGGCCCCACACTTCGCCGTCCACCAGTTCGCCGCCGAACGGGTCACGGTCCCAGCCCGACTCCTCCACCGGTACCACGTCGGTGTGGCCCATCAAACACAGCGAGGGCGCATCGGGGTCCGAGCCCTCGATGCGCGATACCAGCGACACCCGCCCGGGAGCGGCCTCATAGGTCTCGTACGTCGCCCCAACGCCGTCGAGGACGGACTTCAGCGTGTCGACGTTGCGGACCTCTTCACCGGATTCTTCGGTCCCGTGGTTCACACAGGCGTTGCGAATGAGGGTTTGCAGTAGCTCAACCGTGCGACCGGTCCGTCCATCATCAATTCCATCCGTGCTGGCATCCATGGCTGCTCACTGTTGCACGACCGGGCGGCGCTCGCAACAGAGCCGGACGGTCACTGACCGAACCGGTATAGGGCTTTTGGCGCTGTTACCCGACGAAAGGTAAGCGGCGGCACGGCAACCGCCGAAAGGCAGCCGGTGACGATGGGTGCAGAGTCTGATCCGCAGCGGAGGCAACAGTCGGCGGCCAGCATGGTTGTCCGGCTGTTTGTCGCCCTATCCGTGTTGGCGTCGGTCGCCACCCTGACACACGATCAATCTCCGGCAGCAGCCGCCAGCGTCAGTCAACCAATCGTGGGCAAACTGTTGATCGACAGTTCCACCCCCGCCGACGGCGACCTCTCCTCCAACACCCGGCCCGCATCTGTAGCGTTGGACCCGGAACGCATACGAACTGAGAGCGGTGTCACCTACCCTCGGCAAGTTGCTCGCCCCGAAGTGTTCTTCACCTTCGACGACGGGCCGGACCATCTGGGGGTCACCGATCGCATTCTCGACCTGCTCAAGGTGTACAACGCTCAGGCCACGTTTTTCGTGGTTGGCCGCGCAGCCGATGCGTTCCCCGACCAGATCCGGCGCATGGTGGATGAGGGTCACGCTCTCGGCAATCACACGTACACCCATCCCCGTCTGACTTCACTGTCGGATTCGGAAGTCCGCCGCCAACTGGTTGAGGCCAACGAAGCGCTCGAGCGGCTCAGCGGTCAGAAGATAAGCTGCTACCGACCTCCGGAAGCCAAGGTCAACGACCGTGTTCACGCCATTGCCGTCGAACTCGGTATCGGCAATGAGACCTGGACGGCAAAGTGGGGCGGGCATTGGGGTCTGTGGGATGTCGACAGCTGGGATTGGCGTCAAGGGCAGGAGAGAACGCTGGGGGCGTTGGACGCCGTGGCCGAAGGCGACGTTGTCCTCATGCACAGCATCAGCCCCTTCTCGGCTGACATCTTCGAAGAGTGGATGGAAGCCAACCAGCATCGCTTCGACCTCAACGTGCTTCCGGGTTGCATGAGCAAGAAGTAGTCGCTCTACGCTTGACTCTCCCGTTACGGGAGGTCGCACCATTACCGACATGCTGTTGCGCATAGGAGAGTTCGCTCGGCTTGCCGATCTGCCGGTCAAGACGATTCGCTACTACAGCGACATCGGGTTGGTGCCCCCGGCCGACGTCGACGACCATACCGGCTACCGCCGATACGGGCTCGACCAGATCAATCGGGTGCGTCGGGTTAAAGCGTTGAAAGACCTCGGCCTGTCGCTGGACGAGATGGGCTCAATCCTCAACAATGGACTGTCGGACGATCAGTTCCGTTCGCTGTTGGAGGCTCGAATCACCGATCTCACTGAGCGTTCCAACACCGTGCGTCAGCA
>JAHDFR010000213.1:0-1343 GCA_020628065.1 Acidimicrobiales bacterium
CCACCAGCACCACCTCAACGTCGTTGTTGAAGGTGAAGTACAGCGCTTCTTGGACCTGCGGCAAACCGTTCGGTCCGTTGGTGATCTCGACCGGTAGGTAGGCGATCAACAGGGCGTTCTCGGGGTGCTGGTAGAGGCCTCGGCACATCGATGAATCCGGGTCCCGCCAAACAAGTGTCAGGTCGTCCACCAGGTCCTGGCCGGATGGTTGCAGCGGGTAGATGACCACCGGATCCTGAGGGAAGAACCCTTCGTCGGGCACGCTCTCGCGGCGAATGTCGGGGAGCGTTGTGGTGGTGCCGGCCGTACTCAGCGCCTCGTCCCGGTCTTCTTCAGCGAACTCTTCTTCAGCGTCTCCCACGAATTGTTCGGTGGCGATGGTGCTCGCCGTCGACTCGTCGACTGCTCCGGTGCTGAGAGCGGCTTCGCTGTCGACCGCTTCCTCTTCTTCCATCTCTTCTGTGAGGGCCTCGTCTGCCATGGCTTCGGCCGTTTCTTCAGCTGTTTCTTCGGCCGCCGGTTCGATGAACTCGGCGTCTTCGGCGCTGTCGGCTGTCAGCTCCATGGCCACCGAATCGCTGTCGTCGCCGCCTCCAACCTGGACGGCCAGAAAGACGCCTCCGACCAGTAGAACCATGGCGCCGGCGGCTGCGGCCAGCATCGAGAAACGTTCCGCCTGTCGCCCGGGTTTGGCGGCTTCGCGATCCCGTCTACGGCTGGTGAGATCGATGACTCCTTCAGCAGCCCCGGACTCGGGCGGCGTTGGCTCAGGAGTAGCCACCGGCTGGGAGTCGAACAGTTCCAGGGCGGCCGACAGCTGTCGATCCTTCAAACCCTGGGGCGGACCTGAGCTTGAGGCCCGTATTGCCACAGTGTCTCGAACGGTGCGGAACGTCTCAACTCTGGCCAGCAGGTCAGGGTCGCGTTCGACCAGGGCCACCTCTTCCGGGGAGGCCTCGCCGTCAAGGTAGACGGACGCCAGAACGTCGCGTTCTGCTTCGGTCATTGGGATCTACTCATGGCGTGCTCTGGTCGGTTGGACGTTGCCGACGATCGTTTGGTTCCCGACTTCTTGAATCACCGGGGGAGCTTGGCGATATTTCCGTGCTCTTACGGGTAATTTCACCTAATTCACTCTGATTCGAAGGGTGGGTGTCGGGGCCGTTGAGAATCGAGGCCAGTTGCCGTCGGCCGCGGGCGATGCGGGAACGAACCGTGCCGGGTGGAATGTCCAGCGCCTGAGCAATTTCGGCGTAGTCAAGGCCACCGATGTCGCGCATCAGGACCGGCATGCGAAAGTCTTCGGCGATCTGCGACAGGGCATGATCCAGTTCGTCGGAGAC
>JAHDFR010000213.1:1443-5771 GCA_020628065.1 Acidimicrobiales bacterium
CGGCACACGGCGTATAGCCGGTCGTAGTGGCGGCGAAGGAGTTCGTCGACCGCCTCCCTTGCACCCGCCTGAGCTCGAGCTACCAGCTCCTCATCGGATCGTTCGATTCCAGCGAGCATAGCCCGGTGGCTGGACCGGATTCCGGCAACAACGTCAGCTGATGACGAGCTCGTTGACTTCGACGCGGTTGCGCAAATTGCCGTCTCGGTCGATGGTTGACCCGCTCTCGGTGTACCAAACCAAAACCCATCGGGCTTCCGAGCCATCTAGATCAATCTCAGCTGATCCATCTACATCCTCGGTAGATCCAACCAGCTCCCCAAACTCGCCCGGTGAACCAACCACAGCCGTGGTGCCTTCAAACGCCAGATCATCAGCAACGTACACCTCAGCCGACCACCCCTTGGTGGTAGTGGTGATAGTGACCGAATCTACAGTTCTCGGCTCTTCCAGCTCATAGAACACGCCGACGCCGCCTTTGCCGCTGAAGTTAGTGTTGCTGTAGGTGCGGGTGTACCAGCGGGTGTTCTCATCGCCGTCATAGGCCAGGCCTACGCGCTGCTGCCACTCTTCTTTGTCATCACCGTTTGGGTCGTAGGAGATTGCCTGAACGATCGTGGCTGGACCCTGCACCGAACCGGCGTCAACGCCGCCACCGAAACCGAGTCCGCCGAAACCGCCGCCGATCCCCAGGGCCAACAGCCCGGCGATCAACAAACCGGCGATGATCAGGAGGCCAACAGCGGTGCGACCCATCCAACCCCGGGCACGGGGCGGTTTGGCTTGGCGACGGTCCGGCCCGTTACGCCCCGAGCGTCTCCGGTCCCGCCCTCCACGAGACTTGGCCTCATGGGGGGTCTCCATGATCATCGAGTCAGACATCATGGCCGTGCCGTCAGAAGGAGGTGCCGCCGGTTGGGCCGGACCGCCGGGCGCTTGAACGTGAACCGGCGGTGCCTGGCCGGTGACCCCAACGCTTCCGGCGGCGGCCGGATCGTAGGCGGGCGCCGGCTGCACTGGAGCGGGTTGAAGTGGCGCCACGTTCAACAGGTTGACCGCCTCCAGTGCCGCTTTCAGGCTGTCAGCGGTGTCGTAGCGCTGTTCCGGGTTGCGGGCCATGGCGGTGGCGATCACGTTGTCGAGGTCAACGGGTATTCCCGCCACCCTCTCACTGCATCGGGGGGCTGCCACCTGTAGGCGGGCCAGTGCGGTGGCGGCGTCGGTTTCCGCCTTGAACGGTGGCGCGCCGGTGGCCGCTTCGAACAGGACCACACCAACCGAGTACAGATCAGCCCGGGCGTCCACGGGTTCGCCGGCCACCTGCTCCGGGGCCAGATACTTGGCCGTGCCCAGCAGCGTGCCGGTGTGGGTGAGGTCGGCATCCTTGTTGGCTTTGGCGATGCCGAAGTCGGTGACCACCACCCTCTGGTCGTTGTCGACCATGATGTTGGCCGGTTTGATGTCGCGGTGCACGATGCCGGAGCGGTGGGCTTCGGCTAGAGCGTCGGAGATCTGTCGGCCTATCGACACCACCTGATCGGGAGGCAGGACCGGGCGCTCATCGAGCATGGCGCGTAGCGTCTTACCGTTGATCAGCTCCATCACGATGGCCTCGACCCCACCGTCGCTGATGGTGTCGTAGACAGCCACGATCGACGTATGGGACAGGCGGGCCGATGAGATGGCCTCTCGACGGAACCGAGCCACGAACCCGGCGTCGACCGCCAGGTGCGAATGCAGGATTTTGACCGCCACCAGGCGATCGAGCACTGTGTCCTTGGCGCGCCAAACCTGCGCCATTCCGCCAGACGCTATAGGTGCCAAAAGTTCGTATCGACCAGCCAGCCGGGTGCCGGGTTGCACCTGTGCCGGAGGTTGGGGATTCGTCATACCGCTTGCCTGCTGCGAGATTTCAACGCTTGCCTGTGGGCCGGGACCGCGTCCGTATAAGGCGATGCGCTGTCCCTCCTGCCAAAACCCACGCCTCTACGCTAGCGGCTTAGATGCGGGGCGTCTCGCCACCAGTTGCTCCGGCAAAACTGGTGCCTAGTCGGTTTTCGTAGACTATGGGTTGTCCTGAGGGACAAGGACGGTGACCGACTGAGCGGAGATGGCCACCATCGGCCGCTCAATGCCAGACGGGTCGACTGCGACTTCTCGTAGATCGAGGGCGTTCTGGCGGCGTCGTCGACGATGGTCGAGGACCCACCACAGAATCAGCAGCGCCACGGCCACGATGGAGATCAACACCCCGAGGCCGGGCACGGCGGTCGATCGAATCTGAAATTGGTTGGAGGCCAAAATCTGCTCGCCGTCCGGTGTCCACACCGACATCTGGAGTTGGGAGGCGCCAAGCGTTCTGGCCTGCACGCTCACATCAATGGAACTGACACCGGGATCGAGCAGTACCAACTGGCGATCCTGTTCAACGATTACCTTGTCGCTGCGGAACTGCAGCATCACTCGTCTGGGCCCGGCGGCCCGACTCTCAATGATCACCGGAACTTCGCCCACGCTGGCCGCCATCGTCACCGGCTGCGCAACCGGTAAGGCCAACACCTCGATTTCCCCCGCCAACTCTTCGGAGAACAACAGCAGAGCCCGATGCCGTTCCTGAGGTGTCAGATCAACCGTCAGAGCCGAACGAAGATTGCGACGGTAGTCGTTGGGGGTGGTCTGCCCGGCCGGCTGACTGTCCTGGCCCTCAAGATCGTACATGGCGGTGAAGCTGGCCAGCAGCTGGTTGATGTCGCTCAACAGCTGGCGGTGCACGTCAAGATTCTGGTTCGGTCGCTCCGCCAGCCGTCTAGCCGTGGCCGGTTCAATCTCGGTGGCCAGTTCGGTGCGGGCCCGCCCCTGATCGTCAAGACGGTCAATCCAACGCAACAGAACGCCGAGCCCGTTGGTTTGATCCACTCCTGCGCTGTCGCCTCGAAGCACGGCCGGCGAGCGGTCGGTTTGATAGCGCAGAACCAGACGGGCCAACGACCGGTTGGCGGTGAGCGAGGCTGTGTCTCCCGGCCTGAAGCCGGACGAGATGTCGTCTTCGAATCGAATCAGTTTGAGGCGTTTGTTGTTGACGGTGACCACGTCGTTCGTGGATGAACTTTCGCTGGTGTCAATGGCGGTGGTGACTCCGGCGTCGACCAGCGCCTCCACTCCGCCCGACGTCAGCTGCCGGGTGATGACCGTAACACTGGTGTCCGGTTGAAGGCCGATACCACGGGCCTGTGACCATGTTTGTTCCATCGCCTGTCCGAACACGTGAGACTGCCCAACCTCGGCCAGAGCTGAGGGGTCCAGCTCCACTGCCGGTCCGACGAACAGCGGTCGATCACCCAGGGCCGCAGCCAAGGCGGACGCTTGGTCCGGTCGTTCCGCCAGCCGGGTCAACGTGTCGGCTTCGAGAAGCACGGCGATTGGAAGGTCGGGCAGTTCGGCCAACACGTCTACGGCCTGGCTGATGGTCAGCTTGGTGTCCGTTGTTGCCGACTGAGCCTGTCCGTCCCGGTCTTGGCCGGTGCCGGTGGGTTCGGGGCTGACAGCAAGGATGACGGCCACCGGGCCGAGGATCTGCGAAATGCGGCCATTGTCGTCGACCGGCAGGCGGATGAGGTTGGTTCTGGTTGATGCCACCGCCCCGTCCGGGCCGGTCAGGTCGAGCGTGACCGGGTACACACCCGGTTCGGCTAGGGCCACCGCACCCTCTACATCGGCCTGACCAGAGTCGCTACCTTCAGGGTCAACGGCCATGATCGGCAGTTCAACCCTGAGTCGGCCGTTACGGTTCCGTTTGAGGTCGGTGACGGCCACCGTGTCATAACGGGCGATGGGAACAGCCGGCTGCAGGTCAACACCGTCTTCGTCCCGCAGGCGGTCGAACACGGTGGCTGTCAGCTTAAATTCGCCTTCCTGGGCGGTAACGGCCGAGAGCCGGTTGACCGCCAACTCGATGACAAAGGTTCCCTCCGTCGGCACCACCGCACTTTGTGCGGTGATGGCCAACTGGATTGGCTCAACCCCATTTGAGGTTTGAGCGAAGGCAGCCGTCGCCGGCCATCCGATGCACAGAGCCAACGTGATGCTGAACATGATCGTCGGACGGGTAGCGGCACGAAGCCGGGCGGCGACCCGCCGGAGAGCCGGTGAGGCCGGTGGTGGTGATGAAGTTGTGTGAGTGTCTGTGGTCCGCCGTGACCTACACGTCACGAACCTCGGTCCCACCGCAGTACGACGAGGCCGTCGCGCTGGCGGATGAAACCGGTCCGCTCGTAGAGCTCCAGAGCTCTGGTGTTTCGTTCCTGGGTGTTCACCATGGCCGACACCGC
>JAHDFR010000214.1:0-2057 GCA_020628065.1 Acidimicrobiales bacterium
TGCGCTCACGGCTCCGGAGGCCGATGCTCTATCCACTGAGCTACGAGGGCGGAACCGGCCTTCCAAAGGGGCGGCCGGACGCTCCACTCTATTGGGCCCGCTGCCGCTTGGCCACAGGAATTCGGTTGAGGGAGCGTGGCCCAGCCTCTGACGGTGGCGCAACGCTAGCCTCAAACCATGAACCTCGCCCGACCGTTTCGGTCGGCAACCGCCGTCGCTTCGCTCCGTGCCGCTTCGATCTGTGCCGCTGCGGTCCTGGCCACCTGCAGCCCGCCTGGTGAACTCCGTTCGTCTCAGATTGAGCCGGAATCCGGCGCCATTGAGATCACAACCACACCAACCGAAGTGCCGGCCAAGGATGAACGCCCCATTGCCATCCACCTACGCTTGGACCGCAGGGTTGACGACGAGGCCACTGCCGGGTTCGAGTCGTTTGTCGAAACGGTCATGACCGATCAACGCGGTTGGGTCGGGGCCGGCTTCGAGTTCACGTTCTCTCGGGTTGGCGGACAGACTTCAGACGCTGCCGACGTCGCCGATCACAGCTACACCGTGATCCTGGCCGAAGGGCCGGAGGTTGATTCGTTGTGTCTGCCCTACGACACTTTCGGCCGCTTCTCCTGTCAGATCGGCCCGGTGGTCGCCCTCAACGCCGACCGTTGGCGCACCGCGGTGGACGACTGGCCGGCCGACCTGGAGGAGTATCGCACCATGTTGGTCAACCACGAGATTGGCCATCTGCTTGGCCAACACCACCCGGAATCTCGTTGTGCCGGCGACGGGCAACCGGCGCCGGTCATGGCTCAACAGTCGTCCGGGGTTGACCCGTGCACCGCCAATCCGTGGCCGTTGGACTGGGAGATAGCTTGTGCCGCCTCGGGTCTCGAACCGCTGGCCCCACCGTTTGAACGCGACATCGAGCTGACCTGCGGACCGGACGGACCAGTGCCCTAGCGGCCCATCCCGGACAAGTGTCGGCAAACCCCAATCGCTCTGGAGCCCCAACCGAGATCAAACTAGATTGAAAGCGTGTTCGGATCTCCGGTTCGTGTGGCCACAGTCGCCGTCTGCTGCGGACTGGCTCTCATAGTTGCAGTGGCGCTGACAGGCAGCGACAGATGCTCTGAGATCAACGAACTGGTTGATCAAATGGCTGATGGGTTCGTTGGCATCCGAAGCGGCGACGCCGACGATCCGGCGACCGAAAGCCTGCCGCCGGTTGAGCTCGAAGGCGCCACCAACTGCTCCCTCACCACCGACGTTGAGAGCACGCTGTACCTGTGTACTTGGGAATACGCTGCCGCATCAGGCGACGGGCCGGCGAACTATGAGGTCAAGGTTGATCAAGTCCGATCATGTGTCCCGGGGGCAACAGTAACCCAGGACGAGAGTGTCAACCATCCCGACTACTGGGCGTCAACCCGGTTCTCCCTGGCCGATGGCGCGCTCACCGTTTCACTCAAAAACAAGTCAGCACTCGGTCAAGTGCTGGTTACCGTTGGTGCCGCCACCGACGGTTCGTAGCTTGATTTCATGAACCGACCATCAACGGATTCCTCGTGGGGCAACAGCGACCAACCGATCGTGTTGGTGCACGGTGCCTGGGTTGGTGAGTGGAGCTGGCTTCCAGTTCTGCCTGCTCTGCGGCCGTCGGGGCGGGCCGTCCACCCGGTCTCCCTCACCGGTCACGGCGCCAAAAGGCATTTGTCGGGACCGCACATCGGGTTGGCCGACCATGTGCAGGACGTGATCAGCCTTATCGAGGTGTTTGATCTGGCCAACGTAACCCTGGTCGGTCACAGCTATGGCGGCAAGGTCATCACCCAGGTGGCCGGTCACGTCGCCGACCGGCTGAGAGCAGTTGTGTACCTCGACGGCCACGCCCCGATTGTCGAAGACCCCGGTCAGCCGCCCGGTCGAGCGGCGCAAGCCGAAGCCAACGGCGGGATGTTGCCCTTTGGCATGTACGAGTTGGATCCGGCTATTTTCGGCGGCGAAGCCGGAGTGCGCTGGTGCCTGGACAGGGTGGTTGATCAGCCGTGGGCCACGTTCTCAGC
>JAHDFR010000214.1:2157-5753 GCA_020628065.1 Acidimicrobiales bacterium
TCCGACTTATATGCCTTTGCCGAATTTGTGGGCCGCTTTGAGCGCTTTCTCGGCCGGTAGTCCGGCGGCAACGGCCAGCGCTAGCGGAACCCGCTTCTCGGTGGGGTTGAGCTTGGCGATCTCGGCGATGGTCTTGAACGCACCTTCGCGGTCGCCCATGGCGGCTTTGGCCACTGCCTGCTGGCCGCGGATGCGGGCCAGGCCGGCTTTGTGGTTCTTGAACTCGGGATACTTGTCGGTGAGGTAATCGAGCGCCTCATCGATCATCTTCCAACGTTCAAAGAAGAACGAAGCTCCGTGCCACCAGACTCGGGTCAATGGCTGAGGGGCCACCGCGATCGGGCATACCCGAGCGGTGCGCAGCATGAAATCGTAGTCCTCGGCGTAACCGCCGGGAATCTCCTCATCGACCAGCCCGATGTCGTCCAACAGGGTCTGCTTGTGAACCAACCAACTTGACGGGTGAACTTCGGTCATCCGGTCGTCGAGAAAACCATCGAAGGTCAACTTGGACGGGTCCGGCAACCGGGGGGTGTCATTGCCTTCAAAGTGAATTAGCACGCCGGTACAGGCAGCCCGGGCGGCCGGGTTTTTGGCCAGCGCCTGGAACTGGGCCTGCAGTTTGCCAGGGAGCCACTCGTCGTCATCGTCGCACAGGGCGATCCAGGCGTTGGAGGCTTTGTCGATTCCGCTGTTGCGGGCGCCGGGCAGACCGGGAGTGCGACCGTTGGTTGTTACCACGATCCGTAGTCCACCCTCGTCTCGCTCCCACGAGTGGTCGGGCTCGGAGCGGTCGAACACCAGGATGATCTCGACATCGTCGGGGTGACGCTGATTGATCACGGCGTCAACGGCTCGACGCAGCAGCTGAGGCCGGTCTCTGGTGGCAATGATCACCGACACCGACTGGTCGGCTAGATGCTCAGGAAGCTGCTCGGAAAGGTCTGAAGCGTTGGTGGTGGTCACGGCTGTCTCCGATGTGAGTGACGAGAAGTGATGACGTTGTTGGCGGAGTCCGCCGTCAGGCGCCCATGAGTCCATCGACCAAACGGCCGAACTCATGAATGCCCTCAGCGGCGGCGTCGGTGACCGGAACCGTGTAGGCATCGGGGTTGGTCATGGCCCGATCGAGGGCGTCAAACAGACCTTGCTTGGTGTCGACCACATCAGCGACGCCGTGTTTCTTCAGATGGTCGGCGAAACGCATCTGGTGATCGTCGACGTGCTCCTCGTAGGCCGGGTTGCGAGCCATCACAATGGGAAAGCGGCCCGACATTCGGGCATCCATCACCGTGGACGGGCCCCCGTGACTGACGACGGCGGTGGCCTCGGCGAAACGCTGTAAAAGATCGGCGTGCGGTATGAGCTCGTGGCAGCCGCCCATCTCCGATCGAGCGGATGTACCGCGCTGGATAAGGACAGTCACACCAAGATTGGCTCTGCGCCATTCGTCCATCCAGCCGATCAAACGGTCGAATCGGTGGTGGTCGGTTCCCACCGACACCACCACCTGAGCGACGTCTCGACCGGCCTCCAGGGCGTCGCCTTCGATGTCTTCCGAGCGGCGCCGCTCGGCGACAACCTGGTCGACGGCATCGGTGGCACCAACCGCCGGAGCGGCAGTCGCTTCCTCAGCTTCAGGGCCTGAAACCTGCGACACCGCAGTCTCCGTGGGACCGGAAGTCACCGACTGGGCTTGCAGCTCGTTGGTTTCCAGTTCAAGTGTTGGATCAACTGAACTCATTTGTACTCTCGCAATCCTGGTCGGCGGTTTAGTAAATCGGTCCGGTCAGCACGCTGCCGGCATACAGCGACTGCTGCTCCGGCCACTGCACACAGAATCGGGACGTGAACGGTTGGACCAGTCGTCCGGTCAGCGTTCGGGAGTCGACCCGGTCGTACACCTCTAGATAGACGGTGGGGATGCCCATGGCTTTGGCCACGGCGAAGAACGGCAGCGCCACCCCGGCGCCGTTGGAAATGACGACGTCCGGCCGGAAGTCTTTCAATACTCGACGGGCCAGCGGGGTGTTGCGGGCCAGGTTGACCACGTTGCGGGTGGTGGGAAAGTGAGCGGGAATCATGGTCTCGCCTTCAAGCTTTGAGCGGGCGTCAGGGAGGTCGAAGGTGACCCACTGGCGCTCGTATTTGTCCCACCAGGGCTTGAGCTGGATCAGCTGGGCCAGGTGTCCGCCGGATGATGAAACGAAAAGCACCCGCCCTTCGGTTCCGCCCGGCTGCTCTCCCGGTTTCTCTGCCTGTTGCTGTTGGTCCGCCCGATGGGGCTGCGTGTCGATCGCTGCTGCCATAGGCAGTTCTTCGACGCGTGGCCAAGGCGACCTGAGCCCATTTTGGTCGGGTTGTATCCGACTGGTTGGCCGTCTACTTGGCGATAACTCAACTTCGGCAACTCAACTCTGGCATGGCAGGGGCCGAAGGAGTCTTAGCAAGGACCACCCGCAAGAGGACCACTCATGTCAACCAGCCTTTCCCAAGTGGCGAATCTGGAGGCGGAGGCCATCTTCATTTTCCGTGAAGTGGCATCCGAATTCGAACGCCCCTGCCTGCTGTTTTCCGGCGGCAAAGACTCCATCATTTGCCTGCATCTAGCGATCAAGGCTTTCGAGCCGGCACCGTTGCCGTTCCCGATCATGCACGTCGATACCGGGCACAACTTCCCCGAGGTCATCGAGTTCCGGGACCGCATGGTTGAACAGCACGGCCTCCGCCTTGTCGTGGCTTCCGTCCAGGACGCCATCGATTCGGGCAAGGCCACCGAGGAGACCGGCCGCGGCGCTTCCCGCAACCGGCTCCAGACCGGTGTGCTGCTGGATGGCATCGAGGAGCACCGATTCGACGCCTTGTTCGGCGGCGCCCGTCGGGACGAGGAGAAGGCCCGGGCCAAGGAGCGGGTATACAGCTTCCGCGACGAGTTCGGTCAGTGGGATCCCAAGGGTCAGCGACCCGAATTGTGGAGTCTCTACAACGGACGCCACAACCAGGGCGAGCACATGCGGATCTTCCCCATCTCCAACTGGACCGAGCTGGACGTGTGGCATTACATCCGTGACGCCGGCATCGAGGTACCACACGTGTACTTCGCCCATGACCGTGAAGTGTTCCACCGCGACGGTATGTGGCTGGCGGTAACCGAATTCCTCCAGCCGGAAGAGGGTGAGCACGTCGAGACCCGCAAGGTTCGGTTCCGCACCATCGGCGATGCCACCTGCACCGGCGCGGTCGAGTCGGCCGCCGACAGCATCGACAAGATCATCGAAGAGGTAGGAGCCACCCGGGTCACCGAGCGTGGCGCCACCCGAGCCGACGACAGGGCCAGCGAAGCGGCCATGGAAGACCGTAAGAAGGAAGGTTACTTCTAACAATGGATCTGCTACGACTAGCCACCGCCGGGTCGGTGGACGACGGCAAAAGCACGCTCATCGGCCGCCTGCTGTACGACTCGAAGTCAATCTTCGAGGACCAGCTGGAGTCGATCGAGAACACCAGCGCCCAACGGGGTGACGAACACACCAACCTGGCGCTGCTGACCGACGGCCTGCGGGCCGAGCGGGAACAGGGCATCACCATTGACGTGG
>JAHDFR010000043.1:0-19652 GCA_020628065.1 Acidimicrobiales bacterium
GGGTATTCAATCAGATCAACTGGTGGCCGGATTGGCGTTTTGGGCCATGGCGGCCCGAGCGCAGATGACCATGGCCACCAACTCAAGCACCCCGATGAGGGCGAACACGGCCAACGACGCGGTCATGGAGCCACCGTCGGACAACCCGGCGATGACGTCACTGAGTTCCCGCCACACTGCCGCACCGAAGGCAACGGCGTAGGCGCCGGCCCTACGGAGAACGACGGCCAAAAGGGCGGCAAAGCCCAGGCCGGTATTGCGACCGGCCCACGAGGTGCCAAGCTTGTCAGCACCGTCGACGAAATCGATGGCAGTCGTCGGATCTATAAGTGCGCCTATGCCAATAACCGTGCCGCCAACGCCCATGATGGCAGCAAAGATGGTGAGGATCAGAGGGACGCCGTCCGCCTTGATGAAGTTCATGTCTTTCTCCCTTATTGGAATGTGTCTACGCTTACGCGTTCTTTGGACCGCATGACTGTGGTGGCGGCGCGGCTAGTCGGCTCTAAGCACGTCGAGAATGTCGGTTCGCGACGCAGAGCGGGCAGGGAACCAGCTGGCGGCCACTGCGGCGGCCAAGCCACCGGTGATGATCAGCCCACCGGTTACCAGGTCGGTCTCCGGGGTTCCGATTTGTCCGTCGGAAAGGGTGGTGAAAAACGTGGCGGCCGACACCCAGGCCAGAGCCAGGCCCGAGACGATTCCGACCAGAGCGAGCAAACCGAACTCGGCCAACAGCGACCAAAGGATCTGACGGCTCGACGCCCCGGCCGCCCGGGTGGCGGCGATCTCCCCAACCCGCTCGGAGATCGCCAGCGAGACCGTATTGGCGATTCCGACCAAGGCCACGATGACGGCCACGGCCAAGAGGGCGTATACCAGAGCCAAGATGGTGTCCAGATTGGAGCTGAGCCCGTCGATGTAGTCATCGGCGGTCACCACCTCGATGGTCGGCAGGTCGATGGCGGTGCTCACGTCGCCTTGTTCGGCGTCTCCCACCAGATATGCGGCGGTGGCCGGAAGGGTGTAGCCGAACGACTCAGCCAACTCGACGTCGCCGATGATGGCCGGTTGAGGCGTGCCGGGCAGGGACGTCTCGATAATGGCGCCGACAACAACATCCACCTGGCCGGCCTGTGACGTCAACGGAAAGCCGTCTCCCACAGCCAGCCCGGCGGCATCGGCGGTGAGTTGATCGACCACAACACTGTTGCCGGTCACGTCGTCGAGCGATCCGGCGTTGACCACGAAGTCGTAGGCCAGCTCAAGGCCCTCAACATCGGTGAAGGCGACACCCAGTGCACCACCGCCCGGCCCGGCCCGTTCGATCTCCACCCCGTCAGCCGGGACGGCCGAGGTTTGATAGAGCGGCACCACCCGGTCGACGCCGTCCACCGCGGCCAACGCTTCCAGCGTCTCGTCGTTAAGCGCCGGCTCCGGCTGGTTGCCGATGCCCTGCACCACCAAGTCGGCCTTGAACGCCTGACCTGAGTCTCCCGCTATCAGCTGACCGATGGTGGCCGCCATCAGCGTGAAGAACGAAATGAGGCAGATTCCGATCATCAGAGCGCTGGACGCAGCCGATGTCCGGCTGGCGTTGCGTTGCAGGTTTCGACTGGCCACCGTTCCCGTCGGCCCGGCCCGACTCAACAGCGGTCGCACAGCGATCGCCGTCCCACGAATGAGAACATCGGCCAGCAGGTACAAACCGAGGAAGGCGGCACCAATCCCCACGCCGGTGAAAGTGATGTCCGCTTGAGACACACCCCAAATCAAACAACCGGCGGCGATGACCATGGCTGCTGCGGCGGCGATGGTCCGCCGCGTGCTGGCACCGGGTGCTTCGACGTCGACCGAGCGGAGGGCCTCAATCGGTGCCACCTCGCTCGCCTTCCAAGCCGGGCGGACGGCGGCGAACACGGTCACTCCTATGCCCACCAGCATGCCGATGAGGATGGCATTGACCGAGATGGCGTTGGACCGCTCGATGGTCAGCCCCAAGAGGTCGAGGAATCCGCCGAGAGCGTTGACCCCGAGCAGGCCGAAGACAATACCGATGAGCGTCCCGGCCGCTCCCAACAGAAACGCTTCGATGACCACCTGCTCCAGTAGCTGACGGCGAGTGGTTCCGACCAGCCGGAGTAGGGCCAACTCCTCGGTCCGCTGAGCCAGCGAGACGGTGAACGTGTTGGTGACGATCACCATGCCGACGACCACGGCAATGACGGCGAAGACGGTGAGGAAGGTGCTGAAAAACCCGAGGAAGTTGTTGAGCTGATCGACCTGCGAGGTGATCCAGTCTGCACCGGAGCGGGTTTCGAGACCCGGCGTCAGCGGAGCCACGTCGGCTTCGGTCGCCCCGGCCACCAGCACGTAGTCGTACCCTTGGCCCGGAGCCAACACCGGGTGTTGGCTGTCGAGCAGGATGATCGACATGTACGGCTCGTTGTCTGCTCCCCCGAACGATGCCAGACCGACAAGTTCAACTTCTTGCAGGCCGGTGTCGCTCACGAAACTCATGGCGTCGCCTACCGCCAGTCCGGCCGACGATGCGGTGGTGACGTCAATGGCCGCCTGACCTTCACCAACCGGCGGCCGACCCTCGACGATCTCGAAGCCGTTGAGCGGCGACTCCCCCAACCACGGTCGGGCCACGTTTGACGCCGCCTGGTCCTGGCCCCCGGCCGCTCCATCGCTGTTTATGACCTGGGCGTACGGATTGGCGAAACCCTCGGCGTCGAAGCCGGCAGCCGTGAGCTGGTTGAGGACCTGAACCGGTACCTGAGCGGCGAGGGCCTGTTGCGGTCCGTCGGCTTCGGTCACTTCCGGCCCGGTGACAACGGCGTCCACGTTGGTGTAGGCCTCCTGTAGCGGTGCGCCCACATCGGAGATTGAGGTGGTGAGCAACAGGGTGGAGACGATGAACGCCACCGACAGGGCGATGGCCACGATGGTGAGGGCGTACCGGTTGCGTTTGAACCACGCAAGCTTGAGTGTCCGCTTGATCATGTCAGCTGAGCTCGCGGATCTTGTCCAACACGTCATCGACTGTTGGGTTCATGGCTTCGTCGACCAGGTGCCCGTCCTGCACGTAGACGACTCGGTCGCAGTGGCTGGCGGCCACCGCGTCGTGAGTCACCATGACGATGGTCTGACCCAGGTCGTCCACCGCCTGGCGGAGGTACGCCAACAGTTCGCCCGAGGTCTTTGAGTCGAGAGCTCCGGTTGGTTCGTCGGCGAAGATGACGTCGGGGCGGGGGATCATGGCCCTGGCCACGGCAACACGTTGCCGCTGACCGCCGGAGAGTTGACTGGGCAGATTCTGGAGACGGTTCTCAATGCCGAGCACGCCTGCCAGCTCGGCCAGAAAGTCCTCATCGACCTCGGCGTCCGGATTGAGGTCGACCGGGAGGGTGATGTTCTCCCGGGCACTTAACGCCGGGACAAGGTGGAAGGACTGGAAGATGAATCCCAGTTTCGATCGCCGCAGCACCGACAGCTGTTGGTCGTTGAGGGTGGAGACGTCCACGTCGCCGATGTAGGCGTGGCCGCTGGTGAGGCGATCCAACCCTGATTGGCAGTACATCAGTGTTGATTTGCCCGACCCTGAAGGACCCATCACGGCGGTGAACTGCCGCCGACGAAAGCCGATGGTGGCGTTGTTCAACGCCGTTACCGCTGCGTCCCCTTCGCCGAACGTCTTGGTGGCGGCCACCAGACGAGCCACGTTGTCGCCGTCGAGTCCGGCCTCTCCGTTGCTGCCCACGGGCAGGTCGACACCACTCACACTACCGTCTCCTCAAGGCCTGCGTCAGCTGAGAGGGCGATCCATTCAGATGCAAGCCGTTGCGCGCAGAGTAACCGGCCTATGGATGGCGCGGGCCAGGATGTCGAACGGTGACCATGGCTTGTCCGGAAATAACCACCACGGCGATGGCGGTCGGTGTCAGCCGGCGGTTGTCAGGCGATCATGCCGCCGTCTCGGCGGTCCCGAATCGGCTATTCGTCGTCTTCTACGGCGTCAATGTCGTCAACCGACACCCGTAGTACTTCGCCGGTTTGGGCGTTGATTTCCACCGTGTTCAGCCGCTCGAAATCCTGTGAGCTGTCTTCGGACGGTATCGACAGGGAGACACCCCAGACCGGGGTCAGTCGGAAGCCCTGGCGAATTAGGCGGGCGTCGGTGTTGACCGGTTCGAACTGAACATGGTCATAGGCGATCTCGATGGCCTCTTCCCGCGTGATGGTCACGTCGCTGCTGGCGTTGAACGATCCGCTCAGAGCCAGAACCAGGAGGGCGACCGACGCTACAACGAAGAACAAGGCTCGTTTGTCCATCGACCGGATTCGCGTCAGCAGCGAAGCGGACTGGTTGTCGGATGGAGCTATGCCGTTTGTGTCTGGTTGCGTTTCAGCCAAAACGACCATCCCCTCATCATCAGGTAGCCGAACACGTGGGTGATGGCCACGAACGACAGCCACCACACGGTGTGGCGCCAGTCCAGTTTCAGTTCGCGGGACTCGGTGAACGTGAGCCCCAGAGCGAGCAGAAGGAGCAACCAGAGCATGGTCACGTCTTCCCGCCCGAACAAAATCATCAGTCCCACTGCGGCCAGAGGTTACCCCGGTGGAGACGATTGCTCAACTTTGTCTGGGCAGGTCGGTTCAAACCGAAGTGACTCTTGGCCAGCCGAGCAAGTCGTTCTGTATCTTAAGCTACGTTATGTAGCTCAATAGTTGTTAGGTCGTGGGTGGTCGTCACATACGACTTGATCGGCCAACATCAAAAACGAGTGGAGACTCAAATGAAGAGACTGATTGGACTTGTTGTTGTCGTCGCCGCCCTGCTGGCTGCATGCGGCGACAACGGGGCGGCAATTCCCGAAGGGGCCGACGTGACCCTGCGAAACACCTTGGAGGAGGACGGTCCGGAGACCGCGTTTCCGGCCCTGTTCGAACTTCCCGATGAAGCGTTCGACGAAAACGGAACCGTTTCGTTCAGCGCGTCCGAGTTCCCAACGGCTCTAGCCCAGCCGGGCACCCCAATGGGTGACATCAGCGGTTTGTACGACATCGACATCGACGCTGACAGCATCACGTTCACCCTGTTGCCGACAGCCGACGATCCCTTCTGGGTCAACGTGTTCGGCGTGTTCCCCGACGGAAAGTTTGATCGGTACTACCTCACGTTCTCCGAGCCTCACGGGATCACCAGCGGAACGGCCAACAACGACTCAGTGTCATTGCGGGTCGATTCGGACACCGTCGTCGTAGTCGAGATCAGCGGGGGTTACGACATGAACCCGGGGATGGAATTCACCATCGAGGTCGAATAGGCACTGTCGAATGAGCACTGTCGAATGAGCACTGTCGAATAAAACGTCACACCCGCCGAGCTTCGTGCCCGGTGGCTGAAAACATGTCACTGCCCGGGCGTAGAGCCCGGGCAGTGATGCGTCATTGCCTAGTCGGGGTCGGCCGGTGGCGACTACTTCTCAGCCAGAAAGTCCTCAAGTGAGTCATCCATGGCCTGCACCCACGGTGTGTGATGGATGGGTGCCTCGGTTCCCGTGAACGGCGACTGGTGGCCGTTGTCCCGATAGGCCATGATGTCGGCCTTCTTGTGGCCCTTCCAAGTCTTGAACATGGCGTCGATCATGTCGGTATCGATGTTGGGGTGATCGGTGGCTTCCACCAGTGCCTTGGTGTAGGCCCCCTGGAAGTCGATCAGCCCGTAGTCATCGGTGACCTCACCTTCGAGGGCGACGAAGTCGGCGATCCAACGTGCCTGTTCGTCGGGGGACGGTAGATCGATGCGACCCATGATGGCATCGCGGGCGTACCAGGCCTGAGCATCGAACATGTTGAACGTGTACCACTGGTCCTGCATACCCAGGTACATGATCTTGTTGTTGGGCTGGAACACCACGCCCTGATACAACATGTCGCAGGCCAACACGTTAGCTGTCTTCAGTTGCAGTTCGGGGGCCATGAACGGGAAGTGGTGCTTGTAGCCGGTGCAGGAGACGATGGCGTCGATCTCGGTCGAGGTGCCGTCGGTGAAATGGACGGTCTTCCCCTCAACCCGGTCGATGCCTGGCTTCTCCTGGCAGCCTTCGGGCCAGTCAAAGCCCATCGGACCGTGCCTGACTGAGAACGTGACGGACTTGGCCCCGTACTTCCAGCACTGCGACCCGACATCCTCAGCCGAGTAGCTGCCGCCGATGATGAGCACGTTCTTGTCGGCGAACTCCACGGCGTCACGAAAGTCGTGAGCGTGAAGGATGCGACCGGGGAAGGAGTCGTAGCCCGGATAGTGGGGCATATTCGGGGTGGAGAAGTGCCCGGTGGCCACCACCACATGGTCGAACTCCGACGACGATCGTTCGCCCGACTCATGATTGTCGATGGTCACAGTGAATCGACCTTCGGAGCCGCGACCTTCGGAGCCGCCGTCAGTGGCCGAGTTGTACACCACACTCTGGACGCTGGTGTTGAACTGGATGTAGTCCCGCAGGCCGAACTTGTCAGCCCGGCCGACAATGTAGTCGTACAACACCGCCCGGGGAGGAAAGGAGCCGATCGGCTTACCGAAATGGTCGTCGAAGGTGTAGTCGGCGAACTCCAGGCACTCCTTGGGGCCGTTCGACCACAGGTAGCGGTACATGGAACCGTGGACCGCTTCGCCGTTCTCATCCAGCCCGGTGCGCCACGTGTAGTTCCACAGGCCGCCGAGGTCCGACTGCTTCTCGTAGCAGACAACCTCCGGGATCTCGGCCCCGTTTGCCTTGGCTGTGTTGAACGCTTGAAGCTGCGACAGGCCGCAAGGCCCGGCTCCGATAACGGCTACTCGTGTCATTAATGTCCCCTTAACGCGGTGAGCCCCCTAGCGCACCTGATGATGAATGATGCAACACGATAGTGGTGGCAGGGCCGGCGACTCAAAAAGTTGCATCAGGATGAGCCGGGGCCGGGGTTTAAGATCTGATAATGAGCGAGTCCGGCCACCACACCCACCAGCAACACCACGATCATTCCGACGGGCATCATCACGGTCATGCTCACGATCGCGGCCCTAGAGCCATGCTGCGGTATCTCCGTCACGCCGGAAGGATGTGGAGCTCGGAGGTCAATGACGCCATGGTCGACCAGCTTGCCCCAACCGGTGTCGAACATGTGGCTGACATCGGTGCCGGCATGGGAGCCGGTGTTGCCGTGGCCGCCAGGCGGGCGGCTCACGTGTGGGCCATCGAACCGACCCCCTACATGCAACGCCTACTTCGGCTTCGAACGAGGGCTTTGCGGCTTCCGGTGACCGTGGTTGACGGAGCGGCCGAAGCAACCGGCTTGAACGACGTTTCGATCGATGCGGTGATGGCAGTCAACACCATGCACCACTGGGTGGACACCTCAACGGCCGCCGCCGAGTTGGCCCGCATAGTGCGTCCGGGCGGTCGGCTGCTGTTGGCCGATGAAGACTTTGACGATCCCGGCCACCCCGAGCACCACAAGTGGGGTTCGATGAACAACACGAACGGCGAGGAGCATCACCATCACTTCGACATGGTCGGGGCCGAGCAGATGGGGGAGCTGTTCGCCGCCAACGGATTCACAGTGACAATTGCAGGCAAGGTCGACCTGGTCGGTCGCCCGACGCTCATGGTGGCCGCCGACAAGCCCGTCTAGGTCGACGGTTCTCAACCGACTCGTCGCAGAGGTCAACGTAGGCCGATTTTCCTAGGTCGTAGGGCTCAAGTTGGGTCGCTACCCGCCGACACGAACTTCGTATCCGGTTGTAGACCCGGTTCGCTCAGGTGTCTGAGCGGGATGCCCGGGGGAGTTGAGAGCGAACAATGGCCGACGACCTGCCGCCGCCAGGTTGGTATGAAGATCCGTGGAACGCCTGCCAGCCCCGCTGGTGGGATGGCGCACAGTGGACCGAAGGCGGCCGACCCAAAGTCCTTCCCGAAGAGCCGTCCCTGTTCGTTGCCGGTCTTGTCGCCTATCGAAACTTCACATCCGGGAACGGTCCACGGCCCTGGTGGCAGATGAGGCGCTTCATGATGCCGGGCGGCGTGTTCGTTGGTCTGATGGTGGTGGGCGTGACGTTGTTCCTGATGGCTACCGATGAGCCACCGGATCGCCTGGCCAATGTCGACGTCCCCGCCGTTCAGGTGCCGGTATCGATTGACGCTCGGCCGACGTCGTCCGTACCAACGTCATCCACCATTGTTGTTACCGGCGAGCCGGTACTCGGGCAGGCTCGATCGACAACGACGACTCTGATCCCCACTGGGGACAAGGCCACGACCACGACAACCGAGAGCGCAACCACCTCAGCCCCAAGCACCACGGCGCCCAGGGCGAAGGCATCCAGCACAACTTCATCAAAGAAGCCGAAGGCCTCGCAGACCACCACCAAACCGAACGGTTCCAGCACGACGACGCTTCAAACCGCCCAGTCATCAAGTACCACCGCCGCGCCGGCCAAGCCCGGCCCTACCTCTACCCAACAGTCGACGGCATCAACAACTGCGACTGCTCCGCCTACGACCGCTGCCACCACCACGACCGTTGCACCGGCTACGACCGCAGCTCCAACCACCGCCGCTCCCACCACGGCAGCGACGGCAAGCCAGAACGCCGACGCAGGCGCCGCCACGCCATGATCGAGGCATCGACTCGGGAAGGGGTTCTGACTTGGCCGTTCTTCTAGGCGACTTGTGGATCGATGGAGTCCAAACGGCGCTCGCCGTGGATCCAGTCACCGGTCGTCAACGACAGATCCAACAATCCCAATGTGTTGATCGTGTTGGTGGATCGGTATCGAACAGCGATGGCAACCCGACGAAGGGAATGGCGTTTCGATCGGGTTATGGAGACATCGCACCGGTGAACGGTCGCCGGTTCCGTGGTGGAGTCCACCTCTCAGACTCAGCGTCCTTGCTGGAAGTTCGAGATATCGAAGATGGGACGTGGTACGAGTTGTCGATCCCGGCTGTCGCCGTTGACGTTGTCAACGATGGAACCGGCTGGTTCGTCGCTGTCAGCGCGGCCAACTACATCTTGGCCAACGTGACCTCCGGTGAAGTACTGATCGGAGCGACCCCAATTGAAGGCTTCTCCGCCACCACATTGATCTCGGCAGCTGAATTGGCCGACATGGGCGACAGTGGGGCTATGCCCTAACCCGGCTCTTGTCCGGGTCGTAGAACGGGAAGCGGACAACCTGAGCCGGGATGCGCTTTTGGTGGCCGTCGAGCTTGCCCACTTCCACTTCGGTTCCAATCTCATCGTGAGGCAGCATCATCCGGCACAACGCAATGTTCTTGCGCAACGTTGGCGAGATGGTGCCGCTGGTGATCTCACCGACTTGTTGGCGGCCGACGAACACGCCGTCGCCGTTGGCGCCCGGTTCGCCACCGGCCAGCTCCAGGCCGACCAGGGTTCGTTGCGGGTTGGCTTTGCGGGCCAGCAGGGCGTCACGACCGATGAAGTCATCCTCCTTCGATTTGAGCGGCACGGTGAAAGAGATACCGGCTTCGAACGGGTCGGTCTGGTCGCAGAACTCGTAACCGGCGAAGATCAGCCCGGCCTCGATGCGCAGAATGTCAAGCGCCTCCAGCCCCATGGGTTTGATGCCGTGCGTTGCCCCGGCCTCGAACACGGCGTCCCACACATCGGGGGCCGTCGTCGGATGGCAGAAGATTTCGAAGCCCAGCTCGCCGGTGTAGCCGGTGCGTGACACCACTAACGGAATGCCTTGAGGGCCACCGATGCGGCCGATGGCAAACCGGAACCAGCCGAGTTCCTCAACCGTCGGTTGAGCCGGGGGAGTCCAGATGACGTCGGCCAGCGTGGCCCGACTCTTCGGGCCCTGGACCTGAATGTTGTGCAGCTCGTCGGTGCTGGACCGGACCCATGCGCGCAGGCCTCGCTCGGCCGCCTGCTGCCGTAGCCACAATCCGGAGGCGTCAGCGCCGCCGATCCAGCGGAAGTTCTCCCGACCCAGCCGGAAGATGGTGCCGTCGTCGATCATGCCGCCGGTGTCGTAACACATGGCGGTGTACGACACTTGGCCGTCAGCCAGCTTGCGGACGTTGCGGGTCAAACACGTTTGCAACAACTCTTCGGCGTCAGGGCCGGTGACCTCATACTTCCGAAGCGGCGACAAGTCGATGGCCGCCACCGCCTCCCGGCACGCCCAGTACTCGTCGATGGCGCCGGAGTTGTTGAACTTGTTGGCCAGCCAGAAGCCCTGGTACTCGCTGAAGTCCCGGGTCAGGTCCGAGGTGCGGGGGTGGAACCCGGTTTCCCGGGTTAGTTCGGGGTCGGCATCAGCTGACATACGGAAGGCCATCGCTTTCTTAAACGTCCGTTTCTCGGGGTACACCCGAACGGCAATGTCGGTCGGCTCCCACCCGTTGGCGGCATCGATATCGCACGGGCAGGCGGTGGAAACACACACCAGATCGGTCAGGGCGCGTAGCAGCACGTAGTCGCCGGGGCGGGACCACGGTTCGTCCAGGTAGATCTGGTTGTTGTCGTCGATGTTGGTGTTGTAGAAGAAGTTGATGGCTTCCCAACCGGTCCTCGGCGCCACGCCGTACGGTCCGAGTTGAGAGTTCATGTTGTCGGTGCAGTTGACGTGGCCGGGGTAGCCCATGTCGTCGTAGTATTTGCCGGTGCAGGCCAGATTGAACGTGTCGTGGCGACCAACGGTGTCCTGCACCACTTCAACCAGGGCGTTCATGGAGCCGTCGTAGAACTTGGAGTACAGGCCCGGGCCCGGGTAGCTGGCCCCCATCAGGCTGCGGGTGACGGTGGCGTCCAGGCAGCGTTCCAACGCCGCCTGTCCGATCGAGCCCTGCAGGGCGCGGGCGTCGAAGGCCTGAAAGTCGGAGCATTCCCGGCCCTCGATGTCGATGACCTGGATGTACTGTCCGGCTTTGACTTCGTAGGCCAGCGCGGTGCGACGCTCGATGAACAGGTCCTGAGTCATATCGCCGAGCGGCACCGGTAGCAAAGGAGCCTCGCCCGTCTCGGGTTTGTGGGCCCGGGTGACGAAGGCCAGCAGCGCAGTGGCCGGGTCGGGTTGGTGCGGATCCATGGCCGAACCGGGTGCGGCGACGATGACCATGGCCCGGTCCGAGGCCGTGAATGTTGCCGACTCGCCGGCCGGGCTGGAGGTGTCGAACACATCGATTTTAACGGCGTCGGTCAAGTCGACCCCGGGCACTTCCAAACCGACTCGAACTCGGCGGGCATCGGTGATGTTGTGGCTGAGGATGGCCTGAGTGCCGACGGCCGGCCCGCTCGCTGATTGGCCGAGGAGTCCGGGGGCCGATCGGCCGCCGCCGTCGAACACCACCAGCTCGCAAACCTGTCGGCCTTCGACGTTGCGAATCTCCAGAGTGTCGCCTGCTTCGAGGGCGAGGACGGTGGCCGCTTGTCCGTTGACCCGGTAGCGCTCAACGCCGAGACCGAGTGTTGGTATGCCGGGTACCAGTAACCGAGGTTCTTCAGTGAGCGTCATGTCATGCCTCCGCCTTCTGGTTACGCAATCCAAATGGCCAGCAGATTGTCGCGCCGATCCTCCAAAAGCGGTAATCGACCTTCCGGGTCTGTCGACCGGGGGCCGGAGGAGAACTATTGTTCGGGTATGGCCCAACCAATCCGAGTCATGCTTGAACACGGCAAAAAGAAGCGGGTTGTGGCCTGCGCCTTTGACTGGCCGGGTTGGGATCGCAACACCAAGTTGGGTGGTGACGCAGTGGCGGTGCTTGAGACCTACCGACCTCGTTTCGCCAAAGTGGCTGAGCTCGCCGGCTACGGTGACGAGTTCGCACGGCTGGGCGAGCTGGAGGTGGTCGAGGAGGTCGACGGCATCGGTATGACCGACTACCACGGTGTTTCCGGTCGGCCCGCCTCGGTGGAGCACGACCCCATGTCCGAGGATGACTTTGAGCGGAAGTTGGCTCTACTCCAGGCCTCCTGGGTCACGTTTGACGAGACCGCCGCCCGGGTGTCGGATGAGCTTCGAAAAGGTCCCCGAGGCGGCGGCTGGGAGAAGGAGAAAATCATTCGTCACGTGAACGGTGCTGAGATCGACGAGTTCGCTCGCAAGGTCGGGGTCAGGGTGCCGCTGGAGACCAGGGAGGACCCGGAAGCTCTACGGGCCTACCGGAACGACTTCGCAGATGCCATCCGTGACTACCACGTCCGAGGTGAACCGGCCGGCAGGTGGCAGTTGCAGTTCCTGATCCGACGATGCGCTTGGCACATGCTCGACCACGCTTGGGAGCTTGAGGACCGGGATCTGACCCCCAACCAGAGCGATTAAAGGTTTGCCCAAGAGCTGGCCAGCTGTTCGTCGGGTATCGGTTGGTGACAGTACGTTGCAAGGTGTGGGTACTGCGATGGCGAGCAGCACAGGCCAGATGGTCGGACCCCGGTGGCACGCTCGAGTGGCACTGGCGGTTCTTTTCGGCCTGTCGCTGCTGATCGTCGGTTGCTCGTCCTCCGACGAAGGTGAAATCGTTGCCCAGGAGTTGACGGCCACCGAAGTCGATGGCGAAACGACCAGCGAAGGGTCGACGACCGCGAACGACACAACCGATCCTGTCGGAGTGGCTGAAGAGACGGCCCAACCCGACGACGTCGATACCACCCCGCAGAGTGTTCTGGTGGTCCTGTCCGAGGTGGGCTCCAGCGAGGAGTCGACCGATGAGGACTCCACCGAACCCGACTCCGAGGACGACACGCCCGGGGACGGCGATGACGAAGATTCCGCCGAAACCACCACGTCCACCACAGCAACGACGTTGACGGCAAAGACCGAAGAGACCACGCCGTCGACTGCCGCTCCCACCACCAAGGCTGTTCCCACCACTAAAGCCACTTCGACCACCGCCAAGCCGGCAACCACCGAACGAACGACCACGACGGCTGCACCCACCACCGCCAAGCCGCCAACCACCAAGCGAACAACGACAACCAAACCGCCGACCACCGCCGCCCCCACAACCACAACGTCAACCACCACTACCCGCCCAACGACGGCCAACAACTTCCCCAACGACGAAGTGGTCATGGTGTCGTCGGGGGCCGAGACCACCTTCTCCGCCCAACTGGCTCCCGGGGGCTCGCCGGTCGTGGTCTGGTTCTGGTTACCCGGTTGAGCGGTGTGCGCCTATGAAGCGCCACAGTTCGAGCAGTTCGCTCGACAGAACTCCGGCAAAGCCCGGGTGGTCAGCATCGGCTTCCAGTCGACGGTGGAGTCGGCCCGCCAGTGGGCCCGTGACCATGGCCTCAATAACGTGATCGGCATGGTCGACGACGACAACGGCGTTGTCTACCACTACGGCACCATCAACCTGTACTACGGCTGGATTGTGCTGGACGGCTCGGGCAACTTGGTGGCTCAAGGCAAACGCTTCGACGCCAGTGCCGCTCAGCAGGCCGTCGACAACCACAGCTAGCAATACCCCGGGCCGTCGGCCCGTCGGCTGCTAGGAACTTTCCGGGTACACCTTGATGGACAGGAACCGGACCGGGGTGGACAGGATGGCCACCGGACCGTGGGCGACTTCACCGTGAATCTGCATGGTGTCGCCGGCATTCAACTTGTAGCTGGAAGACCCGTAGCCGTACTCCATCGATCCCTCCAGGACGTGCAGGAACTCGACGCCCTGGTGCTGGTACAGCGGGAAGTGCTCGTCGTCGGCGGTCACCGTGGTCAACATGGCTTCGATGGAACGGCTGGGTCCTCGCAACGAGCCGAGGTCCTGGTAGATCCGATGGGGGCCGCTGCCCTCGTGCAGAATCTCCTGGCCCTCACCGGCTTTGGTGATCACCAGGTCATGCTCTTCGTCGAGTCCGCGGAACAGAGCGGTCAACGGAACCTCGGCCGCCCGGGCCAGGTTGACCAGGGTGTTAAGACTGGGCGCAGTTTGGGCGTGCTCGATCTTGGAGAGCATGCCGAGCGAGATGTTGGCTTCCTCAGCGAATCGGGCCATGGTCATGCCCCGATCAAGCCTGAGTTGTCGGACACGGCTGCCGACCGCCCGGCATACCTCGTCGGAAAGCGAAGCGGAATCGTCTGGTTCGTCGGTACCTGCGGATTTGCTCATGATGCGGTGCGGCCCGAGAAGGGCCGTGTCCTTAAGAATAGTAAGGGTGGCCGCCGGAGTCTGAATCAGATGCCGATTGCGCTGGGGCGACGGGTTCCAGTGTCACCCAAAGCATTCCAATCGCATTGATGTTTAAAGGTTTATCCAAGATTGAACGTCGACGCTGGCTGTGAGACCGCCGTGAAAGTACGGTTCTCAGCGATGCATCTACGGGGGTACGCATCGTGAACGGTAAAAGGCGGTCACGACTACGACGAGCGACAGGCATTTTCGGCCTGTCCATCTTTGTGTTGTTTGGCGCCGCCTGCTCAAGCGACAGCGAGGACGTACTGGCCGACGAGCTGTCGGCGAACCAACCGGTCACCGACGCCGAGTCGACCAACGCCGGTCTCCAAGCCGAGGCTACGACCGATCCTGCGGCCGATGCTCTCCCCCTGCCTGAGGCCGAACCGACGCAACAAAGCGTGCTGGTTGTATTGTCCGACGGAGACTCGGCAAGCTCGCAACTAGTCGACGCCGGTTCGGTGGAGAACGCCGAAGAGAGCGACTCGGTCGACGTCGAGACCACGACGAGTACTGCGTCCGCCGCTGGCGAAACGTCAACTTCGGCGTCGGTCGAAACCACCGCACCGCCGACCACGGCCGCCACAACCACGACTTTGCCGCCGACTACCGCTTCCACCACGACGACCGCGCCGCCCACGACGGCGGCCCCCACGACAGCGGCGCCAACCACTACCACCACAACGACCACGACCAATCCGCCCCCGTCCAACTCGTCGTTCCCCAGCGACGAGGTGGTCATGGTCTCTTCGGGGGCGGAGACCACCTTTGCGTCCCAGGTCGCCGGATCAACCCCTGTTGTCATCTGGTACTGGTTACCCGGTTGAGGTATTTGTGTGCGTGAAGCACCCTTCGTTGAGCAGTTCGCTCAACAAAACAGCGGAAAGGCCAAGGTCGTCAGCATCGGATTCCGGGCCGACCTCAACGCGTCCCGCAAGTGGGCCGGCGACTACGGCCTGAATACCCCCATCGGCATGGTCGATGATGACAACGGCGTGGCCTTCCACTACGACCTCTATCGGTTCCCGGCATGGTTGCTTATCGACAGCTCCGGCAATCTGGCCGCTCAAGGCTCGCGGTTCGACCAGAGCGTACAGTCCGCTCTGGATGCTCTCGGCTAGCGCCATTCGTCGAGAACCGCCATATGGTCCGTCGGGAAACGGTCATTTGACCACCTCGGTAGGGGTTCGACGTCGCACTCGGATCCGTAGCATGGAACGGTGAGGATCGCCCCCATCCGCCGATGGAAGCGTTCGTCGGCCTTTGGTTGGGCGGCGGGATGCATTTTCTTGTTGTTGGCCGCCTGTGGCGCCGGCGGGGACCCGGTGTTGGTTCAGCAGATCCCGACCTCATCAACCACCACCGCTCCAGCCGTGGCTGTATCAAAGACCACCATCGCCCCGCTGGACATGGCCGGGTTCTCGACGTCAACAACAGAGCCGGTCGACCCCCGACCGATCGTCATCTACGACACCGACATGGGACCGGACGTTGACGATGTTCTGGCTTTGGCCGTGCTTCACAACTACGCCGATCAGGGACTGGTTGAAATCGGTGCGGTTACCGTGTCTCGCAACTCTGAGCCCGGCGCCCGTTATTCCGACGCCGTCAACACCTTCTACGGCCGACCCGACATTCCAATCGGGATCCACAAGTCGTCATATGTGGACTTCGACGACTCGATCTTGTTCACCGTCAAAGCCGATTCGTGGCCGCAGGATCTCGACGCCGCCAACATCGAGGATGGATTCAAACTTCAGCGGCGGGTGCTGGCCGACGCCCTTGAGGCCGGACGAGAAGTCATCATCGTGCAGACAGGATTCTCCGGAAACCTTTCCGACCTGCTGAAGAGCGAGCCCGATGACATTTCGGACCTGAACGGTATTGACCTGGTGACCGAGGCGGTTTCGTTCCTGTCGGTAATGGCCGGCGCCACCGAGCTGGGCTTTGTTGAGTTCAACATCAAGCGGGATATCGGCAGCGCCCGATATCTGTTTTGGAAGTGGCCGACCAAACTGGTGCTCTCGCCGTTCGAATTGGGTGACGTTCTGCACTACCCGTATTCGTCCATCACCAGTGACTACAACTGGACCGAACGCCACCCCGTGCGAGAGGCCTACGAGTACAAGGATCTGTCCTGGCACAGGGACGCTCCCCCGTACTACGACATGAAGTCTTGGGATTTGACCTCGATCATGTACGCCGTTGAACCCGACTCGCCTCGGTTCAAGATCTCAGAAGCCGGCCTGGTGGTGGTGGCCGAAGACGGGCGAACCTCGTTCCGGCCGGGCGAAGGCAACGGACTTCGACAGGATTACGTGCTGCACCGGGGCCGTCAGTACAGCGAGCAGGAACGTCAGGCCATCATCGACGAGATGATTGAACTGGTCAGCTTCCAACCGGATCCGGACTTGGAACGGGATTCTCCGAATCCTGAGCCCGGTTCGGATGATCCGGATTCAGAATAAGTAGGGCGGCGAACCCGGTGGCTATGGCCAAGGCTCCGGCGGTGGTGAACGCCCAGCTGTAGCTTCCAACCGAGTCTCGCACCAGCCCGGCCGCCCAGGCGGCCACAGCGGCCCCGATCTGGTGTGCCCCGAATACCCAGGCGTAGATCACACCGGCGTTGTGACGGCCGAACAACTTGGCTCCCAGCATGATGGTTGGGGGCACAGTGGCGATGTAGTCCAACCCGAACAGCACGGCGAACCCGGCCATCGACAGGTTGTCGTGGATGAACGGGAGCGCCATCAGGGAGACTCCCCGGAAGCTGTAATAGATCAGGAGCAGGCGGCGTGGGTCGAAGCGGTCGGTCAGCCAGCCGGATGCGATGGTCCCGATGAAATTGAATACCCCCATGACCGCCAGCCAGTTGGCGGCCGTCACCTCGTCAAACCCGTGGTCGTTGGCGTGAGCGATGAAGTGTTGGCCGACCAGTCCGTTACTGGTTCCACCACACACCATGAAGGTGGCGGCCAAAAGCCAGAACTCCGGGCGTCGTACGGCGCGGCGAATGATGTCGGTGTCCGGCGGCACCGGCGGCTCCGGCCTGCCGCCCAGCGGGGCCACACCGACGTCGGCCGGGGCGTTTTTGAACAAACCGATAACCAAGGGGAGCAACAACGCGGTGATGACGGCTCCCCAGACCAGCGCCGTCCGCCAACCAACCTGACTGGCCGTCCAGGCGTAGAACGGCACGAAGATTAGCAAACCTGCGCTTGTGGCCGCACCGAAGAGGCCCGTCACTATGCCGCGGTGGCTTACGAACCATCGGTTGGCCACCGCAGCCCCCAAGAAGGCGGCCACCAGCCCGGCGGCCACCCCGGCGACCAGCCCGAACCAGATACTCAGCATCCACAAGTTGTTGATGCGGCTTGACATAAACAACGACAGTGTGGTGAGTGAGATCGACAGGATCGTCACGTTCTTCATGCCCATCCGGGCGGCCAGCGTGCCGGCAATAGGGCCACCCAGCCCGTAGGCCACCAACCCGATGGCGGCGGCCAGCGAGAGCTGTGAAGTGGACCATCCGGTGTCGCGCTCCATGTCGACCAGCAGGGCGCCGGGCGCCGCTCTCGACCCGGCGGTGACCAAGACCACCGCGGCGGTGACGGCAACGACGACCCAGCCGTAGAAGATGCCTTTGGCAGGAGTGGTCGGCGGGTCTGTGAACGGATCTGTCACGAAATACCGATCGCTACTG
Source organism: Acidimicrobiales bacterium (assembly GCA_020628065.1). Classification (GTDB taxonomy): domain Bacteria; phylum Actinomycetota; class Acidimicrobiia; order Acidimicrobiales; family SZUA-35; genus JAHELU01. The sequence goes on from JAHDFR010000043.1 coordinate 17,899, forward strand.
TTGGATTCACGCGAACAAGGTGAGGAGATTTACCCTTTCTGGTTGTTTGGACAAGCTTGGGCAAATCAACTTGGCTTTTCATCTTAGGCAATATGTAACATTACCATTAAGAGCCCTGAGTTCATTTTCCCTCGGTGCCGCCGGAACTCGCCAAGGCTCGCCAAACCCACCTGTAATCCAAAGTTTCATCACTTATGTCCAAGTCACGACATCCGTCGGCTGGCAAGTCGCGTCAGGAGCACAGCTCCGAGGTGACCGCTCAGCTACTCGACGCCGCCGAAGCACTGTATGCCGAGGAAGGTGTCTCCGCCCTCACCAATAGGAGAATCGCCGGTAAAGCCGGGACGACCATCCAACCCATCTATTCGTTCTTCCGGTCACACGACAACCTGGTCGACGCCATGTTCGGGCGATGCCTCGAATCTTTGGCCGAACTTGTCATGGACACTCACACCGGCACCGTCGCCGGTGGTCGAGGCAGCCTTCCGGAGGTCTACCGCTCGTACTGCCTGGCCTATCCAGGCCGATTCCGGTTCGTCCGGTCAGGTGGGGCCGGAACGTCCAAAGCCGGACTGGCCCGCCACCAACGGGATTTGCTGGCCAACGCGTTCGAAAAGTTGGTTGGTCAGGATTCGAGTGTCGACGGGACGACGGTGCTGGCTGCCGTCAACGGTTTCATCCTCGCTGAGATAGAAGGAATGTTGACCGCCGAGGAGGGCGTCGATGAGCTGTTTCGGGGTCTTTTGGGCACCCTGACCATCGACATCGACTAGTCCGACCGGCCTCGTTGACAGTCGGGTCTGCCATGTATCGCAGCTGGCCAACTTTGTCCGTGAGTCGGGTTGAACCCGGCGATGGCGTATTCTTGTACTCGTGACTCAAGGAGAAGGTTTTTGGGGAGACGGAGTGTTTGACGACGATCCGCAGCAGCCCCAGGAGTCGATTTTCTTCAACGACAATCCGCAGGGTCAGCCTCCGCCTCAACAGCAGTGGCCTGACCAGCAGGTTCGACGTCCCCGACCCGGCCCCCAGCAGGGTGGCGGAGGGCTGCTTCCCGACCAGACCTCGCAATGGGTGAGAGACGAGCAGGGTGGCTATGACCAAGGCGGGTACGAGCAGGGCGGCTATGACCAAGGTGGAGGTCGTGGTGGCTTTGGTGGCCGAGGTGGTGGCGGCGGTGGAGACGGTCGCACGCTGATCTGGTTCCTGATCGCCGCCGTGGCTGTGGCCATTATTGGCGCCGGCTACGCCGGATACACGGTGCTCAACAACTCCGGCGAGGACCTGGAGGCGGCAACGACGACCACCACGGTTGACCCGGCGCTCACCACGACTACGTCGTCGACGCTGCCCCCGACGACGGCGACAACGCTGCCTCCCGGACTTCAGGTCGCCTTGTTGAGCAATGGCTTCGTCTGCGACGGCACTGTTCAGAACCTCGGTTCGCTTACCGGTGCCGACCCCAACGAAGAGATTCAGTTCACCTCACCTCAGTCGTCCAACATCCGTCCCGGCCAGGCCGACGAGCTGGGCAACCTCAGTTTCCGTTGGGTTTGCGACCCGGGTCAGGTTGGTACCAGTTGGGTAATCACGGTCACCGGCGCCACTTCGGGTAAAAACGCCACGTTCAGCTTCCTGGGAGTGGCTACGGCCGAAGAAGCGGCTGCGGTTACCCCGGAGCAGGCAGGGGTAGTTGATACTGCCGAGCTTGATCCGCTTCAGGTCACCGTTACCGAGAATCCGTTCAACTGTGA
>JAHDFR010000043.1:19752-21679 GCA_020628065.1 Acidimicrobiales bacterium
GGCGTCGACGGTGGCGCCTTGCCAACCAGGAGACGTTGTTGATGATGAACCCCCTCGATGTGCGTCGCACCTCCGGTGCGCTGTTGCTGATGACCTATCGGGGCGACTGGTGACCGTACTGCTGCGCCCAGCTCGTGCGGCTGGCTACGAAGTACGACGATATTCACTCGGCCGGAGCCGAGTTTGCCGCCGTCAGCGTTGACGACGACGTCCGCCAAGCCGGTATGCGGGCCCGTTGGGGCCTAACCCATACACAATTGGTATCCGATCCCGGCGGTGAGCAGCTGCTTCAGCCTCTAGGCCTGTTCGACCCCGAGGAGCGTGGCGGAATCGCCCTGCCCGGCATGTTGCTGTTCGACCCTGACGGCAACGAGGTCTACCGCTACCAAGGGCGGGACTTCGCTGACCGAACGAACGACGACGATGTGTTCGAGGCCCTTGGGGCGCTCGGTCTGCCGGCGGTAAGTCCGGAGCCTTGGCAGCCGGAGGTTGCGGTGCCTGATGATCTGGGACGCTTCTTCCGCCCGGCGGACTTTGGTGCCTACTTTCGGGGCAACAAGTTCGGTGCCATTGCCATCGGTGGGCGGGCCGAGAAAGGTAGCGACGCCCGGGTGCTGGCTCGCGAGCACCGGCTGATGGCCGAATCCAGCCTCGACGCCTGGGATGAATGGCGCCAAACCCTGTAGAGGTCTTGCTTGAGTCGGTTCTCTGACCGAGAGCTGTCAGAGAACCGATTCGAGGAACGTGCGCAGATGGTGCTTCCACTCGGGCGGCGAGTAACGAACCCCGGGCGGGGCGTCGGCCGGGTGGTCAAGCCACCGTTGCAGTGCCGCAGTTCGAACCCCGATGGCGGCATCGATGAGTTCGTCGTCTCCCGCCGACCCTGAGGCAGACCGGTAGGCGTCGACAAACCAGGTCCGGAACTGTTCGTACCGTTCGGGTCGACCGGAGTTCCAGGCGTCGAATCGCTCCATGTAAAGGGTGTTGCCCAACTCGAACTCGACTGAACCTTGGCCGCAGTCGTCGAAGTCGATCACCCGGAGGCCATCTGTGGTCTTTATCAGATTGGCGGTTGCGTAGTCGCCGTGGATGACGTGGCCCTGAGCCAGCGGGTTGTCGTGGGCGGCGGTGATCAAACCGGGAACGAGTGGAAGGCCTCGGGGTTCGCACGCCGACATCGAGTCATGCAACCCGGCCAACGTGGCGGCCATTGCCTCAACATCATGGCGGCTGTCCACGTCGGGCCGGACGCCTTCCACATAGGGATAGCACACCGCCGTCCAGCCGTTAGTGGTGGCCACAATGTCGGTCGGCCCGACCACGCTCTCGTTGATTGCCGCCAAGCGACGGGTGAACTCCGCCCGATTAATGGTGGTGGACTCGCCGTCTACGGTCTTGAGAAGCTTGACGACAATTCGGGTCGACTGACCGCCAGCCAGAAAGACCCGGGATTGGTAGCCGCCATGAATCTCCGACTCAGGGACTAGGCCCAGCTCTTCCCACACCGCTTGTGGGATTGCAGGCTGACCGCTGGACACGACGAAGCTAGGGAAGGGCGTAGGTGACGGTTTCACCGCCCCAACCGCTTACCTGGTCCCGGCCCTCAACCAGCACTTCGACGACCCCGTCGGGAATCTCGATACCTGACTGGCTGCGGGTGAAGGGCTGTTCAGTGGCGTGGTCGTGTAGCAAGATGCGCTCGCCGTACACCGTGCCATCGGGTCCGACCACCCGCCACGCATCGGCGTAACGTTCGGGTGAGTCATAGGGCGAACTCAATGTCACATCGAACTGCCAGGTGCCATCCTCGGCTCGTTGGGCTTCGACCCCGACAACATCGGGAAACAGCTCTTCGACGTCGGTATCTGCACTGGTTGAGTCGTCCGATTCAGCGATCGAGGTCTCGGCCGCGGCATCCTCAGCCTCG
>JAHDFR010000043.1:21779-32973 GCA_020628065.1 Acidimicrobiales bacterium
GGTTGAGTCGTCCGATTCAGCGATCGAGGTCTCGGCCGCGGCATCCTCAGCCTCGCCCGCGATCTCGGCAATATCGTCGTCACCTGCGCTACAGGCGGCCCCAACGAGGCTCAACAGAGTCAGAGACAGCGCCCAAAACGAGGCCTGAAACGAGACGTTGCCGCTGCCGCGGACCTTCAAGATCGCTCGATCACTGCGATACGGCGGGTGAAAGGTAAAGAAACAGGTAAATGGACTCACAACGGTGTTCCTTCGTTCCGGGTCGCGGACATCAACCCTATAACACACCGACTGCGCCGGTCCTTCCCCTCAGGGGGACCTGGTCGCCTCCGTCGGCGAGTCGAGATCGAAGAATCGAAGGGTATGTAGGGCATGACACAGGTGGACCCCCAAACGCAGGTCGCCGAGAACGGGCATTGGACGGAAACCGGGGACTGGGTGCAGACCGGCCCTGTGCACCAGCCGGTCAATTGGGAGAGCGGTTTCCTCGATGATGCCGTCAAGCGCCGGCGAGTGTTGGCCGGCCTGGCTGTGTGCGGCGGGACCGCAGCGGTCGTAGGGTCATTCGCTGCTGCCAACAAGATGATGGGGGGAGCAGCCACCGAGTCATCGTGGGAGCAGGCCCTGACCGGATCGAGCAGCGACCCGCTGGCGATACCAAGACAATTCGTGGAAGGTATGGAGGGCAGCGTCGACGTCATGGAAACGGCGTTGGTGGACCCGGCTCGCACCGGCAACCTTGCCGTGAGCCTCGACGCAGCCGAAAGCCAGGGAGAGAACAGCCAGGCGGCCGGGGCGACGGCTCCGGCCGCTGACGGCTCCGCTCCCGCCGACACCATGGCCGGTGACCCAATGGCCGGTGACCCCATGGGTGACGCCGACTACGGCACGGACTACGGGGACGACAACATGGACGGCGTCATGGGTGACGATCCCATGGATGTCATGGACGATATGGCAAAAGCCGCCGGCTCTATCCTGGTTGTCGATCCGGGTCAGGAAGCACCCAAAGGCACGCTGACTCCCGATATGGAGTCGGTGCTGGAGACGGTCAAACCGGCACCGCCGGCCCAACCCAAGTTCGATCCGTCCGGGCCGCTGGTTGACGTGGGTAGCGGCTCCGGCTCGACTGCCGCCGCGGTGGGGCGTCGCCTCAGCTTCGGCCTCAACCAACAGCTGCTGCAGGAGATCACGGCCATGGGGCCGTCACAGTGGATCGAAGACCAGCTGTCCAAAACCACCGGCGACGCCGCGGTTGACTCCCGGCTCCCCGGCAAGTCTGTGGGCAACGGCCCAACCGACCAACTCGACGGCGACGACATCCGGCGCAACCTCATGCACACCGCGGTCTATCGGGCTCGCTACTCCCGCCACCAACTGTTCGAAATGATGGCCTGGATGTGGGCCGACCATCTGACCGTATACCACGGCGGCAAGAACCGATCGGTGGCCGTCTACCAGGAAACGGTGATCCGACCCCACGCCATGGGCAAGTTCGCCGACATGCTCCAGGCCAGCGCGGCGGCAACGGCCATGATCTACTACCTCGACTCGCAGAGCAATAACGCCACGACAACAACGGGCTCAACGAGAACTACGCCCGAGAAGTGCTGGAGCTACACACGGTCGGCGACGGCAACTTCACCGAAGCCGATGTCGATCAGGCAGCTCGGGCGTTCAGCGGTTGGCGATCGACCGGAGATCGAGGCAAGCGGGATCTTGGGCGATTCGAGTTCAACGGTCGGCGGGAGTGGGCAGGCGACATCACCGTTCTCGGCCGCACGTTCCCCGGAGGGAACGGGGCTCAGCGGGGCCGCGACTTGCTTGACTATCTGGCCCGCCGACCGGACACCGCTCGCCAGATTGCCAGCCGGATCATCCGCCGGTTCGTGTCCGACAATCCGCCGTCCGGTCTGGTGGCGTCGGCCGCCCAGGTCTACCTGGACAACGACACCGCCATCGTTCCCGTGCTGCGGCACATCTTCAACAGCCCGGAGTTCCTGGGTGAGTCCAGCGGCAAGGTTCGCCGCTCGTTCGAGCACGTGGTGGCCGGCATGCGGGCGTTGGATGCCGACGTTGCAACCGACTACGACAGTCAAGGGTCCAAAAACCTCTACAACCAGTTGAGTGCCCTCGGCCAGCTCCCTTGGGGTTGGACCTCACCGGACGGTTACCCCGACACGTCGACCTACTGGACGAACACCACGATGTTCATGAAGCGCTTCGACTACGCCGCCCGATTGGTCCACAACAAGTTCGCCGGGTACGCCGTCGACTCGGCCGGATTGGCCGCCGGTGCCTCCACCGCAGGCGATGTGGTCAACCGCCTGGTGGCCAGGGCAGGGCTGTCGCCCCTCTCAGGCGATGAAGTGCAGACCGTGTTGAGCGCTGGCGGTGTCGGATCGGGAGATGCCGCCTCATCACTCAACCCCCGCCAGGTTGGCGACATGGCTGCTGTCATTCTCTGCCACCCGCTGTTCCAGGTCCGGTAAGGACGAAAGGTCTCTCATGTCAAAGACACCCACGCTAAGCAGACGATCCTTCTTGACCCGCTCCGCTGCGGTTGCGGCCACGGCCGGCGCCGCCACCATCGGCGGCACCCAACTGGCATTCGCCTCACCCGACGACCCGTCGACCGGTGATGCCGTAGTCCTGATCTTCCTGCGAGGTGGCGCCGACGGCCTGTCGATGCTGCCGCCCTACGGTTACTCGTCGTACCGTCAGATACGGCCCGGCATAGCGGTAGGCGCACCGGGCTCCGGTGGCGGGGCTCTAGCGCTCAACAGCTCGTCGTCCGGTAACGCCCGATTCTCATCGGGGTTGGACGGTGTCGTCGGCTTGCACCCGGCGATGAAGCCGATACACGACACCTTGTGGAAGGAGGGAACGCTGGCCCTGATACCGGGGGTTGGTATGTCCGACTCCCGGACCCGTTCCCACTTCACCTCCCAGGGTTACTGGGAGCGAGGCTCGGCATCGACTCAAGTCCGTACCGGCTTCCTGGACCGGTTGCTCACCCTCCAGGGTGTCAACGGAGGCCTTGGTGGTGTCTCCAAGTCGGGCGGACTCGATGCCAGCCTCATTGGCCCTTCGCAAAGCGTGAGCCTGGACCGGCTCACCGACTTCCGACTACGGGAGTTCGGCGACGATGATGCCGCCAGCGCCGCCATTCGGGCCCTCAACCAGGGCGGTGGACTGGTGGAGCGCACCGCTGGCGGCGTCTTCGCCATGATCGACCGGTTCGAGCCTCTGCGGCAGGCGGCCAACAACCGGGACTCCTACCCCAACTCCGAGTTGGGCCGGGACCTGCGTGACGTCGCTGTCCTGTTGGGCAGCGGGGTCGGTCTGCGAGCGGTGGCCATCAGCAACGGCGGTTGGGATCATCATTCCAACCTGAAAGATCGCTTCCAGCGATCCGCTGACGGCCTGGGCACCGCCCTACGAGCGTTCACCGATGATCTCAAAGCCAGCGGAGCCTACGCCGAGACGACCATCGTGGTTCTCAGCGAATTCGGGCGAACCATTCGCCAGAACGGCAGCGGCGGCGCCGACCACGGCCGGGCCGGAATGATGATGCTCATGGGTGGCAACATCCAGGGCGGAGTTTTCGGCTACGACTACTACGACGAAATCGCCGACGGGCCCAGCGGACGCGACCTTGAGGTCCTAACCGATTGGCGGGACCCGGTGTCGGAGGCCATCACCACGCGGGTCGGCGTTGACGCCTCCCGGGTGTTTCCTACTCACACGGCTTCGGCCACACCGCTCGGTGTGGCCAAGGCTTGATCAGTAAGCAAGCAGAGGCGGGCAGTTGAGGTAGGCAAAGACAGACAAAGTTCGGCCGGTGAAAAAGGTCCGCACATCGCTGCGCCGGCGGCGTGCGGGTCAGGTGTGTATGGGGTCACGCCCCGACCCCGGTTGGTAATTTCGGATCTCCCCTAAAAAGGGAGCGTCGTACCTTCCACGGCGAATTCCGACACCGGCTTACGGTCGCCGGGGTGTTCCTTGGCCTGTTGTTTATCCGACAGCTGGCCGGGATCGCCCCGGTGACCAAGTACGAAACCCGTCAATACCGAACCGACCTCGGGGTCGAGCCCGAGGAGCTCGTGAGCGGCATCCAACTCGATACCACCCAGCTGATGGATCGAAAGGCCGAGCATGGTGGCCTGAATGGTGAGCGCCATCATGGCCGCTCCGACGTCGTAATCCCGGGTGGAGGCCATGCGGCCCTCAAGGTCGGTCTTGGCCACCACCAGACCGGCAACCGGAGCGGCTGACGCCCACTCCCGGTTGAACTCCATGAAGGTGTCGAGAATGGCCTGGCGATCGGGGTCTTCGGTGGCGTAGACGATGTACCACGGCTGATTGTTCATCCACGACGGGGTCCAACGGGCGGCCTCAAACACGGCGGCCAGATCTTCAGGATCCACTGGCTGATCACTGAACGCCCGGGGAGACCATCGCTCCATGAACACCGGATTCATCTTGGCCGCATCGCTCTGTCGTGTTGTCACCCGACTGATTCTAGCTGACCGACCTCGCCCGCTAAATGTTGACCAGACCCGGATCCTGGCCGGCTTCGATCATGCCTTTGCGAACGTCGACCGTGAAAAGCAGAGCGGTTCCCACCACAAAGAACACGATGAGTGAGATGATGGCCTGCCGCTGAGAGCCGGTGATCTCGTTGACGATGCCGAACAGCAGCGGCCCAACCCACGTGGTTCCTCGGGACGCGATCTCATAGAAGCCGAAGAACTCGGCTTCGGCATCTGACGGAATCATCTGGGAGAACAACGAGCGGGCGATCGACTGTGAACCGCCGAGGACAAACGCCAGGACAACCCCCATCGCCCACAGCTTGGGAATGGAATCCAGGTCGACATAGGCGTAGATGACCAGGGCCGACCAGGCGATCAGGCTGACGATAAGCGACCGTTTGGCCCCGTACCGTTCGGCCGCCCGACCGAAGCCGATGGCACCCGGTGTGGCCACAAACTGAATCATCAGAACCAATAACAGAAGCGTCTCCGGTTCGGCCCCCAACTCGTCGGCGGCGAACACGGTGGAGATGGCGATGACTGTTTGAATGCCGTCGTTGAAGATCAGATACGACATCAGATACCGGAAGGTCATCGGGTGGTCCTGCCACAGTTTGCGGGCGGTGGCCAGGGTGCCCGAGACCCCCAACGACAGCCAGCCCTGGCCCTCGGGCCGAGGGCTGGAAGCAGGGCGGTCCTTGAGCCGGCGCTGTGTGTAGGCCCAGACGAAGAACGCCACCCACAACCCGGTACCGCCCAGCGAGAGTCGAACCGCCAGACCGGTGTCTTCCATCAGGGCGATCATGGCGAAGTTCAGAGCCAGGTAGATGCCCCCGCCGACGTATCCCAGGGCGTAGCCGCCAGCGCTCACCCGGTCCCTGAGTTCCGGGGGCGCGATCTCCGGCAGGTAGGAGTTGTAGACCACCCCGGCAGCGGCGAAACCGACGGCGGCGACGATGAACAACACGCCGCCGAGCACGATGGTCGAACTCGTCACCACGAACAGAGCAGCGGTGGCGGCACTGGCGGCGTAGGCCAGAGCCAACAGCAGTTTGCGCTTCTGGTCGGTGTGATCGGCGGCGGCGCCGATTAGGGGCAGCACAAGCACTTGGCAGATGGCGGCAGCCGAAACAGCAAATGAGAAGAAGGACGCCCCCTCCAGCTGCAGCCCCAGCACGGAAACCCCGCCGTTGTTGTCGGCCAGCTCCTGGAGGTACGGCCCGAGCAGCGCAGTGACCACTGTGGTGGTGAAGGCCGACCACGCCCAGTCGTACATCTGCCAGCCGAAGATCTCCCGCTTGTCGGGGACGATCTCGTCAAAGGCTGCGGGGGAGGAGGCCACACTCATGATCGAGCCAGCCTACTCACGGTCTCCTTCGCTGTCTCTGCTGGGCAGATCCGCCGTTGAGTCAATGAACTCCGGGCTCGCAGCCCGCTACCAGATTCGTTATGCGGTATCGTGCTCCTATGGTGGTTCCTCTGATTATTGTCGGCGTGCTCGCAGCGGCGTTTCTGGCCCTGTGGGTGACGACGCAGCAGAAACTCGGGGGAGTTCGAGGGGAGCTGTCCGAAGCGGAAACCCAGCTTTCAGCCGCCAAGTCGGAAGTGGCGTCGATGAACGACGAGCTGGACTCCACCAAAGACGAGGTCAAGAACCTTCAGGCCAAGTCGGACGGACTGGAAAACGAGCTGGCCGGAACCAGCGCTCGTCTTGACGACGCCAAGGACACTCTGCGCAAGCGAACCGAGTTGGCCGACGCCCAGGCGTTGCAGATCGACTCGCTCAGCGGAGAGCGTGACGACCTGCGGGAAGAGATTCGTGAGGCGGAAGAGAAGATCGCCGCTATGGCCGCCCGGCCCGGCGTTGTCGTCGGTGACATGACCGGCGGCGTGGTCGGCGACCAGGTTGGGGGCACTGCGCTCGACGGGCAATTCGAGACACTGTGGAATCTAGAACTGGCCCGGACCGAACGGCTGTGGCGTAACAGTGTGGCTATCGACCCCACCAGCGAGACCAGCCCGTTTGACGACGCCGACAACGCTCTTCGTCAAGCCATCGAAATCGAAGCCGCTGCGCTCCGGGAAGACGTCGGAGCTCTGATCGAGGTCGACTGGCAGGCCGAGGCCATCGAGTCGCCGGCTCGGCGGCTTGTGGTGTTGCGCCTGGCCCAGGAGATGCTGGCGTCCGCCTCTCGTGCCCCCGGAGCCACCCGCTTGCTGATCAGCAATAGCTCATCGTCCGACGGCGAGGGCGCCGAGTCTGACTCCGACTCCGATTCCGACTCAGACTCCGTGGCCGACAGCTCGGAAATTCGGTTGGAGTTCACATCGATCGAGTCCGAGGGCGATGCCATCAACCTGATTCCGCCCGCCGTCACCGGGCCGGCGTTCGAGGGCGTTCTTGACATCCGTCAGGACGGCTCCTCTGCCGTGGTGTTGGCCGCTCCCGAAGTGACCGCTGACGTAGCGGCCACCTCCGGGCAGTAACGTCCGTCCGCAGCCTCGGCGCCCCATGAGCAGCACCAGCCCCCTGGCCCCCGAGTCGTTCCCCAACCTACCTTCGGTGGATGGTGTGCGCCTTGGAACGGTAGCCGCCGGCCTGCGCTACCACGGCCGGCCCGACGTACTGGTGGCCGAACTGGCGCCCGAAACCACCGTGGCCGGGGTGTTCACCTCATCCCTATGCCCGTCGGCCCCGGTCGACTGGTGCCGAGCCGTCCTGCCCGGTGGGCTGGCCCGGGCGCTGGTATGCAATGCCGGGAATGCCAACGCCTTCACCGGCAAGGCCGGTGATCAGTCGGTGCAAGCCACGGTTGACGCTGTAGCCGCCGCCCTGGAATGTCCACCAGACGAAGTGTTTGTGGCCTCCACCGGAGTGATCGGCGAGCCGATTGATGACGCGCAGCTTGTGGCCGCAGTACATCAAGCGGCCAACGCTGTCGGTGAACCGGACAGTGCCCGCTGGCAGGAAGCGGCAACCGCGATCTGCACCACCGACACCTACCCCAAGGGATCGTCGGCCGCCACCGGCTCGGCTGCCAGCCGGCAGATGATTGTCGGTATCGCCAAAGGCAGCGGCATGATCGCCCCCGACATGGCCACCATGCTGTCGTTTGTGTTTACCGACGCCGCATTGTCGGCGGCCGAGGCTCAGGCCGTGCTGTCGGCTGCCGTCAACTTGAGCTTCAACCGGGTGACGGTCGACTCCGACACGTCAACCAGCGACACCGTGTTGTTGTTCTGCACCGGGAGAGCAGGTGCTCCCACCGACATGGCGGCGTTCCAGCAGGCCCTCAATGAGGTTTGCCTCGATCTGGCCCATCAGATCGTCAAAGACGGCGAAGGCGCCACCAAGTTCGTCACAGTCACCGTCACCGGGGCGGCTGACGACACGGCGGCCGAGAAGATCGCCCGGGCCATCGCTGACTCGCCGCTGGTGAAAACGGCGGTGGCGGCTGAAGACGCCAACTGGGGTCGGTTGGTGATGGCCGTCGGCAAGGCCGGCCAAGCCGCCAACCGCGACCGCCTGGCCATTTGGATCGGTCCTGAGCAAGCGGCGGCCGAAGGTCAACAAGTACCGGGCTACAGCGAAGAGCGAGCCACCGAACATCTCCGCCAGCCGAACGTGACCTTCACCGTCGACGTCGGTGTCGGGGGCGGGACGGCCACGGTCTGGACCTGCGACCTCACCCACGGCTACATCGACATCAACGCCGGGTACCGCAGCTAGAAGCCAAGCGTCTCTCCGGCCGGCAACTGGTCAGACCGGATGGGACCGGATGGTTAGATAGGCCGTGGGCTACGATTCGGCCATGACCCAACCGTCAACCCCGAGGGCCGACCTGACCGACGTTCGCGTGGCGTTGACCGGTGCCACCGGATTTGTGGGTTCGTTCGTGCTGGCACAACTGGTGGCCGACGGCGCCAAGGTCTTCGCCGTCGACGGACCCGACCGGGGCTTACGGCCGCACCTGACTGAGGCGCTGGCACACCCGGCGGTGACCCACATCGAGACACCGGCCCGGTGGCCGTATCGGACCGAGCCAGGACTCGAGCCGCAGGAGCGAATGCCCGAGCTGTCGGCCGTACTTGGTGATGTGGATGCGGTGGTCCACTTCGCCTACCACAAGCCTCGACCGGTCGCAGCGGGCCGTCCACTGACGGACGTCGAAGATCTGTCGGCCGAGCTGAGGCTCAACGCTCTGCCCGGCATCGACCTTCTGGAGTTGCTTAGCCCGAACATCAAATCGTTCTGTTTCGCCAGCAGCGGCTTGGCCTACGGCCACGGCCACGACCGTCCGGTGAACGAGGACGTGCCGGCCCGAGGCGACACCGGCTACGGGTTGGCCAAGCTGGCGGTCGAACAGGCGGTCACCGCATGGGGGCACCAGACCGGCACCGGGCGAGGAACCTCGCTGCGTATCGTCACCGTCTACGGCCCCGGTGAGACCGCTCCCCGGGCGGTGCCGAACTTCATTCGGCGTGGTTTGGCCGGCGAACCACCCAGGATTGAAGTGGCCGACGACCGTCGGGACTACATCTCAGCCTGGGACGTGGCTTCAGGCGTATCGGCTGTAGTGGCCAACCATCTGGCCAACGCCGCCGACGGCACGCCGCCCTGCGACCCGGTGTTGAACATCGCCACCGGGCACACCTACTCAACCGGCGAGGTGGCCGAGTTGGTCCTCGAACATCTTGGAGCCGACATCAAACCCGTCATCGGGCCGGCTGATCGACCGCCACTCAAGCACGAGATCGATTCCGGACGCCTGCAGTCGCAGACCGGTTGGCGGCCAACCATGTCGCTGGTTGACGGCCTGTCCGCCGAGGTCGAATGGTTTCGAGACCGCCCCGACCTCTGGTAAACCAACCGGGAAAGAACGCGATCGGCAAGAGCATGATGGGTGCGCTCCCAGTTTCTTGAACAAACCGTTGCTGGTGGGTGAAACCTCCCGTTGATCTCGTTTTTTTACCTGTCGTAGTGGTTGAGTTGTTAAATCCCCGCCGCCGCCTCCGACCTAAGGCTCATGACAGTTCTGCCGCCGCGCTCCGATATTGACCTTCGCCCCAACTCCGACGCTGTTCGGGTTCTGTTTGCCACCGCCGAATACGCTCCGTTGGTCAAGGTCGGTGGCCTGGGTGAAGCATCGAACGGGCTGGTCAACGGCCTGCGAGCCAGTGGTGTCGAGGTGGACGTCGTTATGCCCGACTACGGCCTGATCGAACTGGTTGATCCCACCGAGCTACCGGTTCTAGGCCTTCCCGACTGGGCTCCCCGTATGGTTGCCCGGCGGGGTTGGGTTCCGGGTGTTGGGGAGTTGACGCTGCTGCGTTTTCCCGGCTCGAACAGAGCCAATCCCTACAACAACCCGACCACCGGCGAAGCGTGGCACGACAGCGCAGAGCTGTTCTTCACCTTCAGCGCCGGTGTAGCGGCACTGGCCGACGACGGTGTGAACGGCTCGGCCGAAGTCGTCGAAGCCGGTCCTGTCCGCCGCTACGACGTGGTCCACTGCAACGACTGGCACACCGGCGCGGCGCTGGCCATGCTCCCTGAAGGTGTTGCTTCGGTGCTCACCATCCACAACCTGGCCTACCAGGGGCAGGCCGAGTCATGGTGGGAATCCCGGTTCGGGGCCAAAGGAGCCGCCTACCGGCAGTACGGCCAGTTCAATCCGTTGGCCGGAGCGGTAACGCTGGCCGACCGGGTGGTCATGGTGTCGGAAACGTATGCTTCCGAGGTTGTTGTGGAGGCCGGTGGTTGCGGCCTGCACAACCGTCTTGTGGAGCGCCGCAGCGAGCTGAGTGGTATACGCAACGGAATCGACCTCGGGCTGTGGAACCCGGCCGACGATCCGCTGCTCCCGTTCGGGTTCGACAGCAACGATTTGAGCGGCAAAGACCTTTGCCGCAAAGAGCTGTTGCGAATGGTCAACCTGGAAGCCGATAGAGGCCCCGTGATCGGGATGGTGGCCCGAATGGTCCACCAGAAAGGCATCGATCTGGCACTCGATGTTGTGCCGTTCCTGGAGTCGCTTCCCGCCCGCTTCGTTCTCACCGGTTCCGGCTCGCCATCGCTGACGGCCATGGCCTCCGAGGTGGCGGGCGAGTACCCCGAAGTGTTCGCCTTCGTTCCCGGCTACGACGAGGAGTTCGCCCACCTTGTGGTGGCGGGCAGCGATCTATTCATGGTGCCCAGTCGCTTCGAGCCGTGCGGTCTCACACAGATGCAGGCCATGACCTGCGGAACGATTCCTGTGGTCACCAACGTTGGCGGCCTCCGGGACACGGTCCGCGACACCGACCAAAATCGTCGCTCCGGTACCGGTTTCGTCGCCCATGCCGCCACGTCTCTGGGGTTGATCGACGCCGTGCATCGAGCGTGCCGGGGCTGGGGTAACTCCAGGCGCCGAGCGGCCGTTCAGCGACGGGGCATGACCGCTGATTGGTCCTGGGCCAAACCGGCCGGTCGCTACGTTGAGCTGTATCGGGAACTGGTGGGCGAGCCCGAGCTGGAGTCGGCTGACGAATTGGTTGTCAGCTGACTCAGGCGCCACTGATTCGGACGGTACCGATTCGGACGTACTGAATCAGACGCTGCGGGTTGACGCTTCGATGTCGCTGATGAGCGCATCACCTTCAGGGCCACATACCGA
>JAHDFR010000215.1:0-2478 GCA_020628065.1 Acidimicrobiales bacterium
ATTCGTGAGGGTGGCCGCACCGTAGGCGCAGGCCGAGTCACCAAGATCATCAAGTAAGACGGGATACCAGCACTAATGGCAGGTAAGCAGAAGATCCGCATCCGGCTCAAGGCCTACGATCACGAGATCGTCGATCAGTCAACCAAGAAGATCGTCGAGACAGTGGCTCGTACCAACGCTGCGTTCCGCGGTCCTATCCCGCTGCCGACCGAGAAGCATCGCTTCTGCGTAATCCGGTCGCCGCACAAGGACAAGGACAGCCGAGAGCACTTCGAGATGCGCATCCACAAGCGGCTGATCGACATTCTTGAGCCCAATCCCAAGACCGTCGACTCGCTGCAGCGTCTTGAACTGCCAGCCGGTGTCGACATCGAACTGAAGATCCAAGAAGTATAAGACGCCGAAACGATAGGCAGCCGAAGGTTGCCGGTCGTCTCGGAGCCAAAAGTTTGTGACAGGGCCCGGGTCCTTTGCCCGGGTCTTGTCGCGTCCCGAGCAAGGTGGACTTGATTGGGTTGGTTTCAGCCCGCCTGGTGGGGGAGATGCACGGTTACCGTCGTGCCGTGACCGATAGCGGAGTCGATGGTGAACGTGCCTCCCTGAAGTTCGGCTCGCTCCCTCATGCCCAACAGACCGAAGCTGGCCGACTCACCACTGGCACCGCTGGTGTAGCCATCGACGTCGAAGCCTCGACCGGAGTCTCTGATGACCAGGTCAACGGCATCGGCAGAGAAGTGAAGTTCGACTTTGGACGATTTGGCTTCGGAGTGCAGAACAACGTTTCGCAGAGCGCTCTGGGTGATCCTGAACAAGGTCACCTCTTCACTTTCGGTCAGTCGGACCCTGTTACCGGTCACCTCGAAGGAAATCTTCACTCCAGTACGCTCCGACTTCTCCTCCACCAGCGCCTCGATGGCCGGTACCAGTCCGAGTTCGTCGAGAAATGTCGGTCGAAGTTCCTGAATGAACCGTCGCATACCACCGATGGTGTCGTTGACGATGCCCTGAATCGTCTCCAGGTCGCCGTCGGCCGGCGAGGGTGAGTGATCGAATCGGACAAGCTCCAACTTTTGGCCCAACAGAATGAGCCGGTGGATTGAGTCGTCGTGCAGATCTCGGGCCAAACGCATCCGCTCCTCCTCCTGGCCGTGAACCACGGCCTCGGCATAGGTCCGGTACCGACGGTGTAGGCCTTCCGCCTGGTCCACCGATGTTCGCAGAGCCACTGACTCCTCCCGGAAGCGCCGGGCGTCGGAAAGCCTTCGGAAGGCGTAGAGCATCAGTCCGATAGTGGCTGCCAGGAGGATGATGAGCAGTTCCGCCACGAACAGATCCTCGTAGCGTACGACGACCAGGGTCAACCGCTGGAGGGGAGAGATGACGAGTTCAGCGATGGCGGCACCGCCGACAAACAGGGCGACCAGCAGTAGATCTCGTCGACCTCGAACCTCGGCGGCGTGTGGGCCGGTCAGCGCAGCCACTATGCGTCCAGCGAGATGAGACCTCGGGCCAGACTCACCGTGACGGCCTCGGTCCTGGTGGTTACGTTAAGTTTCTCGAATACCCGTCTGAGGTGCCCTTGAACTGTTCGGGCACTGATGAACAACTCACCGGCGATGTCCTTGTTGGTTAGTCCCCGTGCCACCAGCTCCAGGACTTCGAGCTCACGGGAGGACAGCTCGTTGGAAGAGCGGTCGGTCCGACTGGTCGCCATCTTGATGACCTTGGTTGCCACCGACGGGTCGAGCGTCGCCTCTCCGGCGGCTACTGAACGGACAGCCTCGGTTAACTGCACCGGTGAGGTGTTTTTCAGCAGATATCCGGAGGCTCCGGCGTCCAAAGCGGCGGTTACGTAGGCATCGTCGTCGTAGGCCGAGATGACCAGCACCCTGGTGCTCTGATGCTCCGAGGTGATCCACTCGGTCAGTTCGATACCGCTCATATCAGCCATCTTGATATCGACCAGGGCGACATCGGGCAGAAGATCACGTATCAACGATTGGGCTTGAATTCCGCTGTCGGCTTCACCGATAACATCAATGGCTTCGGCCCTGTCGAGATACTCGCGAATCCCGGCTCGAACCAGGGCGTGGTCGTCGACTAGGACGACACGAATCAACTGTTGCACCGAGATGTCTCCTCTACGGCTGAATGGTTGCAAGGTGGCTCGACCACAACCATTCAGGTTGCTTCACCTTAGTAGTGGATGCACAGTCCGATCACGAGGTTCTGCTCGTTATTCAGTGAGCCAGATGGCGCGTTTGGACAGTCAAAGAGCGTCTTTCGGAAGGATTGGATGGCTCTTTGGCGTTGGTGTGCCTGAGGGTAGCGTCGCCAGTGGAGCCGCTAACGCGTTGCGAGATCGGCCCACCAGCCAAGGGGCGACCGCCGAGCAGCCTGCTTCCGGTGGTCGCCCTCTTTGGTCTTCGCCGGGGGCGAAGACCAAAGAGCTTTATCTGGCTCTTCGAGCCGAGGCTC
>JAHDFR010000215.1:2578-5687 GCA_020628065.1 Acidimicrobiales bacterium
TCTTCGCCGGGGGCGAAGACCAAAGAGCTTTATCTGGCTCTTCGAGCCGAGGCTCGCTCCCAATTCACTTGTGACGAAAGCGGGTGGGCAGCACCAGTTTGACACAGCCCCGATGCGGCAAAATGCGGCTTGTTAAGGTTCGACTAACCGACTCACAATGTGGATGGCAGTTCCAGCGCCGACCTGCGGCGCCCTGTCGGGCACATCTCTTTTGTGTCAATCAATCCGAATATCCACTAGTGGGAGGCAACCATGGGAAGCGCTGACGGCGGTAACTCAGCTTGGTCAGTCGAGGCTTTTCGGCGAGGTGAAACTCCACTACCGGATCCCAATCTTGGTTGGAACGTTTACGGCAAGGGCGTCGAGTCGATTGGTCGTGGCGGCGTGCCGGAGTCAATCGAGATCCCGGAACCGGCGGCTGATCAGCTTCTGATCCGGGTTGATGCCGTGGGTTTGTGCTTCTCCGATGTGAAGCTGGTCAACCAGGGTGGAGATCACCCGAAGTTGTATGGCCGAGACCTCGAGGTCGACCCCACCCGTCTGGGCCATGAGACGTCGGTTACCGTAGTCTCGGTCGGTAGCGATCTGACCGACAAGTATCACCCTGGCCAGAGGCTGGCCATCCAGCCCGATATTCATGTTGACGGTCGTAGCACCGCCTACGGTTACACCATCCCCGGAGGCTTGATTCAGTATCACGTCATCGGCTCCGAGGTGCTTGATGCCGACGACGGCGCCTATGTCATTCCGGTTAGTGAAGAGATCGGATATGCGGCGGCCGCGTTGTCGGAGCCGTGGGCTTGCGTTGAGGCGGCCTACACCCAGCGTCGTCGTCTCGAGCCGCTGGAAGGCGGCATCATGTGGATTGTCGGCCGGGCCGATGACGAGAACTCGTATGAGTTCAGCGCCGGCCTTGACGCGCCGGCCACTATTGTCTTGTCCGACGTTGCTCCCCAGGTGGTGGAGATGGTTCGATCGAGCGCTGGCAGCGGCGCCGAGATCATGGAGCGAAACGGCCTCGCTCCAACGGACTATGCCGAGTTGTCGGCTGAGCTAACCGGGTCGAACGGTTTTGATGACATTGTGTTGCTGGCCCCTCACTCGGCCGAGCAGGTCGAGAGCTTGGCCAAGTTGATTGCCTTCCGGGGCACTATGAATCTGGTGGGCACCGAGAAGTTGAGCGGCAAGCCGAACATCGACGTCGGTCGGATTCACTATCACTACACGGCCTTCTTTGGTACAACGGGTCCCGACATCGCCGCTTCCTACGGTGAGACTCGTAACCGGGCCGACGTGAAGTCCGGTGGCGTTGCCGTGTACGTTGGTGCCGGCGGCCCGATGGGGCAGATGCATATGCAGCGGGCGCTGGAGAGTGCCGATGGTCCGGCGGTGATCCTCGGCGTCGATCTTGACAGCGATCGTCTGGCGGTGGCCTGGAAGATGTTGGCTCAGTTGGCCGACGACAAGGGACGCACGTTTGTGCTGTTCAATCCCAACGAGTCGGACGAATCGGTGGAAGAGCTTGTTGCCCGTCACAGCGACGGTCGGGGCGCCGATGATGTGATCGTCACCGTGCCCAGTGGTCCGTTGATGGCCGATTCGGCTGAGCTGTTGGCTGATGATGGCATGTTGGTTCTGTTCGCCGGTGTTCCCAACGGAACCCTCGCTCCGTTGGACATGTCGGACGTGTATCTCAACAACATGCAGTTCACCGGCACGTCGGGTTCCAGTATTGAGGACCAGGCGCACGTGATTCACAAGGCTGAAGAGGGCTTGTTGTCTCCTGATCGTTCGCTGGCGGCGGTCGGCGGTATCGAAGCGGCGCAGGATGGTGTGCAAGCCATGCTGGAAGGTCGCTTCGCCGGCAAGATCGTGATTTTCCCGCAGTTGAGCGGTCTTCCGCTCACCGGGTTGGGCGATCTGGCGTCGGAGCACCCGGACATCAAGGAGGCGATGACGGCGGATGAGCTGTGGACCCTTGAGGCGGAGAATGTCCTGTTGGAGAAGTTCGCCGGCAACGCCTCGGCCGGCTAGACCCCGATGACCCGCAAGCCGGCTGAATCGTTGATGCCATGATCTGCACTCTCACCCCGAACCCGAGTCTCGATCGCACGCTTGCCGTCGATGCTCTGGTGCCGGGTGGGGTGCATCGTTCTGCTGCTCCAACGGTTGAGGCCGGTGGTAAAGGGATCAACGTGTCGAGGGCCCTGACTCGGGCCGGGTTCGACTCGTTGGCTCTCGTGCCTTGCGACGGCTCCGTCGATCAGGGTTTTCTTGATCTGTTGACCAAGGCGGAAGTTCCGTTTGAGACTATTGCCGCCCCCGGTCCCATTCGATCCAATGTGACGGTGATCGAGACCGACGGCCGGACCACCAAGATTAACGAGCCGGGCGTGGGTGTTTCCGATGAGGTGGTCGAGCGGATACTTGATGCTTGTGTGGCCGCCTGCCTGGCGTTGGCCGCCGATCGAACGTGGTTGGCCGGATGCGGATCGCTCCCACCCGGCATGAATTCGCAGTTCTACGCCCGACTGGCCGACCGGGCGATGAAGGCCGGACTTCGGACGGCCATCGACACCAGCGGTCCCGGTTTACGGCATCTACTTGATGCACGTTGTACGGTAGTGAAGCCGAATCGCCGGGAGCTGGAGGAGATGTTGGGTGTGAGTGTCACCACGATTGGAGAGGCCGTCTCGGTTAGCCGCAGTGTCGTGGCTGAAGCGTCTGGACTGGAAGGTCGTGGCCCGCAGAACATGTTGGTTTCGTTAGGTAGCGACGGCGCATTGTTGGTGTCGCCCGATCAGGTGATCCACGGTCGGTTGTTGTCAGCTGAGGTCCGAAACACGGTTGGTGCCGGGGACTCTCTGTTGGCCGGTTTGTTGGCCGGCAGCCAGGGGCAACCTGCCGGCGGGGTCGGCGGGCTTGATGCCGCCTGTCTGGCTGAAGCGTTGGCTTGGGCTCGGGCGTCACTTCGATCGGAAACGACAGCGTTTGCTCCGGCCACCGACGCTGATCGGGATGCCGTCGAGCTGACGACCATCGTTGCCGATGGTGAGATGGTGAACTCGTCGTTGCTCGAAACCGAGTTGGTCGACGAGTCATGAGCGGC
>JAHDFR010000044.1 GCA_020628065.1 Acidimicrobiales bacterium
GAGCGCTTCCATGGCATGGAAGAGGTCAGGAGTTCAATTCTCCTTAGCTCCACAGTTTCCCCTGGTCAGGGCGTTGTGCACCTGATTCTTAAACGTGCTACGGGGCGCCGATGGCACATTCCAGGTGATGTGGTCGGCGCCCCCCGGGGTTCGTCGTCGACTAGAATCGCGGTATGGACAGGATCGCAAAGGTCGCCGTGAAGCGCCCGCTCGGTGCCGTGGACACGGCGTGGACTGACTACTGGCGATCTCGTCCGGTAACGGAGCGGTTGGCTATGGCGACTGAGCTCAGTTTGGAGTGTGTCGGTGGAGATTCTGACCAAGGACTTCGTCGAGTTCATCGAGTGCTGCGCCGCTCGCGAGGTTAAGTTCCTTGTCGTTGGTGGCTATGCGCTGGCCGCTCACGGACATCCCCGTGCCACCAAGGATCTTGATGTCTGGATAATGATCGAGCCGGCGAACGCAGAGCGCTTAGTCGAGGCGCTCAACGATTTTGGGATGCGCTCTGTCGGACTTGAGGCCGACGACTTCCTGGAACCTGAGGTAGTCGTCCAGCTTGGCTATCCGCCGATCCGGATCGACCTGATCACGTCCGCTACGGGCGTGGACTTCGAACAGTGTTGGGACAACAGGGTGCTGGTTCCGGTCGGTTCGGTGGTTGCAGGATTCATATCACGCGAGGATTTGATCGCAAACAAGACGGCATCGGCACGCCCCCAAGACCTAGTCGATGTCAACATTCTGCGGGACCTCGAGTGAGCCTGCCAAAACAGTCGTTCGATCGTGACGCACATCTCCGTGGAGGGCAGGAAGGTTGTACCTGGTCGGAGACGGCTATGTCAGGGTTGACATGGATTTGACTTCGCAGGTCAACGGCGATCATCGCCGAAGCACGCGGCCGTCGACTCGCACGACAATCCAACGCCTCGCTGGCGTTGCGCAGCGGACAGTCAAGCCAGTCGCAGCTCTGACACGGTTGAGCGAGGTCTAAGGTCGGCATGAGCGTACGTTGATCGCCTATGGCACATCCGTTGCACATCGGATCGGTTCGAGGTCTTTCAGCCATCGTCTGAATCCCCTGAACGAACGGGTTCAGACATCGCTGAATGTCGGTTCGATTGATGGCATGGAAGAGGTCAGGAGTTCAATTCTCCTTAGCTCCACAGTCACCGAACCCGCATCCCCACAAGCCCGCCAGAAATGGCGGGCTTCGTCGTTCGGTGAGGGCGGTCCCTGACCGACGTCGGGATCGTAGGCAAGAGTTGACAATCGCCGGCAGAGGTGGGAAGTTGCCGTGATGGTGTTTGATCTCGCCGGCCTTCACCGTGCTATCGACGCTGAGCGTCAGATCCGAGAGGGAACGTGGGAGGCGCTTGCCCGAGAAGTCGGTGTGTCGGCCTCAACGATCCGCCGATATCAGCATGCCGACGACGCTGAGGCCGACGGGGTTCTTGCCCTAGTCCGGTGGCTTGGATGTTCTCCGGAAGAATTCATCCAAGACAATATCGTTGATGGCGAAGCGCTCGATCCGAGCGGCGAAGGCTATGTGCGAGTCGATATGCAACAGGTCAAGGAACTCGATGTTGGAGTGGTTGGCCGCTCACCGCAGGCCACCCGCACCTCAATCCAGCGACTGGTTGAGGTGGCCCAGCGCGCCGGACAGCCGGTAACGACCCTGACCCGAATCAGCAAGATATGAAGGCCGGCTAGGCGACTTCAAACGCTCGGCAAGTAGAGGAGTTCCGGCCAGCGCTAGCGGTGGCGTGTCGGAACCGCCAGCGATGTCTTCGGCGCCCCTATCAGCTCGTCTGTCTGGTCTAGATTGCACGGCCGGTGAAGAAGAAAGCCCTGAACGGTGGGGCAGCCGATGTCTCGAAGAATCTCAAGCTCGACGTCTTCCTCAACACCTTCGGCTACGACTCGCAATCCAATGTCGAGCGCCATCTGGACCATCGCCGTCACGATTCGCCGAGCGCTGGCGTCGTGGGCGATCGAATTGATCAGCCGACGGTCCAGCTTCAGTACCGAAACCGGCAGAGTCCAGAGGTAGCCCAGCGACGACGCTCCAGCGCCGAAATCATCGATGGCGATTTGAACCCCCGTAGCGCTGAGGTCATCCAGCGCCTCCAATGCGACCGGATCGGCCACCAACTCGCGCTCCGTGACCTCCACGACCAGTTGGCTCGGGTCAACACCGGACATGGTCAACGCATGAGAGACGATCTCCACCGCATGACGGTTTGCCAACTGGGAAGGTGCCACATTAAACGACAAGTACTTCGACGGATCGGTTACCAGCCACTCCTGCAGTGAGCCGAGGCTGCGCTCGAGGACTGCTCGAAGGACATCGTCGAGCATTCCGTGCCTGTCGGCGACTTCGATGAACTCATTGGGTGGGACGGTGCCGCGTTCGGGATGTCGCCACCGAGCCAACGCTTCGAATCCCATCAACGTGCGGCTCCCGACCGTGAAGATGCCCTGCACGTCGGCGTCCAACTGGCATGTGCCTACCGCCAATCGGAGATCTGCCTCGGTTCGGGTGCGGCGCCGAAGTTCTTCGTGGAACCGAGGCTGGAACTCAATGACCCTGTTGCCACCTTCGGCTCCGGCCCTACTCAGCGCAGTGTCGGCCTCTCGCAGCAGATCGCCGGCTGAGGTGGTTGCTCCGGCCGGTGCCCCCGCGTGGCCAACCGAGATTCGAAGATGAACCTTTGACTGGTTGATCACCATCTCGCCGCAGAGCAGCTCGTGCAGCGAGTGAGCGGTGGCCTGTATGGTCGCAGGGTCGGCCATACGCCTGATCATGAGAGCGAACTGGTCGCCGCCTACCCGGGCCGAGAAAGAACGTGCTCCGGCGAATCGGCGAAGTCGTTGCGTGATCACCAGCAGAACTGCGTCGCCAAACTCGTGCCCGAACGTGTCGTTTATGCGGGTGAAGCCGTCGATGTCGACCAGAAACAGCGCCACCGGTTGCCCTGACGACATCGCCATCGACAGCTCATCTCGGAGCGCGTCACGGTTCTCCAGACCGGTGAGACGGTCCCGTGTTGTCCGTGTCTGGAGCTCGGCGGTGAGTTGAGCTTCTCGACTCAGGTCCGTCCCCATTAGAAACAGCAGGTCTTTCTCGGCGTCGTACTCAAGGAGAAGTTCCCACTGTTGCGGTGTGGGCCCTTCGGCGCTGGGAACGCTGATAACGGCCCGAGCGTTGCCCTCCGCAATGACCTGTCTCAAAGCAAGATTCAAGTGCGACTTCGGCGGTTGCATCAGGACCTCGTCTATGGGTCGACCGACGATGTCATTGTTGTCGTGGGCCCCGATGGACACGAACGCAGGGTTGCATCCGAGAACAGCGCCGGATGGGTCGCATACGGCTACCGCAACCGGCGAATGGCTGTTGGCCCATGCGTCCAGAGCATGATCCAGGTTTGAATGCCCCGACATACACAAGCTACATCGGAACGTTTCGGTGGCGGATTGAGGCTATGGGGGCTGATGTCGATTGATGTTGCTTAAAGGTCTCCGGTAGATCAGCCGATCCAGCACTCATCATCGACCCTCCAGGAGGAACAATGAGCGAGCAGAACCGGATGGACCCAGCGAGCACTGCGCTGTTGCTGGTCGAATATCAGAACGACTTTGCCACCGAGGGTGGCAACCTACACGGCTCGGTAGCCGAGGTGATGGCAACCAACGGCATGTTGCAGAAGTCGGCGCGTATCGCCCAGGCTGCCCGGGACTGCGGTGTCACCGTCATTCATGCCCCTCTTGGATTCGAGCCCGGCCACGAAGAGATCGCCGGAGCCAGTTACGGAATCCTCAAAGGGGTAGTCGATACCAACTCCTTCGCCGTCGACAGCTGGGGAGTTCAAATCATCGACTCGATGAAACCTGACCCGGCTGACGTGATCCTGACCGACAAGCGGAGCCTCGACGCGTTCAACACCACGAACCTGGAGTTCGTGTTGAACAGCCGCCAGATTAAGACGCTGGCCATCGCCGGATTCCTGACCAACTGTTGCATTGAGTCCACCATGCGAACCGCCTACGAGCGGGGCTACGAGGTGTTGCCTGTGGTGGACTGCATGGCGGCTACTAGTCAGGAAGAACATGACATGGCCATAACCCACAATTTCCCTCGCTTCTCCCAGCCGTTGAATCACGACGAGTTCCTTCAGGCTCTGCCCGCGCCAGTTGCCGGCTAAGGGGCCGGCGAATCGGGCGCCAGCGGTGGCGGGCTCGTCGCCTAGCAGGTCGCTGCCGACATAGAGGGCGGGCCGCGCCTCCGCCCGGCTACTGTGGCGACTTGGAGGCAACGCATGGACGACCCTGCAGCAGTAGGTGGCCATCGTGGTCATCGAGATGCAGTTGAGTTTGCCGATGGCGCCGTCATTTTGGCGTGCTCCCACCCGGCTGGCGGCTACCGGCAGGACGAACGGCCGGACTTCGGGCTCTACCTTGACCCGCAATGGCGGCCGCCGTGGCCGCACGGCCACGTCGATTGGCCCGACTTCGGGCTGCCTGTCGATGATGGAGAACTCCATACAGCCCTCGACGATTTGCTGCGTCGGGCCCGCGGCGGGGCATCAGTAGAGATCGGTTGTCTCGGCGGCCATGGTCGCACGGGAACCGCTTTGGCCTGCCTGGCCGTCCTGTCGAGACTCGACGTAGACCCGGTCGAATGGGTGCGGGCCCGCTATTGCGACCGAGCCATTGAGACAGCGGAGCAGGTCGACTACGTACACCGCTTCGCCCTCAGGTACCCGACCTAGCGATCAGCGTGCCAAACTGGGATCTGCGGTGGAGCCGATGCTCGGAGGTTGAGTGAATGGCGACGAGGCTCGAAATTTTCGACCCAACGGGTGATGTCGATGGACAGCTTGAGGCCCTCGATCAAGCTTGCCGAACCGTAGGCTTTTTTCGCATCCCATTCGAAGTGGTCGACCAGGAGATACGCAACAACGCCTGGCGTGATGCCCGGGACTTTTTTGCCTTGTCACCCGAAGACAAATCGCAGGTCGGATTCCCTGAGGCCGGTTATCCCTATGGGTACTCACCGTTTGCCTACGAGGCGCTTGCGGCGTCGACCGCCGACGACCGACCGACTGTCGCCGATCTGAAAGAGTCGTTCTCGGTAGGCCCCGATTGTTTGGGAACGGTGATCGATCTGACCGACTCGGCGGCAGAAGCTTCGGGGGAGGCCTGGCTCCGATCCCCATCCCTCTGGCCCGATGAGCCGGTCACAATGCGAGACACCTGGGCGGCGGCGTTTCGGGCGTTCTCTAATGTTGCCGCTGATCTCTTGTCGATGATGGCGCTCGCCCTGGAGCTCCCAAGTGACCACTTCGACTCGCTCGTCGACCGTCACAGCAGCGCTATGAGGGTGAACCATTATCCGGCCATCGACGAACCGGTACCCGACGGCGCGCTGCGAGCCGGGCCCCACTCCGACTATGGCACGTTGACCATTTTGCGCACCGACGGGGTGGCCGGGCTTGAAGTCCAGGCTCGAGATGGTTCGTGGGTGGCGGTTGATGATGAACCCGGAACTTTTGTGGTCAACCTGGGTGACTCGATCGCCCAATGGACCAATGATCGCTGGCGCTCAACGGTCCACCGGGTCACACCGGTGGCCGGTGAGCGAGCCCGCATGTCCATGGCCTTCTTCCACATGGCCAACTGGGACGCCAAGATCGAATGTCTACCGAGTTGTCTCGAACCTGGCGAAAGGCCCAGGTACGAACCGGTACTCGCCGGACCCTGGTTGATGACTAAGTTCCAGCGGACGGTGGCGTCATGAGCCGAACCCTATAACGGAAGCTAAAGGCTAGGGGTTTACGGCAGTGCCGGTTTGCCGCGTGCACACGAGTGCACGGCTGTGACGGACGTTACCTGGCGTTCGTCTTGAGTTCGTTCGGACATCGTGAAACAATTCACAAGCACAGGGTCACAATCGGCAATGAAGCTGAGGAGGGTCGATCCATGCGTCCGGAGACGATTGTCTTTCCGCTCATCCGCCAGGTTCTGGCCAGACCACGCTTGGCCAGCGCGCTGTTCAAATGGGATCGGTGGGGCAACCAGCTCGGCCCTGACCGGTACTCGTGGCCCTACCCGGGATACGAGAAAATTCGGGCCGACGGACCTGTCGCCTGGCACCGGCTCTACAACTCGTGGTTCGTCACCGGCTACGACGAGGCAAAGACGATACTGTCGTCACCCGACGCCCGTGTTTCAGCTCAACTCGATCTTCAGTTATCGATATCGCCCTACAACCGGTTGAGCGGCCGCTCCAAAGAAATCCTTCGTCTCTTCCTGCTCTTCGTTGACCCACCTGCGCACACCCGACTTCGGGGTTTGGTTGGCCGAGCGTTCACGCCCCGACAGGTGGCTCGCATGGAGCCGGCAGTGACCGCTCTGGTGTCCGAGCTGCTGGATCGAGTCGAGGGTGAATCGGAGCCGGACTTGTGTACCGCCCTGGCCCGACCACTTCCGGTCCAGGTGATCTCCGAGCTCATCGGCGTTCCGCGGGAGCGTTGGCCGTGGATGCAGCAGATGTCGGACGAGGTCGTCAAGTTGCTCAACCCCTTTGTGGCCTTCGACCCCGCCGACGTGGACGCTGCTATAGCCGAATTCGAGAGCTACTTCATTCAGTTGGCCAACGAGAGGCGGGTCAATCCCACCGAGGATCTGATCACAGCGCTGGCCCAGGTTGAGGACGAGGGTGACCGCCTTACCGAAACCGAACTGGTGTCAATGGTGGCCTGCATCCTCTTCGCCGGCCACGAAACCACCACCGGGCTGATCGGCAACGCAGTAGTAGCCCTGGCCCGCTTCCCCGACGAGCGTCGCCGGTTGATGACCGAGCCCTCCCTTTGGGACACGGCGGTGGAAGAGCTGATTCGATGGGACACGGCGGTCCACACCGACCCAAGATGCATGATGGTTGACACCCAAATTGGTGGTGTCACCATCAAGGCCGGAGACAGCGTCAACGTCTTCCTCGGTGCAGCCAACCGGGATCCAAGGGTGTTCGCCGATCCCAACAGCCTGCGGCTCGACCGTGACGAGGGGCCACCAGTGTCGTTCGGTCACGGAATCCACTACTGCATCGGCGCGGCGCTGGCCCGGATGGAGTTGCGGGCCGCGGTCCGGGCTGTCTTGAACCGGTTTGGCGAGTACACGATCGATGAGGATGCCATTGAGTGGAAGCAATCACTTGTGACCAGGGGCCCCACCACGCTGCCGGTACAACGGCCAGCGAGCGCCACTGACCCCACCGGAGTGGGTGGGGCTGCCAGGCGTAATCAGGCGGTTGGCTAAGAGGGCGACTTGAACACGGAGACTAAGGTGCAGCCTTCGTCGGTACGGAACTCGTCGTGGGTTGTTCCGGCCACTGCGGCATAGGCGTGACCGGCTTGCATGGTGACCCCGTTTGACACGATGGAACCTTCGAGTACGTAGGAGAACTCCGGCTCCTCATGTTGATGGCTTTGACCGGAGAAGCCGGCATCGAACTTGAACATGGCGATGAGCTTGCCGTCGGCACTTCCGAGCACTTTCATGGCGATCTTGTCGCCCATGGGCTGCCACTCCATTGCCTCGGAGTCGGTGAAGGTCCATCCATCGGGGATCGTGGTCATGATCTGAGTATCGCAGACGTTCCGCAGCTCTGCCGTCTCGACCCGGGTGGTGCTGAAGTGACTAGGGTGGGGTTATGGATATCGAATTCTGGGTTGACCCTATTTGACCGTGGTGTTGGGTGACAGCCCGTTGGGTTGTCGACGAAATCAAACCGGCCCGTGACCTGAACATCACCTGGCAGCCGATTTCTCTGCTCAAAAAGAACAATCCGGAACCGGACAGCGAGTACTACGAGCCGGTGCTTAAAACCCATCGTTTGCTCCGGGTGATGGAAGCGGTTCGAGCGGCCGAGGGTAACGATCGCGTCTTCGACCTGTACTGGGAGTACGGACGACGGATCCATCACGATCAGGACCGAGACTTCGATGTTGTCGACGCGTTAGCCGCTGTCTGGCTGGACGTCGGCTACGCCTCGGCGTTCGATGACGAGTCCTGGGATGCCGAGATCGACAAACGGATGAAGGTCGGGCTTGATCTGGCCGGTGACGACATCGGCACACCAATCATCGCCATGGACAACGCCGACGGTGACCGAGTGGCCCTGTTCGGTCCTGTCATCACCCGCGTACCTCCCACAGATTTGTCTCTGCAGCTGTGGGACGGATTCGTTGCCTGCGTGACCGTTCCCGGTTTCTGGGAACTCAAGCGCACCCGGACCGAGCGGCCCGAGTTCGGCGAGCGGCCATAGCGAAATTTCCGTCCGGGACCGATCAAGTAAGAACGGGATCAAGTAAGGCATGTCGGGGGAGGGCAGGCGCACGCTCGTCGCCTGTTGCCTGCTGAGCTCGGTCCTAGGGAGCATCCACTCCTACAGTCTGTTTCTCGATCCCTTGGAGGAGCAGCTTGGTGTTGGTCGGGCTGCGGTGAGTTCGGTGTATTCCGTGGCGCTGTTGGCGCTTACTGGCGCAGTGTTGGTCGGCCACGGCATGTTTGTGAGACTCCGCCCGTCGACGCTAGTGGCCGTCGTCTCGGCCGGCGCCGCGGTCGGATTGTTGATCGCCGCTGGGTTGTGGTCCCTACCACTGGTGCTCGTCGGCTACGGCCTGCTGTTTGGTGGATGCAATGGGCTCGGCTACGCCTTTGCGTTGCAGACGGCCGGGGAAGCGAATCCGGACCGCCGGGGCCTAGCTATGGGAGCGGTGACGAGTGTGTACGCTCTGGGAGCGGCTTTGACCGGGCTTCTTCTCAACCCGCTGATCGGACGGTGGGGTGCGGCCGTGGCCTTCGTGAGCCTGGCCGCGATCGTGTTGATGGTGGGACTAACGGCATCGATTCTCATCGGAGAGGGCTCGATAGGTCGCTCCGCTGAGGGCGGCGAAGCCGCACCACCAAGTGTTGGCGGATCGGTGAGCTGGTTCTGGCTTGGATACGGACTGGCCGTGTTGGCCGGGCTGATGGCGTTGGGACACGCCGCTGCCCTTGTGGACCGGGGCGATGATGGCTCAACGCTGTCCGGCCTTGCAGTGGTGATTGCCGGACTGGCCAACGCACTCGGCGGTGTTGTTGTGGCGCTGGGAGTGGACCGTACCGGCCATCGAGCTTGGCTGGTCGGGTTGCCTATCGTGTCGGTGGTGGGATTGTTGACGTTGCTCGCTTCGACCTCGGCGGCGACATCGGTCATCGCCGTTGGTCTGGTGGCTCTGGCCTACGGCGCCGTCATTGCCGTTTACCCGGTGGCCGTCGTGTCGGTTTTCGGTGAGGCTCTGTATCCGGTGGCCTATGGGCGTATCTTCACGGCGTGGGGTGCGGCGGGCCTGATCGGTCCAACCGGGGCCGGGGCCATATTCGATCGGTGGGCCAGTTACTCGCCCGGTCTGGCCGTCGCCATCGGTGCCGGGTTGATGTCGGCGCTGGTGGCCGACCGGCTACTGGAGGCTTGACATCAGCGGCGCCAAGAGATCATCGGCCGGGCCGGATCGTCTACGTGTCACCCAACTGCGTGGTGCTAAGCGCTGATGTCGAGAGCTTTGCCGGCCACCGGGTCGGTGTCGCCGTAGTTCAATCCGGTCGCCATCTCGATCTGCTGATCTTCATTGCTGGTTATGCGGCAGGCGCCGAGCCGAGAAGCCGAAGGTAGTGATCGGCATCGGCCTGGCTGAAACAGTTGATGACCACTACGTCCAGTTCGCCGGGATGGTTGGACAGCCAGTCCACGATGGTGGTCAGAGCAACCGAGGCTGCCGCCGGTTTGGGAAAAGCAAATACGCCCGTCGAGATTCCACACATCGCTATGGACCGAATCGAGTCGACGGCACCGGCGACATCCAGGCAGGACCGGTAGCAGGCGGCGAGAGCCCGACTTTCCTGCTGCGTGGGTTCCGAGCCGGGGACAAGTTGCGGGCCGACAGTGTGAATGACAAACCTGCTTGGGAGGGCGTAGCCGCGGGTTACCTTGGCCACACCGATCGGCTCCAACTGCCCCTGGGCTTCCATGATGGTTGCACAGTCATCACGGAGACGAGGGCCGGCTGAGCTGTGAATGGCGTTGTCGATACACCGGTGGTTGGGGATGCGACACCCGAGCATCTGCTGGTTGGCGGCGTTGACAATTGCGTCGACTCGCAACAGCGTGATGTCGGCGACAACAAGCTTGAGCTTGGCTCCGATTTCGGGTTGGGAGGCAAGGAGTGGCGATCCTGCCATGTTTGCGATGTCGGCTATGTCGACTGTTCCCGACTCGGCCGTAACGGCGGCATTGATCCTCTCAATCCGATCCATTGCCGGTGCGGGCAAGACGTACGGATCTATCTCAGCCAGGCGACCTCTCAGGAGATGAAGGCCGGCATCGGCGTTGATACCCGCCGGCGCGACTTCTCCAACGGCGCCAAGTGCCGGTTCGACAGAGCTCCTCCAGTCGGGTTCACGGTTCACCGGCCAGGGCTGATCCAGGTCGATAGCTGCCCGGTAACGACTCAAGTCGATGGACATCAAAGTTGCTCTCCGATCAGATGCGCTCCAGCTCGGCACCGTCGAACAGGGGAGTAACATCGAAGCGATCTTGGTCTGCGGACATGGTTTCGTGAGAAGGAGTGGACTTAGCCAACTTGGCCGCCTCGAGCATAAGCGGGAGCAGCCTGGCGTCGGATGAGCTGTTCACGAAGAGCTTCTGCTCGCCACCGGTGTCATGCCCCAACACGTAGCGGACTGCATTGGCAATGGCGTCCCGCTCGGTCAGCGGCTCGTACCAGGAGAATTTCGGTTCATCGTCGTGCTGCCAGCGTCGGCGGGCGATCGACTTGATGGTTTGCATCGCGACCCCTCTGTCCTGGCAGAGGGCGATGAGCGCCTCGACGTCAGCCCGATATGTCGGCGACGACATCATCGAGAAGTTGAACGGGAACAAGACCGAGTCGAACTCGAACTCGGCCAGGCTTCGCAAATGCATTCCGGGAATCCGGACACCGTGACCGGTCACACCAATGAATCGGCACAGCCCCTCGCTTCTGGCCTGATCGAGAGCCTCCACCGCACCACCGGGTCGAAAGGCCTCAGCCCATTCATCGTCCTCCACCAGATTGTGGAGCTGAATGAGGTCGACCGACTCGACGTCCATGCGTTCAAGGCTTCGCTCCAAGCTTGCCCGGGCGGCATCGCCTGACCGGTCACCAGTCTTGGTGGCCAGAAAGAAGTCACCTCGGTGCTCGGCCAGGAACGGCTTGAGCCTGTCCTCACTGTCACCGTACGAAGCAGCGGTATCAATGTGGTTGACACCGGCCGGTTGCAGCTGAGCCAGGGTGACCTCGGCCCGCTCCGCTGACATCGAACCGAGAGCAGCAGCACCAAACAGCACACGACTGCTGACATGACCGGTCGATCCGAACTCGCTGGTCGGCATCAAGCCACCGGTTTGCCCAACACCTGGATCGCCCACTGGTTCGTTGTTGATCATGATGCAGCTCCTGTTGCTTGTCGACGCCGTGCCCCAACAGTAGTCGGGCCACGTCTCGTCTTCTGGTTCGCGGCCGAGCGGAATGAACCGGCTGGGGTGTAGGTTCTGTCGGTATGGCAGAACCCACCCAAACCTCGTCCACTCCGCAGCTCGGGGACCTTCCCGAAGGGCTGGTCGCGCAGCGAGACGCTCTGCATCGTCTGGCCACCTACGTCATCGGACCGGCCCGCTACCAACAGACCGAACGCTTCGGTCTTCGGGCCACCGAAGGTGGATTCGGCACTCCGGAATTCGGCGAACCCCCGATGCGGGTGCGGGTGACCAAGAACGAGCTGGTGGTTGAGCAGGACGGTAACGTCCGGACGGCCCCAATCACGTCCCTGCAGGCTGCGGCGGAGTTCATTGGCTCAACCGTAGATCTGGAAACGGCGGCTGAGCACGACTCGCCGCCACCTGGTGATCTGGGAACCGATCTGGGTGTAACCGAGGCGGTAGTCGACACTCTCGCCGCGTGGTGGGCGCTCGGCACCGACGCTCTAGAGCAGGTGCGGGCCGACGACGCATCGGTTGATGCCAGCATTGTTCAGCTCTGGCCCGGCCACTTCGACACCGCTATTGAGGTGGGTGACGAGAATCGGCGAGCATCGTATGGTGCCTCTCCCGGCGACGGAACATCGGATGAGCCTTACCTCTACGTCAGCGTGTGGTGGCCTGACCGTCTCGCCATGGATGAGAATTCCTACTGGAATGCCGACGGGTTCGTAGGATCCCGACTGACATACAGCCAGCTGAGTCAGACAGACGACCCTCGGCAGGCGGCAGCCGACTTCTTCCGACAGGGCCGTGATCTGCTGGCCGCTTCGCCTGACGCTTGACCGGCCGTCTCAACCGCAGCGTGACGACGCGCTGATCACAACCTAGGATCGCCCAATGAGTGAATCGCCCACACCCCCGGCAACTGCTGCCGACCCGGGTCCAGACCATCAGTGGCACAAAATGCTGGAGCCCGACGAGCTTCCGGACGGTCGGGTAACCACAGTTCACATCGGGCACCGCAGCTATGCGGTCACCAACAATGAGGGACGCTTCGGCGTGTTGGATAACCGATGCCCTCATCAGGGTGGACCGCTGGGTGAAGGCTCGATCGAGAACGGACATCTGCGGTGTCCATGGCACGGATACGACTACGACCCGACAACCGGGCAACCACCCCCACCGTTCGACGATGCGCCGGCATGTTTTGCCACCGAGGTTCGCGACGACGGTGTC
Source organism: Acidimicrobiales bacterium (assembly GCA_020628065.1). Lineage (GTDB taxonomy): Bacteria > Actinomycetota > Acidimicrobiia > Acidimicrobiales > SZUA-35 > JAHELU01. The sequence continues at coordinate 12,797 of JAHDFR010000044.1, forward strand.
TACGCCGCCCTACCCAACGATCCGGCACGAGTGCGCACCACCAGCGACGTGATGGTCGAGACCATGGTCAACTGGGGTGTCGACACCGTCTTCGGGATGGTTGGGCACTCCAACCTGGGTGTGGCCGACGCCATGCGGGAAGCAGAAGCTCGGGGTGATCTTCGCTACTTCGGCATCCGCCACGAAGGGGCGGCAGCTTTTGCCGCCGATGCCTACGGCAAACTCACCGGCAGGCCGGGTGCGTGTTTCGCCATAGCCGGGCCGGGATCAACCAACTTGTTGACCGGCCTGTACGACGCCAAAGTCGATGGAGCGCCGGTCCTCGCCATCAGCGGTCAGGTGCCGTCAAAGAGCCGGGGTAGGGGAGCGTTCCAGGACCTCGACCTCAGCGCCACCTTTAACGACGTGGCCGGATACAGCCAGACCCTCTTCCCCGATTCCGATCACGCCGAGATCACCAGCTTGGCCTGCAAGTCGGCCATTGTCGGTCGCCAGGTCGGTCACCTGATCGTGCCAGATGATGTTCAGATCATCGCCTCCGATGCTCCGGCCGGCGGCCCGGACGGCCGGGTAGGTGACAGGCGGATCGCTCCACCCGCTGATGCCGTCGCCTCGGCGGCCCGGCGATTGTCCGAGGCCGAGCGGCCGACGTTCATCGTCGGGGCGGGAGCGCGAGAAGACATGGCCGAGATCATCGCTCTGGCCGAACATGTCGGTGCCCCTGTAGCCACCACGTTTAAGGCAAAAGGGCAGATCAGTGACACCCACCCATTGGGTTGCGGTGTTCTGGGGCGAAGCGGAACCCCTATCGCCAGTTGGTTCATGAACGAAAGCGACCTACTGGTTGTGTTCGGTGCGTCGTTCTCCAACCACACCGGCATCAGTGACTACAAACCGATCATTCAGGTTGACGACGATCCTATGGCGCTGGGTCGTTTCCACCCGGTCGAGATACCCGTTCAGGGCAACGCCGCCGTGGTCGCCGAGTTGTTACGGGCTGCTGTGCCAACAGAGTCCTGCGGCGATCGACGTCCGGAAGTGGCCGACCGATGGCGGATCTGGCGGGAAGAGAAGGCCAACCGTCGAACCGACGATCAGAGCGGCGGGCTGTCGGCCGCCGCCATTTTCGAGGCGTTGGGTGAGGCAGTGGAGCCTGACGCCGTCCTGTGTGTTGACGTCGGCAACAACACCTACAGCTTCGGCCGCTACTTCGAGGTGGCGAACCAGACAGTTCTCATGTCCGGCTACCTGGGATCCATCGGCTTTGGCTTTCCCGCTTCGATGGGGGCCTGGGCCGCCGTTGGCGACACACGCCAGGTTGTGTCGGTCTCCGGCGACGGAGGCTTTGGCCAATACGCCATGGAGCTCAGCACTGTCTCCAAATACAACATGAACGTGACCCACGTCTTGCTCGACAACCGTGAGCTGGGCAAGATCAGCAAAGAGCAACGTTCCGCCGACGTCGATGTGTGGCAAACAAGCCTTCACAACCCGGACTTCGCTGCCATGGCGGAGCTGTTCGGGGTCGACGCTCACCGGGTCGACGATTCGCAGGCTCTTGAACCGGCCCTACGCTCGGCCCTGGCCCACGAAGGGCCGTCGTTGGTCGCCATCCGAAGCGATGTTGGCTTGCTTTAGGCCCTCAGCGGTCTGTCAGTATTAACTCCAGCGAAACTCGGCGTATTCGCGCCTGCCCGTCCGCTCGGGGTTTCTATACTTCGAGTCATGTCTGCCGCCCCATCTAGTCGCCTTCGTGCGCTACTGGCCGTTTTGGCTGTGTTGAGCCTCGTTGTTGCCGCCTGCGGATCATCGGCTGAAGAAGCCGTCACCGTGGAGGATTCTGTAGAAGACGCAGTGGAAGAAGTGGCGGAGGATGATGCCCCGACCTCTGAGGCAGCCGAGACAACAGAGGCCACTGAGACCGCTGAAGCTTCTGAAGAACCTGCTTCCGAGCCAACCGAAGATTCAGAAGAAGCTGGAACCACAGAAGAAGACGAAGCTCAGCCCGAGGCTGGAGAAGTTGAGTCTGAGGAAACGGCGTCGGGACCCGTCATTCCCACCGCCGACGGTGGACAGATCGACTTTGCTTCGCTGCAGGGCCAAGACGTCATGTTGTGGTTCTGGGCGCCGTGGTGACCCACTTGCATCCGGGAAGCCCCTGCGGTCGCAGCGGCGCACGAACAATATGGAGACCAGGTCACTTTCATCGGTATGGCCGGCAGAGATGAGCTTGAGCCGATCGGCCGGTTCATCGCCGAGCGTGGGGTCAGCGGATTCCAGCACACCGTCGACGAAGACGGTTCGGTGTGGGCCGACTATGGGATACAAAGCCAGCCGGCTTTTGTCTTCATCAACGACGATGGCACCGTTGAAACCAATCAGGGTGCAATGGGTGAGGCCGGCATAGCCGAACGGTTGGACGCTTTAATCGCCTCCTAGTTGATCGCTTCCCAGCGGCCCGGTCGGCACAACCTATGCCGCTCAATAGCTCATGTTCCCCCGTCGACCGGTAGCCTTCGGCCCATGTCGATGACAAACGTGCCGGTTGACGAGATCGAGCGGGTTACACAAGCCGCTCTGGTTGCCCATGGCGCCGATCTGACGGTTGCTGATGCTGTGGCCCGAGCGGTGGCAGTGGCGGAGAGCGTGGGTAACAAGATCTGCGGCCTCTACTACGTGGAAAGCTACTGTCTCCAACTTCAGACAGGACGGGTCGATGGCCGGGCCGAACCTCAGGTGACCCGACCAAAACCTGGCGCCGTGGTGGTCGACGGTCGAATGGGGTTTGCTCAACCGGCATTCGATGCCGGATTTGCCCAGGCATGCGAGTCGGCCCACTCGAACGGCGTCTGCGGCATGGCAGTGGCACACACCCACACATGTACATCGTTGGGATACTTCACCGAGCAGTTCGCCAAGGCCGGCCTCCTGGCGATCGGCTCCACCAATGCCAGCCCCCGGGTGGCTCCCCCCGGAGGTCATCGCCCGTTGTTGGGAACCAACCCGTTCGCCCTGGCGGTACCCGGCGAGAGCGGTGAAGTGGCTTTCCAGTTCGACTTCGCCACCAGTGCAGTAGCGCTCGGCACCATCACCAAAGCAGCAGCTGCAGGCGAAGAAATTCCTCGCGGCTGGGCGGTGGACGCCGAGGGTGAACCGACGACTGACCCTGCGGCGGCCGTCGCCGGTTCGTTGGCTTCGGCCGCCGGCTACAAGGGTTTCGGTATCGGTTTGTTGGTCGAGGTGCTTGCCGCCGGCTTGACCGGCACAAACGCCAGCGTCGACGTACCGGCGTTGAAGGCCCCGGAGGGGCCACCCCACGATCTTGGTCAGTTCTACCTGGTGATCGACCCCGACACCTACGGACGCCACAACCTCAGTCGAATCATCTCGATTCTGGAAGCGGAGCTGAGCGATCAGCCGAACGCCCGGCTGCCGGGATCAGCTCGCCAGCCGTTGGAAGCCGTGGACGTTGAGTCGGACTTGTGGGACAAGATCACCGGACTTGCAGGGCGATGACCAACTAGGGCTGAAGTACCCCTCCATAGCGAATGCCGGTTAGTGCCGCCATGTCCCGGTCGAATGTGGTTAGGTCGTCCTGAGCGAAATCCGATAGCGAATGGTGGCCACATGCTCTGGCCATTACCTGCATCAGCTCAGTTGTTGCTTCGAAGAAGCGAGCCAGGCGTTGTGCCGCATCATCCACCAACAGTCGGGATCGTAGGTCTTTCTTCTGCGTGGCGATTCCCACCGGACAGTTGTCGGTGTTGCAGGCTCGCATACCGATGCAACCGATGGCCTGCATTGGCGAGTTGGACATCGCCACAGCGTCAGCCCCGAGTGCCAGCGCCTTCACAATGTCCATATGGGTGCGTAGACCGCCGGTGGCCACCAGGGTGACGCCTTCGGCTCCAGCCGCATCCAGGTGACGACGGGCCCTGGCCAAGGCCGGAATAGTGGGCACCGAGATGTGGTCCCGGAACATGGTGGGAGCAGCACCGGTGCCTCCACCGCGACCGTCGAGGATGACGTAATCGACACCTACCTCAATGGCGGCGTCAAGATCAGCCTCAATGTGCTGGGCTGAAAGCTTTGCTCCGATGGGTATGCCGCCAGAGGCTTCTCTGACCTGCGCCGCCAAGTCCCGGTAGTCGTCCAGGGATGTCAAGTCAGGGAACGTCGGAGGCGAAATGGCGTCCTGGCCTTCCTCTAAACCGCGAACTTCGGCGATCTTGCCCACAACCTTCTTGCCCGGCAGGTGTCCTCCAGTGCCCGTCTTGGCTCCCTGCCCGAACTTGAAGTGGAAGGCCTGAACGTCACGTACGTTGTCGATCGACCAGCCGAACTTGCCGGAGGCAAGCTCGTAGAAGTAGCGGGAGTTCTCGGCGTGTTCTTCTGGCAGCATGCCACCCTCGCCCGAGCAGATGCCGGTGCCGGCCAGTTCGGCTCCACGACTGAGGGACACTTTGGCTTCCTCCGATAGCGCACCGAAACTCATATCGGATACGAACATCGGGATGTCGAGATGCAGCGGCTTGTTGGCGTTCGGTCCGATAGTCACATTGGTCGACACCGGGTCGTTATCGAGCAGCGGCCGCCGGGCCAGCTGAGCGGTCACCAGCTGAATGTCATCCCATGACGGTAACTCCTGGCGGGACACTCCCATTGCCCCGACGGGACCATGATGGCCCAGTTGGCTGAGACCCTCGGAGGCCAACCGGCGAATGAGACCAACGTGAGGCTCATCGTCGGTGCCGTGGGGATCCTGGTACTGGCCTTGATACGCCGATCGGTCGTAGGGCTGAGGATTGTCCTTTACCCAAGCCAACACCTCCTGCTCATCAACCATCAGGGCGTCGTCTTCGATCCAGGAGGCGAACCGATGGAGCCGCTCACTGTTGTTGTAGGCCGAGATGCCGGTGCTCATCCGGTAGTCCCAGCCGTGGAGGCCGCAGATGAGATCTTCACCGGATACGTGACCGTCCGACATCAGTGCGCCTCGGTGCAGGCACCGTCCGTAGAGCACTGAGTGATTGTCATCCCAGCGCACGATGACCAAGTCCATGCCGGCCACCTGGGCGCCGACGGGTTGGCGATCAGGGACTTCACTCCATGTTGCAACCGTTACCGACATTGTTGACGACTTCCTTCCGGGCTGGGTGATTGGGTAACCATAGTTCCTGCGAGTTTGAGAGCCTTGGTGAGTCAAGTGTTGATCAAGGTCCTCGGCCGGCTACGACTCCGGTTCGGGGTTTGTCATGTCAAACCATTCAGCCAGTGTCGCATTCCATTCATCTGGCGACACGGGTACTTCCTCGGTGACCGCGCCACGACGGAGCTTCAGGCGTTCGGTCAGCAAGGTCACCCTGTCCGGACCACTGTCCAGGAGTCGGGTGGCAAACGGTTTCTGACTCCAGTGCAGTGATCTGTCGCTCTGGAGCCGCTTGGATGCAGCATCGAAGTCGGGCAACTTCAGGTTGACCCTTCGGAATCGATACTGGGGGACAGGGAAGCCCTCGCCGTCGATGACCGCCAGCGTTACACCCTGAGGGCTGTCGAGTAGTTGAAAGTCACCGCTGCCGCCGTCTTGAATCGAGCGATCGTTCAAGGCCAGCGGACGAATACAGCTGTCCCCAAAGCCGACATCCACCAGGTACGGCTGGTCGAGTCGAACTTCAATGGCGAGGTGATCAATCACCTGGTTGGGGCCGTCCAGCAAAACCGCAGCACCGAGGAGGGCGACATCGAACCCGAGTGCCTCCAACAGCGCCGAGAAGGCACCGTTCAACTCGAAGCACCAACCGCCCCGCCCTGCATTCACGACTTTGTTCAGAGAGTGGGTCAAGTCGGTGGCGACAGGACGCCGGTGATACACATCAAGATTCTCGAACGCCACTGCGGTCATGTGGGCCCGTTGCAAAGCTTCCAGGCCGTCGACGTCATGAGCCAACGGTCCTGTGTGATCGATGCGTTGTAGGTAAAGGTCGGTATCAACAGGTGAATCTGCTGGTGGCATGAACCAGCCAGCGTAGTGGCGGGTACCCGATTCTTTGCCCATCAATGGAGCACAGCCGACCCTGGTTGGCCGTATTAGTGCTCTCGTACTGTTCTTGAAGGGCCACTACTTGGGAGCATCTCTTGAACCGTTTTGAACCAACCAAAGCCGTCGTTCGATGTCGAATTCTTCGGCTGGTGGGCGTCGTGGCCGTTGTCGGTGTGCTGTTGACGGCCGTGCCGGCTTCGGCTCGTCAAGCTCAGGACTTGGACGCTTCACTCTCGGTGGACGTTGTCCAGTTGGCGTCCGGACTGGCCAGCGTGACCGTTGATGCCGACTTGATTTCCGGTCGCACGGCCAAGGTCGGCACCTGGAACCTTTCTTTGGTCCAGATCATCCCCGACGATGGTCGCGGCGGCGAGGGCGGAGTGTTGGTCGAGTCTGTGCAGTTCGGAGCCCGTGATCTCCCCCTCGGCCACACCTTCGTGGTCGAAGCGAACGATGTTGAGTACTACATCGTGCTGGAGGCCGATGCCCGACCAGTCGGTCGGCAACGAACCAGTGCCCAGCTGTTGTCCGTCTCTGAGAGAATCTCGGTTGGCTGCATGGCCGTCGGCGCCTGCTGACGCTGCTCCGCCTGTCCCGCCGCTACCAGTAGCTGATCGCCCCTTGGTACAGGGCGGTCAACTGCTCCTGCTGTATCTCGATTGGGGCGTTGTCGAGAAGCCGGCGTTGCTGGATTGATCCGGCAACCAGATCGTCAACGTCGTCCGTTCCGTAGCCGACCCCGCTCAACCCGTTGGGCATGTCCGTCTGCTTCATCAGATGGATGATCTGGTCTGCCAGGACGCCGCCGGCTTCGTCCGGGCCGACGTCGTCGGTTGCCGCTCCGAGCCATCGGGCACCGTCGAGGTGACGATCGGGCGACTCGACGGCTGTCGTTCGAAAGACCGAAGGGGAGTTTACGATGACCGACATACCGTGGGGCACGAGGGGAGCCTCGTCCGGGTAGCCGTCGGGCTGGAAGTCTCGACAGAGGCCGGAAACCGAGTATGACATGCCGTGCGGCGCATGGCAGCCGGCATTGCCGAAGGCGATACCGGCCAGGGTTGCCGCCCACATGAGCTGGTGCCTGGCTTCGATGTCATTGGCGTCGGCAACGCCTCGTTCCAGATACAGGCCGAGCAGTCGTAGGGCCTCGGCGCAGCCGAGATCGCTCCACGGGTTTGCTCCCTGGCTGGAGGGTCGTAGCGATGGCGCGGCGGCGGCAGGACGGCGGGTGTAGGGCCTGGCGGTATAGGACTCGAGTGCGTGACTGAGGACGTCGAAACCGCTGGCGGCCACCACCTTGGCCGGAAGCGTAAGCGTGCAATTGGGATCAATGAGGGCCTTGGTCGGTCGCAGCATCTTTGAGGCGATACCGGTTTTGGCTTTCATTTCCAGCAGGTCAAAAACGGCGATGCCTGTGCACTCGGAGCCGGTGCCTGACGTTGTCGGGCAGGCAATGTGAGGTTTCAAGGGCCCGGGTACGGGGGTGCCCTGACCTATGGGCGCATTTACGTACTCGAGGAAATCAGCTGGATGAGTGGAGTACAGGTTTGCCGCTTTGGCCGTGTCCATCACTGATCCACCACCGACGGAGATAAAACCGTCAACGTTGGCGTTGGTGGCAAAAGCAGCGGCTTCCATAAACGACTGATCGGTGGGTTCAACTCGAACCGTGTCGTACACAGCCACGTCGACACCGGCGTCAGCCAACGACTTCAGCACCATGGCGACGTGTTCCGTGCCTGCCAGGGCGGAGTCAGTCATAACGGCGGCGCGCCGCATCCCCAGACTCTTGGCGATGTCGCCCACTTCCGCCAGCGCTCCCGCTCCGAAGGTGACACTGGAAGCGTCGATGCTGAAGGCGCTGTCAGCCCCTTCCAATCCGAGTTCGTAATGTTGGCACTGCATTCGTTCGACCTCTCGTCAAGGTTGCCGTTTAGATGGCGGTGATTCGACTATGTAGATTCTGGATGTACGGTCATACGAGCGACCGACTACCCAATCTGCCACAACGTAGGTGACTTCGACGACCTGGCGCCAGTCACGGTTGCTCACTCACCCGTTGCCGGGGCTACAACCATAAACGTCGGTGCCAGCCCAGGCCGACCCGGTGTACAGAGAAAGTTCGAGAGAGCCCAATGTCCGACCTTCCCGCATCGCTAGTCAATCTTGACCTCGTCCACGAGGACGAGGCGACGCGGGCCGTTTACGCCACCGACAACTCGATCTATCAGCGCATGCCTGCTGCCGTAGCCGTGCCGGCAAGTGCGGACGAGTTGATCACGCTGCTTGAGGTTAACCACCGATCGGCTCGGCCTCGCCCGATCGTGGCACGCGGCGGTGGAACCGGCACCAACGGTCAGAGTCTGACCGATGGTGTGATGATCGATACCAAGAGAAAGATGAATCGAATCATTGATGTTGACGTGGCGGAGCGCACGGCGGTCGTCGAACCGGGCGTCGTAGCCGACGAACTCAATCGGGCGTTGCAACCGCACGGGCTATTTTGGGCGCCGCACGCTTCAACGGTGAGCCGGGCCACCGTAGGTGGGATGATTGCCACCGACGCAGCCGGCAAGGGGTCGATGGTGTACGGGCGGACCAACCGCCATGTCGAATCGGTTGACTTGGTTCTGGCCGACGGATCGTTGTTCCAGGCCGAACCGGTACCCGTTGAGGAGGCCGCCCGTCGGGCTGCTGCCGGCGGATCGGTCGGACGGGTTTGGCAGGCCCTACTGGACATGGATGTGCAAGAGGGTGCCGACCTTTCGTTGCCCGAACTGGCTCGCGGGTTCAGCGGCTACGGAATCGATCGACTTCGACGTGGAGGTTTGGTCGATCCTGTGCCCCTCATTGTGGGCTCAGAGGGCACACTCGGGGTTGTTGTGTCGGCCAGATTACGGCTCGAACCTCTGCCCACGTCCAAGCGGATGATCGCCGCTTGGTATGGCTCGTTTGATGCCGCATTGGCCGATGCCGTCGAGTTGCGGTCGACCGGGCCGACGGCCATCGAAACCTTTGACGAGCAGACGCTGGAGGCGGGCAAGCAGTCACCGGCTTGGGAGGCCTTGAAGTCTCTTGCCCCTGAAGGGGCAACGTCGGTGCTCTTGATGGAGTTTGCGTCGTTCGTGGCCGGTGAGCCCGCCGACTTGGTTGAGGCTCAGGAGTGTTTGGCCCGAACCGGACGAAGCCAAAGTTCGGTGGTGGTTGATGACACGGCCCAACAGACGGCAGCGTGGCGGGTGCGAGCCGATGCGGTAGGGCTGTTGGCCAAAGTCGAGGTGGGTGCGCCTGAGCGGTCGGCTCGACCGACCGCCTTTGTTGAGGATTGCGCCGTGCCGGTGGCATCCATGCAGGAGTTCATTGCCGATTTCCGGGCCATTCTCGATGGGCACGGCTTGACCTACGGCATGTTCGGACATGCCGATGTAGGTTGCGTTCATGTCAGGCCGGCTCTGGATACAACCGACCCCGAACACGAACGGTTGGTTTCGACCATCACAGCCGAAGTATTGGAGGTGTTGAATCGTCACGGTGGGCTGTTGTGGGGCGAGCACGGGCGTGGCCTGCGAGGAGCGGCAGTGGAGGACGTACTTGAACCGGCCGTCATACGGCTGATGCGTGAGGTGAAGACGGCATTTGATCCCGACGATTTGTGCAACCCGGGAAAGCTCTACCGGCCGCTGTCTTCGGCCCGGCCGCTCCTCTCGGTGGACGGCGTCGCTCTTCGCGGAGCGTCCAACCGGCTTGTTCCGGTTGAGATTCGTCGAACCTATGGCGATGCCTATGCCTGCAACGGCAACGGGGTTTGTCACCATCACCACGAGAACGAAGTGATGTGCCCGTCGTACAAGGCAACTCGTGATCCTGCGCTGTCGCCGAAGGGTCGGGCGGACTTGATCCGCTACTGGCTGCACGAGAGCCACTCGCATCAGCGAGCGGCCGATGATCAGGCACTGCTTGAGGAGTCGGTCGCTGACAATCTCGCTCAGTGTTTGTCGTGCTCGGCCTGCACCGGGCAATGTCCGGTCGAGGTTGACATTCCGGAGCTGAAGTCGAGATTCCTTGAGGAGTATTACGAGACCCGCCGTCGACCGCTGTCCCATCTGGCTCTCTCCCAGTTCGAGAGGGGAGCGTCGCTGGCCACCCGAGCTGCTCCGGTAGCCAACCTGGGACTTGGGCCGGCGGCTCGCCTCCTCGGACTGGTGGATCTGCCACCTCTGCCGGCATCGGAAGACATTGATGCGCCAACCTTCGACAGTTCGTCCGGGCATCGCCCCGATCTGGTGGTCGTGCCCGATGTCTTCAGCGCCGTTCTCGATCCTGGTGTGTTGAGTGCTGCTTGTCGGGTGCTGTCCGAGCTTGGTTTTGACATCGCAGTCTCCGAGTTCATTCCGTCCGGAAAGTTCGATCACGTGAAAGGCCGGCGCGACGCCTTCCGCCGGGCTGCCCGTCGGCAAGCGAAACTTTTGCGGGGGATCGAAGCGGTGGGGGCCACAGCGGTTGTGTTGGAACCTGCCACCGCTTTGCTGCACCAGAACGAGTATCCGAACTTTGTTCCCGGCTACCCCTCTCATGTCGCCGTCGGCCTGCCCTCAGTCATCGCCGGGCGGGCGGAGCGACTTCCGGTTCAGGACAACCCAGGTAGTGTTCGCCTCCTCGGTCACTGCACCGAGCAGGCCAATGAGTCCATATGGATTCGACAGTGGGCGACGGCTTTGGAGGCTGTGGGTTACGAGGTGGATGCGGGGCCCGTCGGCTGCTGTGGGATGGCTGGTGTGTTTGGCCACGAGCGGTCGAACAAGGACCTGTCTCGAGCCGTTTGGGACACGTCGTGGGCGGGCGAGATCCAGTCCGCGGCCGACGACCCGACATCGGTGATAGCCGCCACCGGATACTCGTGCCGTTCTCAGAGCGCTCGGTTCGGTGGTCTCAAGCCGCCGCATCCGGTGGAGCTGCTGCTGTAGTTGTGGCCTCCGGCGACCGGTCTTGGGTAATTTCGATCAGTCAACGTTGACGTGACCGACAACACAAATGTAGTATCAGGTCATCACAGAATCGTTAGGGGGTCTAACGCACGGCGGGTAGGGGGATATCTTCCTCTCCTCTTAGTGATGAATGTGGTGTGCCGTCATCGGAGGTTCCGATCGGTTCTAGGTCTGGTTGGCCCAGACAGACTAGGGAGTAGACATGAAGACTGAAGACTGAAGACCTGCAAGCAGGTGAGCCTCGCCGATGGCTCGCCCTTTTGGCCGGTTTGCTGGCATTGGCGCTGGTCGCCGCCGCATGCACCGGTGATGCCATTGATGACACCGCTTCCAGCGACGCTGCTGAGGAGGAAGCCGACGCCGACGAGGCCGAAGAAGCCGATGAGTCCGACGAAGCCGACGAGGAAGAGACCGTCGAGCTGACCCAGGACGAGGCCATCGAGTTCACCATCCAGACCGGCGTTCCTGCCACCTCGGTGTACCACGCAGTGATCGAAGACTTCGGTGAGCGCATCAGCGTCATGTCCAATGGTCGCCTCGATGCCACCGTTGTTCCCTCCGGTGGCGTGGTTGGCGCTCTCGAGATTCTCGACGCAGTGAATGACGACGTCATCCCGGTCGGCTTCGCCTGGTCCAACTACTGGAATGGCAAGAACGCCGCAGCTGCGTTGTTCTCGAACCCGCCGGTGGGCTCCACCGGTATGGATCAGAACACTTCTTTGGCCTGGATGTACGACGGTGGCGGTCTTGAGCTGTACACCCGTCTGTATCAGGAGGAGATCGGCGTGAACGTCATGCCGATGCCGGTTTGCCCCATGGGCCCAGACCCCTTCGGCTGGTTCGGTGAGAAGATCACCAGCCTCGAAGACCTGCAGGGCATCCCCTTCCGTTCACCCCCCGGCCTGCCCGGTGACTCGTTCAACAAGGTCGGCATGGAAGCAATCGCCATGCCCGGTTCCGAAATCATTCCCGCTGCCAACAGCGGCCTGATCGAAGGTGCCGAGTGGATTTCACCGTCCGATGACACCGCCCTGGGCTTCCAGGACGTCTGGGACAACTACTACCTGCAGGGTCTCCATCAGTCTACCGACATTGGTGAGATGCTGTTCAACGTCGACTGGTTCGAGGGTCTTCCGGCTGATCTCCAGGAGATAATCCGGGTAGCCGCTCAGGCTGCCATCGTCGACTGCGAGAACCTGTCGATCACCTCAAACGCCGATGCCGTGACCGCACTACAGGAGCAGGGCATCAACATCTGGAACACCCCGCCCGAGTTTTACGAGGCCTTCGCCGGCGCCTGGAACGAGGTTGCTGCTGAGCTGGAGGAGTCCGATCCGTTCTTCGCCGAGGTTCGCGCCTCACAGCAGGCCTACGCCGAGCGGGTTATGCCCTACCGTCTGACCATCACCGAGCTCTACCAGACCATTGGTGAGACCTACTTCCCGGAGAAGGTGGGCGCAGACCCCAGTGAGTGATCTTGAGACGCAGATCGCAGCCGATTACGGCGTAGAGATCGACGTCACAGACACTGAAATTGATGAACCCTGGAATACCGACCGAGGCGGCGTTGATGCCATCAACGCCGTCTCGGAAGGGACCGGGCGAATCGTCGCATGGCTGGGACTGGCTCTCATGCTGGTCCTGGCCGCCGACGTTTTCTCCCGCCAGTTGTTCAACGATTCCATTTCGTGGGCCAACGACATGGCCTACTTTCTGTACTCGATTCACTTCGTCATCGGCGCAGCGTTCACGCTGAAGCGAAGCGGGCATATTCGCACCGACTTCGTCTACCGAAACTGGTCGGCCAAGCGACAAGCGCTAACCGATGCCATCGTCTACGGACTGATGTTCATCCCGGCTCTTGCCTTGGCCCTTTGGATCGCCACCGATAAAGGGATCGCCTCGTTCAACATTAGAGAAAAGGTCATTACCAGCACCTCCGGTCTTCCGTTGTGGGTGCTGAAAGTGGCACTGGCCGTCGGCCTATTTCTCTGGTTGCTGCAGTCGATCTCCGAGCTGGTGAAGTCGATTCGCACCGCCCGATCGGGGGAGTGGCAGTGATAGCAACCCTTACTACGTTCATGTTCGCCCAGATTGATCTGGGAATTGGTCCGGAGTGGCTCGGCATCATCATGCTGGCGTGCCTGTTCGGCGCCATCGTTATCGGATTTCCCATCGCCCAGACCTTGATGGTGATGAGTTTCGCCTTCGGATTCATTGGCTTCGGCTCAACGGCGTTCAACCTCTTCACCAACAAGACTTATGAGGTCATGACCGATGTGACCTTGGCGGCCGTCCCGCTCTTCCTGCTAATGGGCTATGTGCTCGAACAAGCAGGATTAATGGACCGGTTGTTCCGGGCACTTCAGCTGGCGCTGGCCAACTTGAAGGGCTCGCTGTACCTGGCGGTTATTGCTGCTGCGACGGTCTTTGCCGCAGCAACGGGAATTGTCGGGGCCTCGGTGACCCTCATTGGCCTCATGGCTATTCCGTCGATGACCCGAAGCGGCTATGACACCAAGCTGGCCGCCGGCGCCATCACCGCCGGCGGAACGCTTGGCATTTTGATTCCACCGAGCATCATGTTGGTGGTTATGGCCCCGGTCGTTGGCGTGAAGGTCCTCGATCTGTTTGCCGCCGCCATCATTCCCGGGTTTGTTCTCAGCGGGCTCTACACCGGCTATGCCCTTATCCGGACGTTCCTAAAACCGGAACTGGGACCCCCACTGGCTGAGGAAGACCGAGCCGAAAATGTCGGTGTTATTGTCAAAGAGATTGCGCTCGGCATTATCCCGCCGATGGTGTTGATCACCGCCACCTTGGGCTCGATCCTGTGGGGCTGGGCTACGCCAACTGAAGCATCGGCCATGGGTGCTCTCGGCGCCATGGTTCTGGCCATGCTTAGCGGCAACTTCGGGGTGCGAAAGCTTGAGCGGGCGCTTATCGCCACGCTGGAGACGGGTTCGATGATCATGATTTTGATCGTGGCTTCGAACTTCTTCGGCGCAGTGTTCTCCCGTCTCGGAAGTGCCAACTTTGTGGCCGATGCGTTGGTGGCGTTGAGCCTGCCGCCGGTGATCATGCTGATCCTGATCTTGATCTTCATTTTCGTGTTGGGCTGGCCGCTGGAATGGGTTCCGATCGTTCTGATCTTCGTTCCCATCTTGCTGCCTGTCGTCACCGAATTGGGCATCAACCTGGTTTGGTTCAGCATCCTGGTGGCGGTAACGCTGCAGACCGCATGGTTGTCTCCACCGGTCGCGCTTTCGGCCTACTTCCTCAAAGGGGTAGCGCCGCACTGGGATCTGAAAGACATCTACGCCGGCATGTTCCAATTCATGGGGCTGCAGTTGGTCGGCCTTGCGCTGGTGATTCTTGTTCCTGCAACCGCCCTTTGGTTGCCGGAGGTCCTGAACTAGCAGTGTCAAGTTGAGCAACTAGCCAACGATCGTCCGAACCTCCCCTGACGGACACAAGGAGCCCCGGCCTCAGCCGGGGCTCCTTTGTTTATCCAGCCCGTGGCTAGTCGATGAAGTTGGGCCAACCGAACACTTGCCGCAGAACGTCGGCTACGCCGTCGGCGTCGTGGGCCAGCGCGGTGACGGCGTCGGCTGCTTCGACGGCCAGCGGATGAGCGTTGGCCATTGCGTATCCTGTGCCGGCCCAGGACAGCATTTCCACATCGTTCAGATTGTCACCAAAGGCAATGGTGTGCTCCTGATCAATATCAAGCTGCTGGCTGAGCCGGTTCAGCATCCATGCCTTGTTCACTCCCGGTGCCGTGGCCTCAAGAAACTCGGCGCCGGAGGTGGTGATAGCGAGATCGGTTGATATCTCATCCCTGATGTGGGCCGCCAGTTCCAGTGCGCCCATCTCCGGGTGAGCCAGGTACAGCTTCAACATGTCGTCGGGAAGCTCGGAGCCGTCGTCGATCTGCTGCCACTTGTCGGGCGGAAGCGTGGTCAAAGAGGCAAACTGTTCGATCCAGAAGAAACCCTGGGTCAGGCTCTCCCACGCCCATGCCAGGTCGGGTGTTGATGCCCTGATGGTGGCCAAGGTGTCCATGGTCGAGTCCCGAGGTAGCGGGTGGCTTTCGGTAACGACCGCCTGCTCAAGGTCGTACAGCACAGCTCCGTTGTCACAAACCGCCCACCTGATGGCAGAGGTCGGTGACAGCCGGGGCGCCGCCGACCGGTGGCTCCGCCCGGTGGCGGCGACGAAGTGTAGCCCGGGCTTGCTGAGACGCTCCAGCGTTTCGATGGTCGCCGTCGATAGCTGGGCTGAACGATCAAACAGGGTGCCGTCGAGGTCGAAGGCGGCGAGGGAAGGAAGCTTACTCACTGTTGGAGCCTAGGCGTTCGTCAATGTCTCAGTACTGCAATTGCTGCCGCCGCTAGAATCCGGCTTTGTGAACATCGAGGAAGAGGTACGGCGGCTGTCGGATGAGTTGGTCGACATCCAACGACCGATTCGCATTCTCAACTCGATCAAGTGGACCGACGACGTCAAGAACCAGTTCTTCAGCACAGGACAAGGAACCCAACCGCAGGTTGACGCTGACTATTACCATCGGGAGCGGCCGCTGAAGTTCGACGTCGGCCAGCGGGCCGAAGCGCTGGCTAATCTGCAAAAGCGGATCGGATCGACCCTTGGCGGTCACCCTTGTGGCGGTTTGCTGTTGTCCAGGGTGGCTGAGTATCGGTCGGTGTTGAGTCTTCTGCAGGCAAGAGGAACCGCTGATTTCGGACCGATTTCCGGCGAGCTTTATGGGCGGGCCGTCGACCCGGTCTACCCCGGAGGGCCGACGCTGGCCAGTCTCGGTGAGATCATGACCGAAGCCTTGGGGAACATCGCCGAGGGGGAGTGGGAACCGCCGAAGATGGAGGAGTATGACGCCGAGCAGTCGGTTGGCATCTTGTCGGAGCGGCTGCAGGACATGTTCGGCGACGACCAACTTCAGGTGAAGGTGGACGACGGGATTGTGGCTGACGCCGCCGCCGGCAGCGACTACATCAAGTTGCGGGAAGACGCAACCTTTACCGCCCGCGATCTGCGAATACTGGAAGTCCATGAGGGCTGGGTCCATGTAGCCACCAGCCTCAACGGCAGGCGTCAGCCGGTATGTACGTTTCTGGGCAAGGGCGTGCCGTCGACCACGGTCACCCAGGAAGGCCTGGCCGTGTTCACCGAGATCACCACGCTGTCGTCGACCCCTGATCGTTTGAGGCGGGTGACGAGGCGGATGCGGGCCATTGCCATGGCTGAGGACGGAGCCACCTTCCTCGATGTCTACCGCTGGTTCCTCGACTTGGACTTGAACGTCGACGACGCCTGGACGTCGACTGTTCGCGTTTTCCGAGGGAGCACCTCCGCCGGGCTGCCGTTCACCAAGGACTTGGTGTACAGCCTCGGCTTCCTGCAGGTTTACAACCTGATTCGGTTGGCTGTCCGCCGTGGCCTCCTTGACCGAATCCCGTGGCTGTTCGTCGGCAAGATGTCAGTCGAGGAGCTTGGATTGATCGCCCATCTGGCCGAGGAGGGCCTAATAAGGCCGGCCGGGTACCTTCCACCTCACATCGCTGACCTCGGCGCACTCGCCTCGTGGATGGCTTACTCCAACATCTTGAACGAGCTTGATCTTGACGTGGTGCAGCTTCATCTGGAGGACGCGCTGACTCCCTAGCCCAGGACCAGGTTTGGTCGAGAGGCCAGGGAGCAGCCGGGTGGGGTGAAGATTGTCGGGCTTCGTCAGCCGGGTGCCAGCGTGAAGTCGACCGGTCTAAAGATTGTAGATCCGGACATAGTCGATGGCGAAATTGGTTGACCCTTCGGCGTCAAGGGTTGTCGGTCCAAGTGGTCCTGGCCAATTGCCGCCGAGGGCGAAGTTCAGCTTGATTTGGGTCACCGGTCGGGCGTTAGGTCCGAACGGACTGCCTTTGGCGCCGATGGTGTCGGGATCGAGCCGCTGGACTTCCTCGCCGTCGAGGTACCAGACCAGTTCGTCACTCCAGTCGAAAGCAATGGTGTGCCAGCGGTCGGAGAACTTCTCGCCCATGTCGATCGCCTTGGATACGTGGCGGTGTTTGCCCGAGGTGTCGGCGTAGTGGATGGCGTGGTTGGCTCGGGTGGGTGTGGTGCCGACGTACTCGAGCCAGTCGAATTCACCGCCGGTCGGCCAGCCTCCACCGTTCCACGATGAGGCCCACAGCGCCGGCCACAGTCCACGTTGGTCGTTTTCGTCAGCCGGATTGACCTTGACTCTGAACTCGATGCGCTGGCCGTATTCGAAGTGCACGGCGCCCCGAACCATCCCTGAGGTGGCCTGACGGGTTGAGCCGTTGGGGCAGGTGTACACCTCTTCTTTGGCGGTGAGGATGAGCGAGCCGTCGCGAACCGACACGTTCTGCGGTCGGTAGCACTGAAGTTCGTTGTTGCCATCGCCATAGGTCGAGTGCTCTGGGCGCCAGATCGTGGTGTCGAGTGTGGTGAACTCTTCCTGCCAGACGAGCTGCCCGGCTGCCTGTTGTTCGTCGACCGGCTTTTCCGCTACCGGGTCGCTGCCACTGTTGAGGTCTGTGTCGAGCGGTTCGTCGGCAGTCGTTGGATCGGCTGCCGGGTCTTCATCACCAGCCGGATTGTTGTCTGATACCGGTTGTTCGACCGTCTCTTTCTCGTTGGGCGAATCCGCCCTCGGTTTGGTGGCAACAGGAGCGGGCTCGTCGACCATGGCCAGCCGGTCGGGGGCTTCACCGAGATCGACCACAGTCTCTTTAGAAGTTGGCTTCTTGGAGGTTGGCTTGGCTGCGGTCAGCGGTGCTGTTTCAGTGCCGTCGGCATCCGATAGTGCAGGTTCGTCGGCCACGACAAGGGATCGGGTGACGAACTCGTTCGACTGGGAGAACTGCAACGTCACATCGGACCGCTCGGCGTCACCGGCCAACTGGTTCTGCCAATAGCGCGAACCGGAGGACTGGTGGCGGCGCCCAAGCACATTGCAGTACAAGAGCTCCACAAACTCGGGATCCGAGAGCCGGCCGTAGCGATTGGTGAATTCGTCGGACTGGGCGAATAGTCCGGCCACCTCCCGGAGATCGGTGCGGCCCGACTGGATGCGCTGGGTCCAATATCCAAGCCCGGCCTCAGTCGGGGAGCGGAGGAACAGCGCCCGATAGAGCCGTTCCACGGCAGCCGATGTGCCGGCCAGTTGGCGGTGGTCGGCAGCTGGCGGAACAGTTTCGCAAGCCTGGGCGTCAACCGCCGGGGCTGCTGCCGAAGCCGGCTGGAGAGCGACGGTGGTAAGGGTCGAAGCGACGAGCAGAACCGTCACCATGGTGACCACGGTCTTTGCTGCTTTCGATTCGGAAGTTGTGGTTTGGTTTTGTTTGTTCATTGGTTTGGTTCGCCTCGTTGGACTCGCCATCGGACTGGCGGCCTCTGTTGGGCTCAACGGGCTAGTTGCCGCCAATCTGAACATCATCGAACCCGGTTGCTCACGGCGACCGAGCAACCATTGCCCGGCCGTAGGGTCGAATGACCTAGGTGGGGCCATCGACCAGTGGGCAACTGTGCTTTGCTAACGTCGATTGCCGTGCGACCAGACGGTACTTCCACCCGCCAAGAACGCCGGTTCAGGTTGCCTAGGATGAACCGGGCGGCCATCCCTCCAGCGAGCGCTGTCGACCCACCAGAGTTTGGCGACCGACCCCCTGTCCCGCCTCCGGTCTCCGCACCTGCCAGAGGTCCCCTGCGTCTGCTGCCTGACAGGCCGGTGATGCGGGTAAAAGACGACGAGGTCGACTAGCCCCACGGCCGGAGGCGGACCGTTGACTTCAGCCCCAAACCTGCTTTTCGTCATGAGTGACGATCATGCCTGCCATGCTATTTCGGCCTACGGATCGGTCCTCAATCGAACTCCGCACCTCGATCGCCTGGCCTCCGAGGGAATGCGATTTGACGCCGCCTTCTGTACCAACTCAATTTGCGCTCCAAGCCGGGCCGCCATCCTTACCGGCACGTACAACCACCGGAACGGCGTCACCACTCTTGATACGCCGCTGGACAACCGCCTGTGGACGTTTCCCCAGGCACTCCAGCAGGCCGGTTACCAGACCGCCCTGTTCGGCAAATGGCATCTTGGTCATGGGCCGGCCAACGATCCGACCGGTTTCGATACGTGGCGGATCTTGCCTGGGCAGGGCCACTACCACAATCCGGTTTTCCTCGAGCAAGGTGGGGTGGTGGTCGAGCGGGGAGGCTACGTAACCGATCTAATAACCGACGACTGCATCGACTATTTACAGCGTCGAGATAGGTCGCGACCCTTTGCCTTGTTCTGCCATCACAAGGCTCCTCATCGCAGCTGGGAACCCGCTCCGCGTCATTTCGATTTGTACGAAGGTCTGGAACTTCCCTACCCTCCGACCTTCACCGACGACCTGGATGGGCGGGCAGCGGTGGTGCAGGCGGTCAAGATGAGAATGATGGATCTGGATCCAATTGTCGATCTGAAGTCCAACGTTCCTGCCGGGCTCAGTGAAGAGGAGGAGATTCGATGGCGCTACCAGCGGTACATCAAGGACTACCTCAGGGTTGTTGCCGCCATTGACGACAGTATGGGCCGACTGTTGGAGTATCTGGAAACCGATGGCTGTGTAGACAACACGGTTGTCGTGTACACGTCGGATCAAGGGTTCTTTCTGGGCGATCACGGCTGGTTCGACA
>JAHDFR010000045.1 GCA_020628065.1 Acidimicrobiales bacterium
GCGACCCTCACCTTGGCAAGGTGATGCTCTACCAGCTGAGCTACGTCCGCATGAGGGTATTTACTATATCGCGTACCTTGGTTCTCCGCGACGACAAAACATCGGATTTACCTCTCACGGAACCTTGGTTGGAACACACCGCCGAACCGGTTGACGGCGTCTACTCCGCCGACGGTCTCAGGTCGACGCGCAGGACCAACACCCCTCCATCTTCCCAACTGACAGCGGCATCACCGATCATGGAAAAGTCGGTGAAATCCTCCTCTGCCTGGCGAATGAACATCTGACGTTCGTCTCCGCCAACCGGAGGGAGATTTCGTTTCCTGACCGCAGCTGCCCGCTCCCGGAATCTGGCGATCATCTCTTCGGCATTAAAGCTGTTGCCCATTTGCTCGATCCTAATCGCAGACGGCAACGGAAGGCGCAGCGTCGCTCGCGCCGGCGACGTCCTCCATGGTCTCCACGCCTGAGGGCTCGGGGGTCAAGTCGTCCCAGCCCATCGCCCCCAGTACGGCTTGCGCCAAGTGATCCCATTGGGCGTCGGTCAAGTTGAGTTCACCGGTCTTGGCGGCGTCATCCAACACCGACTGGTTGACGGGCAAATCCGGCCCGACAGCGACCACCTCGCCGCCGGGCGCAAACTCACCCACCGGCGGGTCGGTGACGTCATGATCTGCCACCGCAGGCACCGGTGGCGGTCGGCGAACAGGCGGCGGAACACGACGAGCCGTAGCCGACGCCTTGGGGTCAACCGGCTCGGATCGGGAAACAGGGCCGATAGGCGCAGACGGACACTCTTCGACAAACGAAACGGCGGGCATCTGCCCGGTGACGGCTGGAGCTCGGACCGACTTATCGGTCAATACCGACCGACCGGCCGGCCTGGATATTGACACTGAACCCGATACTGATACAGGTTCGGTCTTCTGCAGCTTCGATGAGGCCGCCTTCGTCTCGACATGCCGACGAGGGTCGGTAAAACGCCAATACCAGATCGTCAGACCGGTCAGGCAGGCGGCCACAGCCAACAACAGGACCACGATGGTCTGTACGGCTTGGCCGGACTGGTCGTTGGCGGCGGCGACCAACAGCTCCACGCACTTAACCTAGCAGGCCGTCGCCTTCTTCAGCCTGAGAAAGGCCAAGCTGTTGACCCTTGCCCATATGCGGCGACGGCTGTCGACGCTCGACGATCAGTGCTGATGGACCGGGCAGGAGTATGTAGTGCGGCCTCCCACGGTTCGCCGGTCAAGCTCGGCGCCGTCATCCGGGCATCTGCCATCACGGTGTCGTTCGCTTTGGAGCCTGCCCATATGTGACCCGCCTTTGGCCAAGAATTCTTTGACGACCGACCGCAACCGGCGATGAAGGCGGCGTTCCTCGTCAGCGGTCAGAGCACCCGCCTGCCGAGCCGGATCGATGCCCGCCCTCCACAACGTCTCATCAGCAATGAGATTACCGACCCCGGCCACTCGCTTCTGGTCCAGCAATCTCGCCTTGATCGCCACCGATCCGACGAACACAGTCGACCTGAGTTGGGCCAGCGTCACCGAGAACACGTCACTACCAAGACGTGATTCGTCGGGGTCGAGCTCGATCCCTCCCAAACGGCGAGGGTCGCGAACAACCATGTCGCCGCCGTCTGCAAACAACAACTTAAACCGGTCCCACGCAGGGTCGTTGCGCTGCGACGAGTACTCCAGATAGTCGATGGCCGCTTCCTCACCGACAATCAGCCGACCGGTCATCCCGAACCGAACCCCAAGACGGTGACCGGATGAAAAGTCAAGCAGCATCAGCTTGCCTACTCGCCGGGTTTGGGTCACCTTCTCCCCCGCCACAGCGGCGGTCAGCTCCTCGGCCGTGGTGTCACCTTTAAGGAACCAGCTGTCCGGGGCCTCGACAGACTCCACCGTCAAACCGACCGTCCGGTCCGCCAGCTGCCGGTACATCTCGACCTCCACGCCTTCAGGCATGGCGACCTGCTCCAGGCGTCTTAGCGATCACTCTTGAACTGGTCCTCCAGAAACTGGCCCAGCAGCGGATCGAGCTGGTCGAACTCAATCAGGAACCCGTCATGCCCATGGTCGGAGTTGACCACGGCGAAGTCGAATGGGACGTCGGCCGCTGCCAGGTCCCGACAAAGTTCCTCTTGTTGTCGCGGGTGATACAGCTGATCGCTGTCCACCGAGACAACCAATCCCTGACCTCGGATTCTTGAAAGAGCGGAAACGATTCCACCGCGGCCCCTACCGACATCATGAAGATCCATGGCCTTGTTCAACAGCAGGTAGCTGTTGGCGTCAAAGCGCCGGGCGAGTTTCTGCCCGTGGTGGTCGAGGTAGCTCTCGACTTGGAACCGGTCCCACAGTCGAAACGAGTCCATCCGGTCGAGAGCTGCCCGGCCAAATCGATCCGACATCGACTGATCGCTCCGGTAGTGGACCTGAGCGATGCGACGAGCCAGCATCAAACCTTCATGAGGTCCCTCTCCATCAGCTGCGTCATAGTACTGACCGTCGTTCCATTTCGGATCCAAGGTGATGGCCAACCGCCCGACCTGTGACCAACCGATTTGCATCGGGCTGGCCTCAGCCGTCGATGCGATGGAAGCGAAGGACCGCACCCGCTCCGGAAACATGATGGCCCACTCCAGGACCTGCATTCCCCCCATTGAGCCGCCCACGACCGACAGCCATCGGAAGATTCCGAGATGGTCGGCCACACAAGCCTGGGTCCTCACCATGTCTCTAATGGAAACCACCGGGAACCGCGACCCGTAGGGGCGGCCGTCGTCCGGATGGATGCTGGCCGGTCCGGTCGTGCCCTGACATCCCCCCAGAACGTTGACACAAACAATGAAGTACTTGTCGGTATTCAGCGCCTTGCCCGGGCCGATGAGATCGTCCCACCAACCATCGGTTGGCTGCCCGGGGCCGGACGGACCGGCGGCGTGGGCGTCACCGGTGAGGGCATGACACACAAGGACCGCATTTCCGGCATCGGCGTCCAGCTCACCCCAGGTTTCGAAGGCGACCTCGACCTCGGACAGCATGCCGCCGCCTTCAAGGGCGAACTGCCTCGACTCGACGCAGGTCTGCACGAACTGCCGGTCGGCCACCGGGTTTCCCGGCCGCCACGCTCCAGTAGCCGGAATATCCAACCCCGGACCCTCTGGACGATGAAGAGGATGCACTCTTCAAGCCTAGTGCGGTCCGAGGAACTCCGATCCTGATTAGTTCGCCGACCGTTCGGTCACCGGCCGCCAGCTCTTCTTTGCCCGGCTGACCCACCAGTCGAACACAGATTCATCAGCCCCATAGGCGGCCGTCATGACCCGGCCCACCTCCACTGCAGTAGTCCAGCCAGCCTGCACGTCCCCGCCCAAAGCGGGCAGATCTGCTTCCTGCAGCAATGCGGCCGCCCTGTACCAGGCTCGTCGATTCTGCGGCAGAGGAAGATCCCCGACATCACGAGCCGCCAGCTTCAGCGCATCAACCGACATCGCCGTGCCGAACGTGCGCTGCCAGGACAGAGCCACAACCGGCGGGGCCAACAAAACGGCGGCCACCAGGTGGAGATCATCCGGGCGACATAGCACCGAAAGCAGCGGAGTCAACGGCACCAACCGACCATTGGTGTCGATAACCGGCTCTAGAACCTTCGACTGAGTTGCCAGCACAATCTTGGGCTGCAGCTGATTCTCAGTCCACCGCCGGACCTTGTCATCAAGGTCGTCGAGGTCCACTACGGGCCTGCTCCAACGCTGGCCGGCCAGTCGTATCTGTTCGGCCCCCCAGGTGGTGACCAGCGGCTCAACCGAACCGACGGTCACAAGCTTGAGGCCGGGGCGGCCGGCGGACGTCTCCTCCCGAGCGGCCTTGGTCAATCCGTAGTATTCATCGCGAAAGCCCGCCGTGGCCGTCACCAACGACTCGAGCCGATCAGCTGGTTTCCGCATACCGACCGGCAAAACCGGAGAACCCAGGGCAGTCGCTGCCAGTTCGGACCATGACTTAAGCGATTTGCCGGCGGCCCCATCGCACCCGATCTGTGTTCCAGAGCCTTCACCGACGGCTCTAGCCGTAGTCACAACCTGTTCGCGGCTCTCGCCGCCATCGGACTCCAGGCGGACGGGACAATCATGCCCTTCCCCGATCTTCAATACCGGGGCGCACACCCGGGTGCCGGCATCGAATACAGCTCGCCGAGTGACCCACATAGCCACCAAAGACGCTCGCTCGTCGACCAGCGCACGCAGTTGACGGCCATCACGGCCGGCCAGAACCGACTGCGGCTGCACGAGAGCGACAACTGACCCAGGATGACAAGCCACAACCGACCGATGCAGGTGTAGTGACGCCAGATCGGCGTAGGGTCCTAGATCTTCGGAGTGAACACGGCGATACACCTCGGCGGCCGGAGCAACTGCACCCAACTTCAGCGGGGATGCAAAAGGGGGGTTTCCCAGCACACACCGCCGACCGGGCCACGACTCGTCGAGGTGACTGAGAGAGTCGGCCTGAGTGATACGGGCAGCAGCTAAATCAGACGCCTCGCCGACATCAACACCTCGGCTCACGGCCCACAGAGTCACAGCCGCACGGGCGGCCCGAATTGCCCCGGCATCGACATCATGACCGGCGAGGAGACCAACGACGGTGGCAGGGTCCAGATCCTGGGCCAGCCGATCGGCTGCCGCCAGGAGAAATCCTCCCCCACCACAGCACGGGTCCACAGTGAACATCGGCTCACTAGCGGCATCCAGTGTCAGGTTGGCCAAACGCCGGGCCACTGGCCGAGGGGTGTACCAGGCGCCACGCCGTCGACGTTCACGGCCTGACACGGCATGTTCGTGAACCTCGCCAATCAGCCACGAGTCGGACCAGCCGTTCTCAGGAGGCTCAACCTGGTCGATCGCATCGATGGCCGATGGAGCCACTGAGCCGCCAATAGCCCTGTCGATCTCGGCTTGCGAGAGGCCGAACTCTCTGGCGATTCGGCCCGCCACCGCAACTACCGGTGACTCAAATCGATGTGCGATGGTTTTTGCCCACCGCCGGCCGGTTGTCGATCGAGCGACTACTCGCTCGACGGATCCCATGCCGCTAGATCCTGCAAACGTTGGTCGTTGGAGAACATCTCCACCATTGGGATGTCCAAGGCCAACCTCTTCTGAAGCCGCTTGACTTCAAGCTCCTGGTTCCAGAGCACGAGGGTAACCGCCAAACCCGTGCCACCGGCCCGAGCCGTGCGGCCGGAACGGTGCAGGTAGGTCTTGTGGTCGTCCGGCGGATCGTAATGAACAACCACGTCAACATCATCGACGTGGATTCCCCGCGCCGCTACGTCGGTTGCGACGAGAACCTGAAGCTCGCCATCGGCAAATCGCTTCAAGGCCTTCTCACGGTAGCGCTGACGCAGATCGCCATGGATCGGCTCAGCCGCCACGTTGAGCTTCTGAAGATCCGAAGCCAAACGATCGCAGGCTCTCTTGGTGTTGCAGAAAACCATGGTGCGACCCGACGCATTGGCGATCGTGGCCACAACCTTGTTCCGATCCATGTCGTGGACGGTTACGAACCGGTGCCCCATCTGTTCGACAGTCACCTCGGCCGCCTCAACCTCATGGCGCACCGGATCGGTCTGGAACCGGCTCACCAGCGAGTCGACGGCACCGTCCAGCGTCGCCGAGAACAACAGCGTTTGGTGGTCACCCTCAATCCGACGGAGAATCCACTCGACCTGAGGAAGGAAGCCCATGTCGGCCATCCGGTCGGCCTCATCGATGACGACGTACTGCACCGAGCTAACAGATACCGCTTTACGTTCGAGTAGATCGATCATTCGTCCCGGCGTGGCCACAATCAGCTCAACGCCATTCTTGAGACGACGGATCTGCTTGTCCATGTCTGCCCCGCCGTACACGGCGAGAGCCTGAAGAGACTTCTTCTTGGCCATGGGCTCAAGCTCTTTGAGAACCTGGTTGGCCAATTCACGAGTAGGGACAAGGATCAGGGCGCGTACCGTCCCGCGGTCCCCGTCGGCGAGGCATTGAACCGTGGGAATCCCGAAAGCCAAGGTCTTTCCGGACCCGGTCTTGGCTTTTCCACAGACATCCCGGCCGGCAAGGGCGTCGGCGATGGTCAGCTCCTGGATGGGAAAGGCGTCGTTGATACCTCCGTCAGCCAGAACAGAAACCAGTTCGGGGTCTACACCCAGGTCAGCGAATGATGTCGTCATTAAGTAAGTCGATACGTAAGGGTTGGTGCGGGTGTGTCGCTCTCGTCAAGAACAGACGTGCGATACGTGCCCGGTCGGCAACCGGCCCATGAATTGGAGCTATCGGTCACATCGAGCCTAGCCAAGCCAGGTGGTTTATCACATAAATGGCTAAAACATCGCACAAACGACAACTGTCGATTGACCATGGTCGAAGCAGCGTTAAGCGATACGGTGCG
The DNA here is from genome assembly GCA_020628065.1 of Acidimicrobiales bacterium. Classification (GTDB taxonomy): domain Bacteria; phylum Actinomycetota; class Acidimicrobiia; order Acidimicrobiales; family SZUA-35; genus JAHELU01. The sequence continues at coordinate 6,462 of JAHDFR010000045.1, forward strand.
ACAGGTGAAGGCGTTCGAGCAGTTGGCCTACTGGGCACCCGACAACGTCGCAGCCGCAGTGGTTGTCGATCCGGATACACCATCGACACCCGGTACACCGTTGACACACGGACAACCAAACCACCGCTTCCACCTGGCATCGGTCACGAAGCCACTGTTTGCGTACGCCATTCTCATCGCCTTCGAGGAAGGCAGCTTGCATCTCGAACAGGAAGTCGCCGTCGACGGTGTGGCTGGTGGCGTCACCGTGGCACATCTGTTGTCGCACAGCTCAGGCCTTCCACCCGAAGCCCCACGTGATTCGGACTCTGCGATGGCATTCGCCCCCGTCGAGAGTCGAAGAATCTACTCCAACTACGGGTTTGATCTATTGGGGACTGCTCTCAGCCAAGCCACCGGTATCTCGGCCGCCGACTACCTGCACGAAGCGGTGGCCCTCCCGTTGGGCATGCCCGAAACCCGGTTGGAAGGCTCGCCGGCGCACGGCGCCCACTCCACCATCGCCGACATGTCACGGTTCATCATCGAACTTCTCCGACCAACGCTCATCAGTGGGGAGACAATGGAGTTGGCGACCCAACCGTTCCTGGCCGGCATCGCAGGCGTACTGCCGGGCTACGGCCGACAAGACCCGAACCCGTGGGGCCTCGGGTTCGAGATCAGGGGCGAGAAGTCGCCCCACTGGACCGGCCTTCAAAACTCCCAGGCGACGTTCGGGCACTTCGGTCGCTCGGGGACCTTCATTTGGGTAGACCCGGCGAGCAATGTCGCCTGCGCTGTACTGACCGACAAGGACTTTGGGCCTTGGGCTGCCCAAGCCTGGCCCGAATTCAGCGACATGGTATTGGCCGAACTCGCCAGCACCTGACAACGAGGGACGGCAAACCGGTCGATCCGGTCCAAGCGTCCCCGACCTGCCGCCTGTGATCTGCAAAACGATTGCCGACGACGTTAACAGTCGACAAAGAAACACCGATCGGACGAACAAGACGGTGCAGTGCTCCGTCCACGGCAAAGGCTCCCGCTAGATTGGATCATCGTGAACGCCACCGTCAGCTCACCCAACTCCGATGACTCCACAAACAACCTTGATGGACGGGACACCGTCTCCGCCTGGGTTGTTGAACCGGCTGGACCGCTGGTCGGCGACGTGGCCGTGCGGGGCTCAAAGAACGCCGTCACCAAGCATCTCGTCGCTGCGCTCCTGGGCGATACACCATCGGTCATCCGCAACTGCCCCGACATCGGCGATGTGGCCATTACCGTGTCCATGCTGGAAGCGCTCGGGTGCACAGTCGAACGAACCAACGGTGACGCCACCGTAGATGCTCGGAGCCTCAGCAGTAGCCGGGTGCCGTTGACGTTCAGCGGCATGAACCGCATACCAATCTTGATGGTCGGCCCCTTGCTCCACTCAGTAGGCGAGGCTTTTGTTCCCCTGGTGGGCGGCGACGACATAGGATCCCGTCCGGTCAACTTCCACGTGGACGCCCTTCGAAAGATGGGGGCCGAGATCGAGGTCACCAGCGAGGGCCTCGAGGCCAAAGCCGGCCGTCTCCAGGGAGCCCACATCGAACTTCCCTACCCGTCGGTCGGCGCCACCGAGACTGTTCTGATGTCGGCGGTCAAGGCCGAAGGTCGCACGGTGCTCGACGGAGGAGCCCTAGAGCCTGAGGTCATCGAACTGGCCCTGTTCCTGCAACGGATGGGTGCACATATCGAGATGCATCCCAACCGGCGCTACATCATCGACGGAGTACCTTCTCTGGCCGGGGCGGAGCAACGGCTCCAGGGCGATCGAATCGAAACGTTCTCTTACCTTGTGGCCGGTCTGATCACCGGTGGCCAGGTGACCGTCCACGGTTGCGGGCAGGATCGTATGGTGACCGCAATCTCAACGCTGTCCCGAATGGGTGCCGTGTTCGAGATCGGCGACAACTCGGTTTCCGCCAGGGCGCAACACCTCACTGCAGCCGCAGTAGAGACCGATACCCACCCGGGGTTCATGACTGACTGGCAGTCACCAATGGTGGCCCTGTTCACTCAGTGTGACGGGCTGTCAGTCATGCATGAGACGGTCTACGAAAACCGATTCACCTATGTACCGGCCCTCAACAAGATGGGGGCGCAGATCCAGCCGTACAACACTCCCCTGGGTTCCATTGAGGGGCGTTTCGTCGGTTCACCGACACCATGTTCGGTTGTTGTTCGCGGCAAGACGGCGCTGCAAGGTGAGGAGGTGGTCGTACCCGATATCCGAGGCGGCTTCGCCTACGTTCTGGCCGCCGCTGCCGCCGAGGGCATGACCACTATCGTCGACACCCATCATCTGGACCGGGGTTACAACACTCCCATCGAGAACTTTCAACAGCTCGGGCTCGATATCAAGCGCACCAGTATCCCGGCGCCCGCCGAGTCGTAAGCGCCGAAGTCCCGGGTCTCACACCCGGACAACACAGTCAGCCGGCAGCAGGTTTGACCTTGGGCCCGTCGTTGGCAACCCCATCGTCGGCCCAGAACGAAGGCTTGGCGTTGCGGTAGGCAAACAGCAGTGCCAAAACCGAAAACAGGATGGCCGCCCCGCTCATCCAGTGATTCACGCGAATACCCAGAATCTCGGTGGCGGCATCAATCCTCACCGATTCAACCAGGAAACGGCCGATTCCGTAACCGGCCACATAGAGCGGCAGGATCATCCCACGCTTGAGCACTCCGCGCCGGTCTATCCACACCAGAAAGCCGAACAGGAGCAGGTTCCAGGTCGCCTCGTAGAGGAAAGCTGGATGGAAGGTGCGTTCATCTTCGAACGGAGCCGGCGGGTTGTCGATTTCCACCGCCCACGGAAGATCTGACGGTCGTCCGAAAATTTCCTGATTGAACCAGTTACCGATGCGACCGATGGCCTGGGCCACCGGGATACCGGGAATGGCGGCATCAAACATGTTGGGTAGATCGACAATTCCCCGCCGCTTAGCCACGAGGTAGCCAACACCGATACCTGCGATCAGGCCGCCGGGTATCCCCAGACCGCCTTTCCAGATCTGAAGCCACTCACCAATCGGGCGCCAGTCGGTGATGACGTGATAGAGACGAGCCCCGACAATACCGGCCGGCACCGCCCACTTGGCCACCTCGTAGACGTCCTCCGGATTCTCGCCCCGAGCCGCCCACCGCCGAGAGGCAATGTAGATGGCGGCGATAACACCGACACCAATACAAAGGCCATAGGCGTTGAATGTCAGTGGTCCAATCGAGATCGAGTTGGTACTAGGACTCGGAATCGATGCAATAAAGAAAGTCACTGATGCTCACCTGCTGGTCTTCGCCTGGTCCTGCCGTGGCGCTGTGACCGCCGGGGTGCCCCGGTGGCAGTAACGATCAGGCTAACTGCTCGGCAGTCAATGCGAACAGGTCGCCGGCTCCGGCCGTCGCCGCACTCTCGAACGCCGTTGCAGTCGGGAGAATCTGTTCGCCGAAGAACTTGGCCGACACGACCTTGGCTTTGTGGAATCCTTCCTCAACCGAGCTGTCCAACGCCTTATTCCCGGCGATGGCGGCCTTGGCCATCAGACCACCGCAAATAGTTGTGGCCAACATCCGCAGGTAGGGACTTGAGCCGGCCAAGGCGTGATTGGGATCTTGAGCACCGTTGGCCAGCAGCCAGTCAGTGGCTCGCCTGGTGGCGTTGGCGGCGTCAATCAGATTGGTCGAGAACACCTGCATGGAATCGACCTCGGTCAGCTTCTTGGCCATCCGGTCGATTTCGTCCAAGCTCTCCCGCACTACATCTCCACCCCGCATGGGCAGCTTGCGTCCGACCAGATCGGCGGCCTGAATTCCATTGGTTCCCTCGTAAATGGCGGCGATCCGTATATCCCGGTAATGCTGGGCCACGCCGGTCTCCTCCACAAATCCCATACCCCCGTGAACCTGAAGCGCCATCGACGTGAGCTCGTTGCCCAGATCGGTGCACAGACTCTTGCTCAGCGGGATCAACAGATCAGCCCACTCCTGATGGGTGGAAGCGTTCTCCGGGTCGCTAAGTACTCGGTCGAGGGCGGCGGCGTTTTCATAGATCAGACAGCGCATGGCGTCGATCCACGACCGTTGAGTCATCAGCAGTCGACGGACGTCGGCGTGATCGATGATGGGACTCTTGGTGCCCGGTTCCGATCCAACAGCGGTCCCCTGAATGCGTTCCCCGGCATAGGCCAATGACTGTTGATACGCCCGCTCGGCCAAAGCAAGACCTTGAAGCCCAACCGATAGACGGGCATTGTTCATCATCGTGAACATGTTTCGCATCCCGGCGCCCTCGTCGCCGACCAACCAGCCGATGGCACCGTCGTTGTCGCCGAACGCCAACACGCATGTCGGGCTTCCGTGGATACCAAGCTTGTGCTCGATGGACACGCAGGAAACGTCGTTTCGCTCCCCCAACGAGCCGTCTTCGTTGACCAGGTACTTGGGCACCAGAAACATGGAGATGCCTTTGGTCCCCGGGGGCGAACCCGGCGTTCTGGCCAGGACCAGGTGGATGATGTTCTCCGTAAGGTCGTGCTCACCGTAGGTGATGTAGATTTTCTGCCCGCTGATGCGGTACGACCCGTCGCCCACCGGTTCGGCCTTCGAAGTCAGAGCGCCAACGTCAGATCCGGCTTGTGGTTCGGTGAGGTTCATCGTTCCAGACCACTCACCGGTGAGCATCTTCGGCAGGTACATCGATCGCTGCTCAGGCGTTCCATGATGGCTGATGGCGTCAATCGCGCCCTGAGTCAGCAACGGACAGAGGGCCAACGACATGCAGGCGCTTGTCATCATCTCCTGGATCACCACGGCGAACACCCACGGCAAGCCGCCGCCACCATACTCGGGGTCGAACGGCGCGGCGCCAAAGCCGGACTCCACATACTGGTCGTAGGCAGCGCGAAAGCTCTCGGGTGTTCGCACCTCTCCGTCAAGCCACTTGGCGCCAGTGGTGTCGCCTTCAACGTTCACCGGGGCGATCACTTCAGCGATGAAACGACCGGCTTCCTCGAGCACGGCGTAGACCGTCTCGCTGTCGGCCGAGTCAAATGCCGAACCGCTTAGGACGTTATCCAGATCGACAACGTCGGAAAGGACGAAACGGATGTCCCGCATGGGGGGTGCGTAGTCAGTCATTTATCTCTTCCTTCGGCGGCGGCTCGTTCGACGGTAGACCATCAGGGTGTGAACGATTCTAGCCGGAGGGTCAAAGCCGATCTTGGTCGAGTGACGGAAGCCAAAACCGACCGACGATCGGTGACGGAACTCTGATTGCCGGCTGGTCGATGCGGTAGGATCGCATGACCGATGGCAGCCACCGACGCAACTTTCGAACCGAACCTGGTTGAACTCGGCCGCGGCGTCTTTGCCTTTGTAAGCCCCGTCCCGAAATTCGGAAACTCCAATATTGGGGTGGTCATCGACTCCGACGGTTTGACCCTCATCGATACATCGGCAACCCCATCCCAGGCATCAGTGACGGTGTCGGCAGTACTCGAGCTCACCCGTGAGCTCGCGCTTCCGATCAAACGGGTCGTCCTGACCTCAAGTCGGGTGGCTTTCACCGGCGGCAGTTCGGTCCTGTGGTCGGCCGCCTTCTACGGCTCGGATCGAACCAGCGACGATCTCGACCATCCAGCCAATCCCGAGGCGTTTCGCCGACTCCTTCCGGATATGGCCGGTGCCTACCACGATGAATTCTCGACCCGACCGGTGACCCACGTGGTGTCCGAAGCAGCCCAACTAACTCCGTCGATCAGTCTGATTCCACTCCGCGGCGAGTCCTCGACGAATCTCGCCGTCTACGTAGAGGCGGCCGACGTCATCTTCGCCGGAGCATTGGCCAGCTTCGCCGTTACGCCATTGACCTATGACGGATATCCCCAGGATTGGGCCACAAGTGTTGACGCTCTAACTGAACTGGCCTCAACCGTCGTCCCAGGGCACGGCCTACCAGGGGGCGCAGCAGATATGGCCGACCTGGCCGCCTATCTCCGTGCGTGCTCAACGTCTACTGACAGCATCGAGTCAGGGCCATGGGATCGTTGGGCTGACCGAAGGTTTGACGAAGTCAACCTGGAGAGGGCCCACCGCTTGGCCGAGGGCGTGAATGAAGTCCCCCAGGCCATGTTTCAACTGCTCGGGCTCTGAGACCGGCCGTCTGTCAAGGTACACCCGAGGGGGCGTTAGGCCAGCTGAGCCTCAACCTTGTCCATGGCGTCGTCCTCGCTAACGTCGAGAGCGAAAGACAGTTCGGACACCAGTACCTTGCGAGCACGTGTATACATGCTCTTTTCGCCAGCCGACAGGCCCTTGCTCCGTTCCCGAAGGGCCAGATTTCGAACCACTTCGGCTACCTGGTAGACATCACCGGACTTCAGTTTCTCCTGGTGATTCTTGAAGCGTCGGCTCCAATTGGCAGGCTCACGAACATCTTTCATGCTCAGGAGCTCGAAAAGCTCCTTGACGTCCTTCTCCCCGATGGGCATGCGCATGCCGACCTCGTCGACCATGTCTATGGGCACACGTACGGTCAGGTTGTCGTGCACGGCCTGGAGCACGAAGTACTTCTTCTTTTCGCCATCGATGACCCTGGTTTCGGTATCGATGATGATGGCTGCACCGTGATGGGGATACACCACCCGGTCACCCGACTTGAAGGTTGGCATTGCTCTCCTTGTAGCGAAGGCCTGAAGCGGCCGTCGAGGCCTGCTATGAGGTCAAGTTACACGATTGCGCCGAAGAACCCGGCCACAGTGGTCAAAACCATGGCGGCAACGGCGATAACGACCACCCAGAACATCACCGGCCGACGCTCTCGCATCGACGGAATCGTTGGGGCCGGCGTCGGCTGACGCTTCTGTGGGCCGCCGCCGACTCGGCTCGTTCCTTTAGGGCGGGCCATATTACTTCTTCACCACCAGTGTCTTGCCGACTTTGTCCCACGGCGTCTGACGCTGGTCGTCGGTGAACAACATGATGAGACCGGCGACAGCAATGACGAAGTTCGCCAGCGAGCCGAGAAAACTGATCACCGGGAGCGCCGAGAGGATGCCGACGGCGATGTAGAGGTACATACGACGAGTACCTGTTTGGATGTCGGGCGGTGAACCGTCGTCGTTCACCACTTTCAGGCCAAGTGCCATCTTGCCCAGGGTTGCGCCCTGGTTTCCGACCATGAAGATCTCGTAGGCGGCGACCAGCAAGGTGGACACAAGTCCGGCCAGAAGCAGTCGTACGAAGCTGATGTCGGGGGTGTCACCACTGGCCAGGGCGAAACCGGCCGAGAACGTTCCGAAAATACCGCCGGCGATACCACCGATGATCGCCCAAATGATGCCGTCAATGATTCGAGCGCCAATGCGCGATCCCGGCTCGGCCAAAGCGCTGCTTGAAGCCACCGCACCGCCGCCGGAGGTTGCGCCCGCTACAGGTTGGGGGCCACCCACCCAACTTGATCCGTCCCAGTACCGCTGCGTCCCGGGCGGATCGCCCTGGGCGTAATACCAGCCGGCTGGTTGTGTTGGATAGTCGCTCACTGTGCTCTCTCCACTGTGCTCTCTCCACGGTTTTGGGGCGCAAAAGGCTCCGAACCCGTCTTTCTCCCTGGCTTAAGTCTACCTCACAGCAGGTAAGACCACCCTGCTATCCGGGCTCCGGGGCCCATCAGCCGAGCTGATCAGTCGGTCGGCGGACGCTGAGGGCCCTAACACGCCCCGATAAGCTGGGTTTCCACCAACAAGGCTGGTTGACCACCGACCATCCTGGCTAGACATCGTCGCCGAACCGCTTGAGCCGGAGCACGGCCGTCCGATCGGAGAACTATGACGAAGACCATTCTTGTGACCGGCGGAGCCGGCTTCATCGGCAGCCACACCGCAGTTGAGCTATTGCTCCGCGACTATCGGGTGGTTATCGCCGATGATCTGTCAAACAGCTCGGCAAAGGCAATTGAGGTGATCAAGACGCTCGGAAGCGCCGACGTCTCATTCCACGAAGTTGATCTCACCGACGAGGCCCTGGTGGCGCAACTCTTCGATGAGCACCCGATCGAGGCCGTCGTCCACTTCGCCGGTCTCAAAGCCGTTGGCGAATCGGTTGAAAAGCCGATGCACTACTACCGCACAAACCTCACCTCGACGATGAATCTGCTATCACAGATGGCCCAACACGACGTGTGGGACTTCGTCTTCTCATCATCAGCCACCGTCTACGGCACGCCCGAGCAACTTCCGATACCGGAGAGCGCTCCAACCGGAGCCACCAATCCCTACGGCCGCACAAAGCTGATGATCGAAGAAATCTGTCAGGACCTTGCCGCCGCAGATGATCGGTGGCGCATCAGTCTGCTCCGCTACTTCAACCCGGTTGGGGCCCATGCCTCAGGTCAATTGGGTGAGGACCCAAGAGGGATCCCGAACAATCTCGTCCCTTTCGTCATGCAGGTCGCCGTTGGCCGCAGAGAGAAACTGCAGGTGTTCGGCGGCGATTGGGACACTCCTGATGGCTCAGGTGTCCGGGATTACATCCACGTGGTCGACCTGGCGGCAGGCCATCTGGCTGCTCTGGAGAAGCTTCGGGCCGGCTGCGAGGCCTACAACCTGGGAACAGGCAACGGTTCATCGGTACTGGAGATCATCGGCACCGCCGAGCGGGTCAGCGGCAAAACCATTCCTTACGACGTTGTCGACCGGCGCTCGGGCGATATCGCCACATCACTGGCCGACCCGACCAAAGCCAATCGGGAACTCGGATGGCGAGCTGACCGCAACCTGGAGGCAATGCTGACCGACGCCTGGCGTTGGCAGTCCATGAACCCAATGGGGTTCGCCGAAAACTAGCCGGGGCCAACGCTTAGACCACAGCCGCCAGTACGGCGCTGACAGGTCGAGACGGCGGTACTGAGCTGGAACTATAGAGCGAGGACTTGGCTCCGGCTGGCCAGAGAGGCCTGGGCCCCATGCCGGGTTACGGCGGCGGCGGCGACTCGAACAGCCCACGAAGCGGCCTGCAGATAGTCACCGGTCTCCAAGAGCCCGTCGGCAAAGCCACCGCAGAAAGCGTCGCCGGCAGCAGTGGTGTCCACCACCGGCACCTTAACTGCGTCCACGAACCGTGGGGTTCCGCCGTCGACGAGGACAACTCCTTCGGAGCCGAGGGTAACAATGACGGCGGTGAGGTTGCTGTAGCGCTCAAGCACTCTGTGGGCCTGGGCGATCAGTTCGTCGGTACTTTCGGCCGAACGCCCGTTGTCGAGCGAGGCAAGCTCGTGGCGATTGGGGACCACATAGTCGGCCACCGAAAGCGCAAGTGTCTTGGCGACAGTGTCAACCGCAGGCGCCGGGTTGACCACAATGGTGGCGGACGGAGCAACGTCTCGAAGATCGGCAATCAGTTCGAGTGGTGTCTCAAACTGGGTAAGCACGACCTTGGCCTGTGCTAGGTCGGGCTCGGCCGCTTCAAGGACACTTCGGTCCAGGGCACCGTTGGCCCCCGGAACAACCACGATCCGATTCTCTCCGTCGCCGTCCACCTCGATGATCGCCGTCCCGGTCGGATTATCGGGATCCAGGCGAACAGAATCGATGTTGACGCCAAAGGCTTCAAGCTCTGCCAGCAGTCGCCGGCCGGCATCGTCGTCCCCGACTCCCCCCACCATGACCACCTGGCGGCCAAGGCGAGCAGCAGCAACAGCCTGGTTGGCCCCCTTGCCGCCTCCGCCGAAGACCAGATCGCTTCCGATGATCGTCTCCCCCGGCTCCGGCAATCGCTCGACCTGGACAGACAAATCCAAGTTCAGACTTCCGACCACAACAACCTCGGCTGCCACCCGCCTAGCTCGCCTTCATCGATCCGACTTGGTTCCGACTTGATTCAGTGCGTCAACGACCAAAGAACGGGCAGCCACAACGTCCAGCGAAACGCAGTGCCAAACGGGATGGAACTGTCCGGCATCGGTCCAAGGGATCCCGGTGTCGCCCTCGGAAACTCGGGATCGTCTGTCGACAACAGTCATTCCGCGGGTAAGGCTCCCCCGCAGTTCAACACCGGTCGGCCGCTTCACCATCTCAAAGAGCTCAGGATGGGTGACGGCCAATACGGCGCACGGATCGTGGAGTCCGCCAACCCGATGGCCGGCCAGTGCCTCGATTCGCTCCAGGTAATGGCCGAACAAGTCGGCAATGACCTTTGCACCCGGGTTGCCCAGGGCGCCGCCGTCCGGAGCGGCGACATCTCGAATGTCGGATACCAATTGATCGTCAACCGTGAGCTGCATGGTCAAATCCAGACCACACATTCGGATTTCGGTATCGGAGCCCAACACAACATCCAGCGCTTCGGGGTCGGCCAGCGCGTTGAACTCGGCGGCCGCAGTTCGATTCCCTCCCGAAGCCGATCCCCCCATAAAGCTCACTCCGGCCAAACGGCCAGGGAGGTCAGGCGCCTTGGCAAACGCTGTGGCCACATTGGTTGCCGGCCCGATCTGAACCAGCCAAAGTCCCTCGTCGGCCCGCACCCTCTCGATCAGATACTCAACGGCATGGGGATGTTCCGGCTCTCGATCCAATTCCGGTAACGAGGGGCCGGCGAATCCAGAGGTGCCGTGGATTTCGGGAGCGTGAAGAGGCTCAGCCTTCAGCGGGGTGGCTTCCCCCGCGTACACCGGAACGTCAAGACCGAACAATTGGCAGGTCAAGAGGGCGTTCCTGGTCACGTCGGCAAGCGGCGCATTGCCCCCAACGGTGGTGATCCCCAACAGCTCGCCGTAGGCGGCGGCCACAACGATGGCTACGGCATCGTCCTGTCCAGGGTCGCAGTCGACGATGAGACGCGGCTTCGGCCGGTCAGCCGTATCGCCTGCCACCGGCGTCACGTTCCTCGCTTGCCCAGGAACTCAAATATCTCTTTGCATTCGGGACAGACGGGAAACTTCTTTGGATCCCGGTTTGGAACCCATTTCTTGCCGCACAGAGCGCGCACCGGCGTTCCCTCGACTGCGCTGGAAAGGATCTTGTCCTTCTTCACATAGTGAGCGAAGCGCTCGTGGTCACCGTCGTCCAGCATGGGATCATCGAGTCGGGGATCGACGATCTCCTCAACGATGGTCGCAGGACCGGGAGTCGAACTGGCCGTTGGTTGTCGGCTTTCAAAGACTGACACAACCACATACTAGAAGTTCGTAGGCACTGAGGGCACAGTGACTGCTCGGATCACCGCCAGCCATCTCGTTAGCGTCGGACAGCGCAGCCTCGGAAAGCGCCTCCATCGGACAGCTCCGCCATCGGACAGCATCTCAATCGGTGCGGCACCACATCGCGAGACGCTATGGTCTCCCAGGAACGCCATCAAAGGAAGCCGCCAGATGCTTGAAGCAGGTACCGAAGCGCCGGACTTCACCGCCCAGGACCACAACGGTGAATCGCTGACTCTCTCAGAGCTGCGAGGCTCGTGGGTATTGCTGTGGTGGTACCCCAAGGCGGCGACCCCCGGTTGAACAATGCAAGCAGACGGCCTGCGTGATCAGGCCGAACGATTCTTCGAAGTCGGCGCCAAAATCCTCGGCATCTCCTTCGACAGCCCGGAAGACAACCACGCATTCCATCAGGATCGAAATCTGCCGTTCCCGTTGCTGTCCGACGCTGACCGCTCGATTGGCACCGCCTACGGCGCTCAACGGGGACCCGACGAAGCGTTCGCCGACTTCCCCAAGCGAATCAGCTACCTGATCGACCCCGAAGGTGTCATCGCCAAGGCGTACGAGGTTGACGACCCCGGAGGCCATGGTGCTGCCGCCTTCGTGGATCTGTCCGCTGCGCTACGCTGAGCCCGACCGTTCCACCCCGACTATGTCGTCCAGAGCCGAATCGGGTAGCGGAACCGGCCAGACACCGGTCGTCAGGGCCAAGTGGGTCATAGGAACGTCGTAGTCGTCAATCGGCAGTTCTGCGGCGATATGCCCACCGGCTACACCGACGATGACCAGACGATCCAATGAGTCGGACCGGGCCTCCAGCAGCCGGGCCAGTAACCGGTCGTAGTATCCCTTGCCGCGCCCCATTCGGTTGCCTTGACGATCGAAGCCGAGGGCCGGCACCAGCACGGCCCCGACGTCCCCATCATCGATAGTAGGGGCGCCGGCGCTGGGCTGGAGATAGCCGTATCGATGTCGCTCCACCGGTCCGCCGAACGGATGCAGCGTCAACGCCAGCCCTTCTTCCGGTGTTCGGGTCACAGCGAATCGAGTGTGCGGGTCGCCGTGCTCGGCAACAATGCCGGACAGGTCAAGCTCCTCCGGCAGTGCGTCGTAGACCACCACGTATCGGCTGGACGGCACCTCTGAGGACAAAAAGCGGCTGATCGACCGGCAAGTCCTCTGGTTGGTTTCGTCGTTCACAGAGGGGTCAACGGCACCCTTCAGTACACGCCGCCACTCGGCTTTCAGTTCGGTGATCGTCGGGTCTGGGCTCAAATTGTCGACCTGTCAACAGCTGGCGACAGTGGCCGCTCGAATAGGCCACAGCGCTCGCGTCTAGTAGTCAAAGAATCGAAGCGTCTAACGTAACACTCATGGCAAACGATTCCGGCTCCGGCAAAAACTCCCTACCGGGCAGTGCTTCGCTCCTGAGCGAACTTGTGCAGATAAACAGCGTCAACCCCGACCAGGCCGGACCCAAATCCGGCCCGGGCGGTGAGGCCGAAGTAGCCCACTGGGTCGCCGACCGCAGTCGCCAACTCGGCGGCGACGTGACGGTGGAAGAAGTCGAACCGGGTCGACCCAACGTCTACGCCTACTTCGAAGGCGACTCGGACAAGACCGTGCTGGTCGACGTTCATCTCGACACCGTCGGAGTTGAACACATGACCGACGACCCATTCGATGGGCGGTTCGAGAACGGTCGGATATACGGCCGGGGCAGCGTCGACACCAAAGCCACCTTTGCCGTCGTGCTCGATGCCCTCAGGTCGCTGAGCGACGAGAACCGGACTCTGCGACCAAATCTCATTCTCGCCGGCACCGTCGGCGAGGAAGCCGGAGGATTCGCCGGAGCATACCGACTGGAAGAGTGGCTCGGCGGCGACCGCGCCACCCCCGATCAAATCATCGTCGCCGAACCCACCCTGTGCGCACCCGTCTACGGGCACAAAGGCGGCTTGGGCCTGAACATCACCGTCCACGGCGAAGCCGCTCACTCCTCCAAGCCGGAACTTGGCCGGAACGCCATCGTCGCCGCTGCTCGTGTCATCGCCGCGCTCGACGACGAGCACCTGAGGCTTACCGGTGAACGTCCGGCAACCGAAGTGGGCAACGGGACGCTAGCCGTAACCACCATTGACGGCGGCCTGGCCGGCAACATTATTCCCGACCGCTGCGACATCCAGGTGAATCGTCGTATTGCTCCCGGTGAGGACACCGAGACCATGGTGCCGAAGCTGGAAGACATCATTCGACAGGCGGCCCGACCCGAGCCCGTCGACATCGAGTTGACCTACGGCAAAGTCTTCCAGGCCTTCTATCGGGAGGCCAGCACCTCGCTTGTTCAAGAGTTGGCCGACCTCGCCAGCGAAGACGGGGCAGTCGCCGCATACGGCACCAATGCAGTGGCCTATGACCACCTGCCGTCGGACATTGTGGTGTTCGGTCCCGGCTCGATCGACCAGGCCCACAAGGCGCAGGAGTGGGTCGATGTGTCCGAGCTGACCAAGGCCGGCAACATCTACCGAAGGTGGCTCACCTGATCCCCCATCGGCGCCGGTAGGCGAAACAGTTGGATCAGACGCAGCGGTCGTAGGATATTTCGCCTTTCGCCCCTTCGCCGGCTGGGATTGCCGGTAGAAACATAGACAGGCGACTTGTGGCGCCTAGCGAACCCTGGACGACATGAACCTCTCCAACCCAGCCGATGCTCGAAATCGCGGCCGATTCTGGTTAGCCCTGTCGCTGTCATCGGTGACAGCGCTCGCCGTGACCGTTCCTTTGGCTTTCCGGGCAGCCGACGCCGGCCAACAGTCAGAAGACCCGGCCACCTCTGAAATCACGGTTCCGCCAACTGTCGTCGAGCCCGTGCCAACCGAAGACTCAGTAGTGGCCGAGTCCGAGCCTGCGCCCACCACGTCGTCAATTCTGACCATCGAAATGCGCGGAGACGTGGACACAGAACTGGTCTTTGAAAGCGGCGACCCCGAAAAGATCACAACGTCCTCAGTTCCGCCGACGACCGCAGCGACGACGTCAACCACTATCGCCACCACTGAGCCTGCCGCCGGCAACCCCGACGAATCGACCTCGCCGACAGAGGTCGACGGAAGCTCGGGTGCCGATTCCGGCAACGGCGACTCCGGCGAGTAACTCGACTATCCAACGCCCCGCCGTGACCGGCAGGACTGGAAGTTCAACGCTAAGGCGCAGGCAGAACGCCGAGCCGTTGCTTTAGACGCAAGACACGGGTGACCGATTCGTCAAGACGCTCGGTTGGCAAATCTCCAGACGCCACGGCCGCCTGAAGCGCATCGGCTGAGGCCACCAGGTCGGCCGGTTGCAGCAGCATGTCCGCACCCGCCTTAATGGCGCTGACGGCGAGCTCACCGGACTCAAAGGCGTTAACGCCCCCCATGTTTAGAGCATCTGTCATGACAACACCGTCAAAACCAAGTTCGCCCCGCAGAAGATCTTGGATAAGCACAGGCGAGACAGTGGCAGGTTCACCTGACGTGTCGAGATTCGGCATCACCAGGTGGCCGACCATGATGATCTCTACCCCTTGGTCGATGGCGGCGTCAAACGGCACACGGTCTCTCTGATTCCACTCCTCCCGAGTCACCGAGATGGAGGGGAGGCCCTCGTGACTGTCGTCCACAGTCCCGCCGTGGCCCGGCCAATGTTTGGCCGCAGCGGCCACGCCGGCACGCTGCAGGCCGGTTATCGAGGCGCTGACCATGTTGGCCACCGTCTGAGGGTCATCGCCGTAGGAACGCTGATCAAGGAATCCCGTGCCACCGGGGATCAGTACGTCGGCCACCGGCGCAAGTACAACGTTGATTCCCTGTTGCTGCACCTGTTGCCCGGTCACATAAGCCGCTTCACGAACAGCCTCAACGTCACCGGACAGAACCCCGGGAGCCGGATACTCCGACACCTGGTCGGTGACTCGGCTGACCTTTCCACCCTCCTGATCGACCGCAATCAAAAGGCCGAGATTTCCGTTGGAGGCTTCAGCGTCACGGAGCTCCTTGGAGAACAGGCGCAGTTGCTCGGCCGACTGGACGTTCTCCTCCTGGTAGAGCACGCCGCCGAGGTGGTACTGACGCACGATGTCGACAGCATTCTCGACACCGGCAAACCTGGCATTTTGCCGGGCGGTCGCACCGGAGTCGGCTTCGCCTGATGTGCCGAACAGCACGGGCATGAGCAGCTGTCCGATCTTCTGCTCGACTGTCATTTCGGCCACGATCGACTGGATCTGCTGTTCGACCGCAGCGGCCTGATCGGTGGAACTGGCTGAAACAGCGATCAACTGCGGTTCTGTCGTCGTTGTGGTCGCTGCCTCAACGGATTGTTCGGCCCCTTCGGCCGGACGGTTGGAGCCCGTTACATCAGACAACGCATCCGACACTCCCGAACAGGCGGCGATCGTCAACGAAAGCAACAACAACAGACCGGTACGTATACCCCTACCGAACAGGCGTCCGAAACGATCGGTGATTTGCCACCTACCGGTGGGAGACAAGAGGAAGGTCGTTGCTGTGGTGGTGTTGGTGCTCAAGTCTGTCATCACGGTTCGTTCAGCGATACACGATCAGCATCCACATGAACAGTTCCGGTTCTCATGTGGGTAGCGGCACTCAGACAACCGAATACGTCCAGTGATTCCCGCCGATGGCCGCAGCAGGCTGCGTGGCTAGGGAGACCAGGGCACTCGAACCACATCATCGTGCGAGCCGACACCTATGAGCGTAGGATTTCCGACCGCCAACGGGGCTCATAGTTCCGAAAAAGTCGGCAGGTTGTGACGATTGTGACCGAATCTTTCCGAAATCTAAGACGCCTCGGTCCACCGGGTAGGGTTCCGGCATGGCCAAGACGGACTGGAACCCGCTTCTGCGCTCGGAGTTCAACCAGCCCTATTGGCAAGACCTAATGGAGTTCGTTCATCAGGAGCGCCGGCAACATCAGGTCTTCCCGCCTCACGAAGAGGTCTTCGCCGCTCTACACCTGACTCCGTTCGAATCGGTCAAGGCCGTCATCCTCGGCCAGGACCCGTACCATGGCCCCGGTCAGGCCCACGGTCTATGTTTCTCGGTGCGGCCGGGAGTGCCGGCACCCCCGTCTCTGAAGAACATCTTTGCCGAGATGGAAACCGACCTTGGGTTCGCTCCACCGTCGAGTGGCTCGTTGACGGCTTGGGCCGAACAGGGGGTTCTCCTGCTCAACACCACTCTGACCGTTCGGGCCCGGCAGGCGGCATCTCATCAGGGCAAAGGATGGGAGCAGTTCACCGACAAGATCATCGAGGTCGTCTCGCAGAAGAGCGATCGGGTTGTCTTCGTACTGTGGGGTTCGTCGGCCCGCCGCAAGAAGCCGATGATCGACCTGTCGCGTCACGCGGTGGTCGAATCGCCTCACCCGTCTCCGCTTTCAGCCCATCGGGGATTTCTGGGCTCTCAACCGTTCTCCAAGGTCAACCGTCTTCTGGAAGAAGCCGGTCGGTCCCCGATCGACTGGCGACTCAGCACCGAGTAGCTGTAGATCCTGGGGTCGCAAGGACGCCGGGGACACTCCAGCCGACGCCAAAGGCCGTTCAGTACATATCCGTTCAGTACATGTTGCCGTCTGAGTCGGCCGGCTGACCACCCCGAGCCTGAGCCAACGCCGCCTCGGCGCCGGCCACTTGCGCCAACAGGTTCGACGTGGCGGTCACCATCCGGAATCCCTGTTCAACCCGAACCGCGGTCATGGCGGGTGTGCTGTGTATCCCCGGCACGACGGACCGAGAGGTGGACAGCTCGACGATTTTGGCCAACGCCTCCTGGTACACCGCCGATTCCGGATGGTCGGTGGCAGGCGGAAGGCCATAGCTGATCGAAAGGTCGGCCGGTCCGACATAGACGGCGTCGATGCCCTCCACCTCCAGGATCTGTTCCAACTGTTCAACTGCCTGGCGGGTCTCGATCATAGGGATGCAAGCGATCTGGGCGTTGGCGTCAGCGTGATAGCCGCCTCCTAGCGCAGATGCGGCGCGAGCCGGGCCCCAGCTGCGAGAACCGGCGGGGGCGTACCGACAAGCCTTGACGGCCGCCTCGGCCTCCCTGGGAGAGTTGACCATCGGTATCACCACTCCCATTGAGCCAGCGTCAAGGAGTTTGCCGATGATCCCAGGTTCGTTCCACGGGGCTCTGGCCAATGGAACCGAGGTGGTCCGCATGGCTTGCAGCATCGGTACTGCGCTTGTGTAGTCCAACAGACCGTGCTGTAGGTCAAGGCACATGTAGTCATAGCCCACTGTGGCCAGTTGCTCAGCGGCCATCGCATCGGGGCTCGACAGCCAAAGGCCCAGCGTTGTTCCCCCATCGGCCCAAGTTGTTTTTAGCTCATTTGCAATCACGATCAGCCTCCGGCACCGGTTTTGGACAAGCCACAAACTAACAGGCTGAGACCGAATCCACCCTTCCGTGTTTGCAGCACACCCGGAAGCGTGACCGAAGTGCCACCCCGACCGCCCTTGTAGTCGTGCCCACAAGCCGCGTCACTACTAGCCGTGGCGCTCTGAGCGCCTAGTCGGACACTCTGAACGTCCGAGCCATCAGAGGCCGAAGCCCCGGCACCGGGATCTTGGCCAAAGCCAACAAGACGGGGTAGATCTCCAGCCGCCCAAGGAGCATGTTGGCGATACAGACCACTTTGGCGAACGCCGTCAAGCCGGCGAAATCGCTTCTCGGGCCAACATCGGCCAAGCCCGGGCCGACGTTGCCGATCATGGTCGCCGACGCCGAAAAGGCCGTTAGCAAATCCTCACCGGTCAAGGCAATCAGCAACCCGCTTCCGCCAAAAGCGGCAAGAACGAGGACCAGAAATCCGGCGACCTTGCTAGCCACTCGATCACTAACAATCGTGCCGCCGACCCGAATGGGTCGAACAAGGTTCTCATGAATCTGACTTAGGGTTTCCCGGTGAGCGAGGCTGGCGACCGCCAACACCCGAACCAATTTGACCCCGCCGGAGGTGGATCCGGCCATTGCTCCCAGAGGCATGAGGATCAACAAGACACTCTGGGCGGCCGGCGACCAACTACCCACGAAGTCGACGGTGCCGTAGCCCGTGGTGGAAACGATGGCCACCACGGTGAACAACGCTCCCCTAAAGTCCTCCACGCTCCGACCGTCCGGTGTCGCCGACAAAAAAGTGACAATGGTTGCTGCCGCTACCAGCACCACGTAGGTCCGGAACTCGACCGACCTCAACAGTGGCCCGGGTCGCCCCCGAACAAGGCGGTACAGCAGGACGAAGCTGGTGCCTGCCGTGAACATGGCCACAATCGTGACCCACTCGATGGCAGCCGAATCGAAGTGGCCGATTGACAGCGTGTGCCGGGAGAAACCACCGGTGGAAACAGTGGTGAAGGCGTGGGAGACGGCGTCATAGAAACCCATTCCGGCGAGAAGAAAAGCAACGACGACCACCAACGTAAAAGCGGTGTAGACGCCCCACAGGTGGCGCGCCGTGCTCCGAACTTTCGGTGTGACCCGCTCGCCGGTCGGGCCCGGAGCCTCGGCCTGAAACAAGCTCATACCCCAGTTGCCGGCGGAAGGAAGCACGGCGACGACCAGGACGATCACCCCCATACCTCCTAGCCATTGGGTCATTGACCGCCAAAACAGAATGCCCGAAGATGCGGCAAAGGTCGTCGGGTCCACCTCTGAGGCTTGCAGCACCGTGGCCCCGGTGGTGGTGAAACCCGAGACCGATTCAAAGAGTGCATCCTCCCACGAGGACAAAGTGCCGGTTGCCAGGTAGGGAATGGCTCCAACAACTGACATCGCAACCCAGGCTGATGTGACCGCAAAAAAGATGTCAAGCCTGGGGATCCGATCGGGCACGTCGGTCAGCAACCGCAGCGCATAACCAACGGTTACCACCACCAACCCGACGACAGTCAGAACTCGCCAGTCCTCCGAGGCCCCATAGATCAACTCGACGAGAGCGGCCACAACCATACCCGCACCGCATACCGCCAACGTCAACCCGAGAACCTGCCCCAGAACACTCTGGCGCCGCGGCAAACTCATTCGGAACCAAAGACGAACTTGGCAGCGGCAAGCGAGGTGGCATGGCCGAAAACGACGACATGGTCGCCCGCTTCCAGCTCGGTCGCCCCGCGGGCGATCACGGGTCCTTCCCCGCTGCGGATAACGGCTCCGATAAGCAGATCATCCGGCAGCTCAAGCTCGGCGATGCGCGATCCGTCGGCTGCGCTCCCAAACCTGATCTCAACCTCGTCAACCTCTGAGTTGCCTTCCAGAAAAGTTGCCACTGCGGTGACACCAACCCGCATGGAGCGGAGCACGGCGTTGGCCGAAGCGGTCCTGGGACTGACGGCGGCGTCTATACCGAACCGACGCACCAGCGGCAGCAGCTCCAGGCGGTGCAGCACAGCGACGGTGAATGCACTGCCCTCGGCGCTGGCAAAGGCACAGGCCAGCACATTGGACGGGTCCTCGCCGGTTGCGGCGACAACCACGTCCATTGCACCGATGCCTTCCTCGAGCAACAGATTGGTGTTGGTGACATCGCCTTGGGCAACCACCGTGCGCCGCAACCGATGCGAAAGCATCTCGGCCCGGTCCGGGTCTCGTTCGACCAAAACAACATCGACCCCCTCGTACTCGAGGTGTTCGGCAACCCGGGTTCCGACAGCACCGCCCCCCAAAACCATTGCCTTGCGTACCCGTTTGGACTCGACACCCAGGAGCTTGAGCACCTTCCGTTTGGCCGACGCCGCACAGAGAATCCGGACGTGATCCCCAGGCTGAAGCCGATCGGTTCCCGAAGGGATGATTGTCTCATCGTTACGGGTGATCGCTCCGCACAAGAAGTCGGAGCGCGTCTGGCCGATCTGCTCCAGTGTCTGACCGGCTATCGACGCCCCATCGGCAACATAGGCACCGACGACCACCAGCTGTCCCTCGGCCATCGGATAGATCTCATCGGCACCGGTCGAGTGGACCAGTTCGATTATTTCATCGGCCGTTTCGGCATCGGGATCGATGACGACATCGGCGCCAACTCTGCGCAGAAGTTTTTTGCCTGCATCGCCTCTCAACTCGTCGTTTTCCACTCGAACGACAGTGGTGCGGACACCGCGTTCCTTGGCCAACATGGTCGCCACCAAGTTGACCTCATCGGATTGGGTAACGGCGGCCATCAGCCCGGCGTTTTCGATACCGGCCTCCAGCAAATTGGAGGGTAGTGTGCCGGAGCCGACGATGACCTGCACGTCAAGCTCGGCGCCGATGGCGGCTGCTCGACTCGGATCTTTCTCGATGACGACGACGTCGACACCCTCACCTGTCAGGCGCTCAGCCAGGTAGCCGCCAACCTCACCAGCACCGACAATCACCACATGCATATGGCTGCCAACTTGTCTTCAATCAATTCGTTCTGATGGATTTGTTCCGATGCCGCGGTCTCGGACTACGAGGCCGACCAGCGACGCAGCCGTGCCAGCAGCTCATCGAAGATTTCAGGCAGACCACGAGCGCGACTGCCGTAACTGTGGATCGGCGCTTGAGCGTTGTGAGCCTCGTTGATCAACACACGGTTCGGTATGGCAGGGGTCCACACCGCTCGTCGGCCGACCATTCCATAGAGCTCCTCGATGCGGTTGTTGGCATCGTTCGACGTCGGGGGAACGCGATTTAGCACCACACCGGCGATGTCCAGATTGCTGTTGTGCTCATCCCAGATCGAGTCCACCAAGTCCAAAACTGGATTGATGCCTCTCAGGCCGAATACGGTCGGCTCGACAATGATGAGAGCTCCGTCGGCGGCTGTAAGCCCGCACGAGGTGTTCAGACCGAGTGAGGGAGCGCAGTCAATCAACACGAGGTCAAACGAGTCGGCAACCCCGTCGAGGGCCCGCCGAAGCCTTTGGGCGGTTGTTGCCCCCTGACGGTCATTCTCCCGTTCGGTCAGGTCGTGACCGCCCGGCAGCAGCCAAATATCGTCGCTCCAGCCGGAGGGCACGATCATGTCAGCCGCAGCTCCCGTCTTGGTTGACTGCATGGCGTCGCCGGTGCCGAGGTTCTCCAACGAGGGTTCAACACCCAAGGACCAAGTGGCGTTGGCCTGAGCATCAAGATCGACCACCAGGGTTCGAACCCCGGCGTTCAGGGCTGCCGAAGCCAACCCGAGCACGACGGTTGTCTTGCCGACCCCGCCCTTTTGGTTGAGTACCGCAACCGAGCGCTTCATACCATCCTCTTCCCTTGACGCCCACCTGTGCCTAACTGACGGCTCTACTCTAGGGCGAGAACGCAAAAGAGAGGGGGAGGACGTTCGAGCGCGAGCTTGGACGCGCTGGAAGGCGGAAGCCGGGTAGCTGAGCTGCCCAACCCGTAACGTGGGGTGTTAGAGCGCTACCCCACCGGCTTGTGAGCGGTCCTGACGTCGGAGATCGATCACGTCGGCGTTCGTGCGATCCTCCAACAGACCCCGAAGTCGGGCGATCTCTCGCTCATGCTCGTCCCGCTTTCGCCGAGCCGCCGTGAGTGCACCGTCAGCCCTGGCGATGAGACTACGGAGATTGGCCAGCTCGGCCACCATGCTGGCGTCGTGAACTCCGGTAGCGGGTGCCTCAGCGGGCATGGGTTGACGCATCGGATCTTCCAGCTCGGCCCGCAGGGCGAACAAATCGTTCACAGCCTGGGTTCGCTGTCGTTCGATCTTCCGGCGACTCTCTACAAGCTTTCGGGTGATCGCTTGATGGCGTCGATCGAGAACCCACATTCCGACACCTCCGACAAGGAGGCCGATCATTAGGCCGATCACCAAATTCAAGTTCCACATTTTGTGTATCCGCCGATCCTGTTCCCAGATAGATCCGTGGATTAGTGTAATGCGTTCCACCGGCCGAAACCAGCCCCAGATCACTGCTGAAGCCCGTTTCGGTCAAAAAAACGCCGTTTCAGAAGCGTTTCATTCGTGTTTCAGGCAACACTGCCAGCGTCGGCGAGCCAAACCGCTCAATTAAGTGATCTGTTGGCCTGCACCAAACACCTACCCTGCTTGAGTCCCTGGCCGCCCTATCGACCGGTAGCGATGCCCAGCCGAGTGGGGAAAACGGACCGCCATCGCGTAAACAGCGTGGGTCAGTAGGCGTCGAACAGGGCGTTTTGGTTGCTCTCGTTCTTGCTCGCCAGCCAATGACGCCTGCATCGCAAGTCGTAGCTAATGGATACGTCACTAACCCGCTCGTCCTGAAGATCGGCTCCCCCGACAACTTTGAGATCACCCTCGTAGACCTGACGCCCATTCACAACGCGGGCGTTGTGAGTCGCTCGCGCCCCGCACCAACAACGGGCCTCAACCTGCAGCTCCATTCGCCGATCCGCTACCTCAAGTAGTCGTTGGGTGCCGGGAAACAGTTTGCCTTGGAACGACGTCAACAGGCCGAAGGCGTAGACCTCCACCCCTAGTTCGTCCACCACCCGCGCCAGCTGGTCGATTTGACCAGGCTCATAGAACTGGGCCTCATCGCACACCACGGCATGGAGTCCATTGCGTAGTAGGTGTTCCTGGAAGACAAGGCGCTCCAAGTCAACCGTTCCGTCAATAATCGCCGCCTCCGCCGACACCCCCAACCGGCTTGACACTACGCCCTCGTTGCGATCCATTTGCGTGATCAACAGACAAGGAAGGCCACCCTTGCTGAGGTTGTGATGAATCTGCAGCGCCTGTGTTGACTTTCCGGAACCCATAGTCCCGTAAAAGAAACGAAGTTCAGCCATCGCAACGACGATAGCGGGCAGCTCCGACGCTGTCCTATAAGCCGGTGTCTAGGTGAGAAAGCCTAGTGGAGCCACGCCTTTCGCCAACTGACGTTTCGGTCATGTCGAGGGTCGACCGGTACGATGGAACTGACATGGGCGTTGCGGAACGTACGGTACAGCACGGGGCATGACCAGCTACACACGCCTTCAGGCGGACGGTGCCGATGAACTCCAACGTGGACCCATTGGTTGGTTTGGTCGACCGGTGTTTCTCGAGCTCCGCAATCGGTTTGAACGTCGAGCCTTGAGAACGAGCCCTCTGTGGACGGCTGAGGGCGTTCCGGCCGGGTTGGGTCGCCCGCTTCTGCTGATTCCCGGTTTCCTGGCCAACCCGACGAGTTGCGACCCTATGCGCGACATTCTCAAAGCGGCCGGATGGAACGTCAAGGTGGCTGAGATCGGAAGAAACTCCGGGCCGGCCTACACCTCGCTTGATGTTTGTACCGAACATCTGGAGACAATGGCCAACAACGGGAAGACTCCGGTCACCGTTGTCGGTCACTCCCGGGGAGGTCAGTACGGTCGGATTCTGGCTGTTCGCCACGAGCATTTGGTTCGTCAGGTGATAGCGCTCGGGGCCCCGCTGCTCATCAAATATCCTCGCTTCGCCCCAGTGCGCGTTCCGATCGAGCTTTTGGAAGTCAGCTGGCGTAGTGGCGCCTTTGGACCGGTCGACGTCGGCCAAGAAGATGCCGTCGATCGTGATCGGTTTGTTCCTTTCCCACCGCACATCGACTTTGTCTCCGTCTACTCTCGAAACGACGGCATAGTTGATTGGCGAGCGAGCCGCGATCCTGCGGCCCGGCTGATCGAAGTGTCGTCATCGCACCGCGGCCTGGTCAATGGTCTCCCCGGGGTGGCTGCGGTGGCTGCCGCCCTCTCCGACTAGGCGCACCGGCTCGCACTGTTGAACGAAAGCTCTGACATCGACAAGGTTGCGAAGTACCGATCGCCATTGGCACTGTGTGCCAATGGAAATGGCACCGAGCATCGAACGAATTGGGGTTGTCGGCGCTGGCCTGATGGGCTCCGGAATCGCCGAGGTTGCGGCCAAGGCAGGCATGGACGTCACCGTCGTGGAGGCGTCCTCTGCCGCGGCCGAAGCCGGACTGGCCCGTATTCAGACATCGATTGACCGGGCTGTCAGCAAATCCAAGCTGACTGAGGATGAGGGGGCATCAATGATGTCCCGCATTCATCTGACCCAAGAGGTGGACAGCCTGGCTGATCGCCAGTTGGTCATCGAAGCTGTAGTGGAGGACGAGACGGTCAAGGTTGACTTGTTCCGACAGCTCGATCAGGTGGTCTCCAACGATGCGATACTCGCCTCGAACACCTCCTCCATCCCGATCATGAAGCTGGCCATGGCCACTGCCCGACCGGAGAACGTGATTGGGATCCACTTCTTCAATCCGGTTCCGGTTCTGGATCTGGTCGAGCTCGTCATCTCGCTCCACACCTCGGCCGAGACACACCAGGTGGCCCGAAGCTTCGCCCAGGTCCAGCTTGGAAAGTCGGTGATCGAATCCCAGGATCGAGCCGGCTTCATCGTAAACGCCCTCCTCATTCCGTATATCCTCTCGGCGGTTCGAATGTTCGAGTCCGGATTCGCCTCGAAAGAGGACATCGACCAGGGGATGGTGATCGGCTGCGCCCACCCTATGGGCCCGCTCGCCCTGGCCGATCTCATCGGGTTGGATACGACGATGGCGGTTGCCGACTCGCTATACGAGGAGTTTCGCGAACAGCTGTACGCTCCCCCACCGCTGCTGGCTCGAATGGTTGACGCCGGGTTGTTGGGCCGGAAGGCGGGGCGCGGCTTCTACGAGTACTCCCGATAAGACGAGACGCGAGAAGCCCCACGGCCGAGGCCGTGGGGCTGTCAATCGTCGCAGCCGATCAGGCCGCTGGTACTACTAGCTCGGTGACTCGTTGAGGAAGGTCTTGCGAGTCGGCCGGTCATAGGGTGACCGTAGCGGGAATCGCTTGACCAAGTCTTTGGCCTGGCTCACCCACTCGTCTCGCTCGATCCGACCCGGGAAGGCATCGATGGCATCGGTCACCTTGGCCACATCGGCCTTCTTGAACGCCGCCAGCTGCTCCCAGCTCTGAATACCGAAGCCGTTGAGCGTCTTCTCCATCACCGGACCAATTCCGTTAACGACCTTAAGGTCGTCTTTGTGCACGGCGCCTGCAGTGCCCAGCTTGGTGCTGCCTCGCTGCCAATCCTTGCCCGAAGGGGGCTTGGTTGACGTCTTGGCCACTGCCTTCTTAGTCGCCTTCTTCTTGGCAGGCTTCTTCTTGGGTTTGGGAGCCGAAGTCTTTTCGCCTGGCACATGTCCGGCGTCGAGAAGCTTCTGAGCCCCACCCTTCCAATCGTCTCGTTCGATCCGACCAGGGAAGGCGTCGATAGCTTCTGTCACCTTGTCAATGTCGCCCTTGGTGAAAGCGGCCACCTGCTCCCAAGTCTGGATGCCGAAGCTGTTGAGCGTCTTCTCCATCACCGGCCCGATGCCGTTGATCCGCTTGAGATCATCAACATGGTTGGCTCCCGGAGTGCCCAGCTTGGTCGTGCCCTTGCGCCACGAGCCGTCACCCGTTGAAGAGGTTGTACTCTTCGCCTTCTTGGCCTTCTTCTTGGCTTTTTCGGCCGCCTTGTCAGCATCCTTCGCCGCCTGTTTGGCATCCTTCGCTGACTGTTCAGCATCGGCCAGCTGCTTGCGAAGCTGTTCAATGGTGCGGTCTCTTGTCGGAACCAAAGACGCTTTGCGCTCAGCCTCTGCCAGCTTGCGTTGCAGCTCCTTTGACTGATCGCTCTCAGTCTTCGCTGTGGACCTGGCGGTCTCAAGATCTCTGGCCGTGGTTGACAACCTTGACTCAAGCCCGGAAACCTTGCCGGCATCAGCCTTCGCCTTAGCCAACTCAGCCTCAAGACCGCCAACCTTGCCGGCATCAGCCTTCGCCTTAGCCAACTCAGCCTGCAAGCCTGACACCT
>JAHDFR010000046.1 GCA_020628065.1 Acidimicrobiales bacterium
ACCTGGCTGCCGCGGGAGAACTCAGAGAGGTCTCGGTGAACTAGTGCGTTGGCGATCGCCTCCCTCAGCGCGATCGGAGGGTATTCCCATCGGTCGCTTGATCGCATACCACTACTCGTATGGCGCCTTGCCATGTTCTTTCTGAGAACGTCTTCACTTTGATCGAGAATTGATCCAATGGAACCATCGATATCTCGGCTATCGAGGAACCGAACTCCCTCCAGCTCGCTGCCGTCTGCCTTGGCAAAGGAGACGAAAGTCGCGTTGACCTGTGGTAAATGTTGTTGGGGATATCGACCAAGAGCGAGTAGCCCTGCAACAGTCAATAAACCAGACTCGTCGGTAACACGCATTCGTCGGAGCAAACCTGCATCGTCCTCGTCGCGCAGTTGCGGTGGCCCTTCAGCCCTCACTAGCGACACGAAGCTGGCAAGCAAGTTCGGGTCAAGATCCTCGACCGAGGTGTCGGGTACAGGGCGACAGTCGTAGTCCGGTGCACCTCCGCGTTCCTTGATGACCTGCAGTTCGAAGCCGTGGAGCTTTCGATCCTGATCGTGAACTCGGATGTAAGCTTCGCCTGACGGCGTGTAGACCGGCTTCCGGTCGGCCTCTGGAATACTGCACACAACTACCTCGGCACCTTCGAAGTCCAGACAGGTGATCTCCGGATGAACGACAGGTTGCATACGAGTACAAAGTTGGCTCAAGCTGTGGACTGACGCCCTCGCATCTGGCACCCCCGTCGCTGCGAAGCCGGACTCTTGATCTACACCAAGCAGAACGATGCCGCCAGAGGCGTTTGAGAAGGCCGATATCGAGCGGGAAACCTTCTCGGTTGGAAATCCCCCACCTGCCTTCTTCGCTTCTATGTGCTGGCTGTCGTCGTTCAGCGAGCGGAGTTCGTCGACGATCGATGAGAGTTCTTCAAGGTCCGTCATGTAGCAACATTACTATCTCGCCCGGGTCATTTGTGTTTTGTCCCGGGTCATTGTGGTTTGGACCTTTTGGGTCTGTCGATTAGCGCAGATCTGATCGGCTATCGACCGTTGGGGACGAAGATGAATTGTTCCATGGTCGCAGTGGGTCCGAAACCTCGACGGTAGAGGAGCTCCTCTATGCGGTCGAAGAGAACGATGCTGCCACCGACGGGCAGTGCCATCCAGCGGCCGTCGGGCGACAACGCGGCGAATGGACGGCCCACAGGGCCGGGGGTGAAGTCGAGGGACAGCGGATCCAAAGCGGTGAGGCGTCGTCCGTTCTCCACGTCGTAGTAGGCGGATCCGCTGGTCCCCGGTCCGGTGATGATTACCACTGTGGCATCGCCGTCCACTTCATCGATGGACAGCAGCGGTCGATCGGTTCCGGCCCCTTGCCTGTTCGACGGTCCCACAATCTCGGAAGCCGTTGGAAGCGCTCGCTCCACCTGCTGGCCCGACGATCGCTCGAGCCACTGAGTCAGACAGGCGCCCGGTTCGGGGCAACTGCGGGCCACGACGTAGTTCACGCCGAGAAGCAGCGCCTCTCCGTCGGCCAGCTTCCGGTAGCTGTTCCCGCCAGCTTCGAACAGGCCACCGCTATCGAGAGCGGCGAGCCCATAGCGGGCTCGATGTGGGGTTTGTGGGCGAGGGTCCACCGCCAACGAGGTGGCGGCGAATCGGCCGGTGCCGATGTCGATCTCGTACAGCTGGGTTCCCAACCTGCCTGTTCCCTCGTCGGGGCGCAGGAAGTCGACCAGCAGGGTGTTTGGCTCCCTCACGGCGGCGCCCACCAGATTACGGACCGATACGGCCCGGTCTGTGGCCTCCACCTCCGGCACGGCGAAGATCATTCGTCCCGTCGTCGCCAGATTATCGACCGGTAGAGCCACAAAACCTCGCTCGGGATCGAACGCAACGAGCTCAGCACCCAGCAGTCCGACCGGGTCGATGTCGATGGGGTGGCGGGTCAACTCGCCGGTATCCAGGTCGATGTCGAATAGTTGGCCGTCGCTGCTGGCCAGTAGTCGGTATCCGACGTCCTCGTTCTCCAGCAGTGGACCGACCAGTGACAGGTTGACAAACACGTCGGAACTGAACTCGCCGTCGAAGAAGTCGGTGGCTTCGGGTGAGTTGTCGGTGTCGCTTGCTGTGTTCGGTTCGTTGTTGCCGGGGGCGATGGCTTGGCCTGTTGGCCCGACCGGTTCCATCTCGTCCGTGCTCGGACTGGAGGTACCGGCTGACGCCTCGGGAGTCGACTGTCCCTGGGCTGTCCAGGCTCCCACTGCCAGGACGAGCCCGGCCATGGCGGCGGCCGCAATCAACCCTCGGCTGCTGACGGATCGGTGCCGTGTCGCCAGTGAAGTGCTGGTGGCGGCTTCCACGTCCGGTTCTGCTCGGGGCGACGACTTTCCCGGTGACAGGAACAGGTCAACGGCGTCAGACTGCTTCACCACCGGCAGTCCGCAGGTTGGGCAGAAGGCCGCGTCGTCGGGAAGCACCGTGGTACAGCCGGGGCAGTCTTCCATGCAGGCCAGCGTAGTTGGGGTGTTCTGCTCGCTCAGCATTCAACGGGCGACCGCATGGTTGGTTCACCATGGCGACGAGCGCCTTGGTTCATTGGACTTACTTGCACCGCTGTGTTCTAAACACTGTTAGCTTCTCTACACAGTTAGTTAGCAAATTAAGTTGACTACTTAAGATAGCTATGTAATAATCTACCCATGGTACTTAGTTCTGAAAGTCACCATGCCCAGATCATGCGAGGTGTGCTCGATATGTGTGTCTTGGCGTGCCTGGTCGATGAGCCGTCGTACGGCTATGAGTTGATGCAGCGGTTGGAGGACGCAGGTCTGCCGGCGGGTAGCGAAGCCAGCATTTACCTTCTGCTGAAGCGGCTGAAGAAGAATGAGCTGGCTACCACCGAACTAGTGGACTCCGACAGCGGCCCGGCCCGCAAGGTCTATCACGCCACAGACCTCGGCAAAGAGGTGTTGGCCGAGTGGATCGAGGACTATCAGCAGGTGGCGCGAGGGGTCGAGAAGGTTCTCGGCCAACTGGCCTAGCACCGCCGTGACAACGAACATCACCAGAGAACGACACCAGAGAATGACACTGGAAGGGAACTAGCGGGAGATACCCATGGATTGGATTTATCTAGCATCAGCCATCTTTGGTGGGTCATTTCTGATCCCCATGGTGCTCGGCGGTCTTGCATCCGACGCCGACTTTGACACCGACTTTGATACCGACACCGGTGCCGACTTCGACGCTGGTGGTGACCTGGCACTCGAAGCAGGTTCGGTTGACGTAAGTGGAGACGTCGACCTTGACGGCGGGACCGATTTCGATGTCGACCACGGGCACCACATCGGAGACAGCATCGGTTCCGGCTTCAGCGCCGCCGACGCCATCGTCGGAAGCCTGCTGTCATTCCGATCAGTGGTGTTCTTCGCCGCCTTCTTCGGCGTAACGGGACTGTTGCTCGGCTTCCTCGGTTACAGCTTCCTGGTAACCCTCATCACCGCTTTGGTATTGGGAGCTGTCGCCGCGGTGACCAACTCAGCCGTCTTCGGTCTGCTGAAGGCCAGCGAGAGCAGCTCGCAAGTGAGTGAACGAAGCTTTCTCGGTCGGCGGGGCGTCGTCACCGTGCCTGTCAACGGCAGTCAGCGTGGCCGCATTCGCATCGATCTCGGCGACCAGCCGCAGTACCTGGTGGCTGCCGCGCTATCCGATGATGACAGCTTCGAGGCCGGCCACCCGGTGACTGTCGTGCAGTTGGAAAACAGCATTGCTCTGGTGGTGTCGCTCAAAAAGGAGCTCGACGCCCTGGACGGAGAGTTAGGCGGCGAGTTGGACGGACACCGCGCTCAGCTTCCGCCGTCAGTTTCGCCGGCGAGTTCACCGGCAAATCCGCAAACAGAAATCGAAAGTCAAGACCCAGAACAATCCCAGAAAGAGGAGGGTTGAGTAAGACATGGAATTCATAGTTGTTGTAGCCGTACTCCTGGTGGTGATCTTCATGGCGGTGGCGGCGGCCATTCGCAGCCTGATCATCATTTGTCCCCCGAACCAGGTGGCGGTCGTATCCGGCCGAACCCGAGTGTTGTCCGACGGCCGCAAGGTTGGCTATCGGGTCATCAAGGGTGGTCGCACCATTCGGATCCCGCTGTTGGAAAAAGTGGAGTACATGACCCTCAACACCATTCCAATTGAGGTCTCCGTCGCCAACGCCTACTCCAAGGGTGCTATTCCCTTGGACGTTCAGGGCGTGGCCAACATCAAGGTGTCGAGTCGTGAAGGCATCCTCGAGAACTCGGTGGAACGCTTCCTCGGCCGCCCGGCGGAATACATCCAGCAGATTGCCAAGGAGAACCTCGAGGCCAACCTTCGTGGGGTGCTGGCGACCCTCACCCCCGAGGAGGTCAACGAGGACCGGCTGAAGTTTGCCCAAGTCCTGATCGAAGAAGCCGACGATGACATCCGAACCCTCGGCCTCGAACTCGACGTGCTGAAGATTCAGAACGTGACCGACCAGGCCGGGTACCTTGAGGCCGTCGGTCGTCGTCGAACCGCCAATGTGTTGCGTGAAGCCCGTGAGAGCGAGGCCGGGCAGACAGCTGAAGCCGAAGAGGCCGAAGCTACCGGTCGTCAGCGGGCGGAGCTGGCCCGGGTCCAGGCCGACCTGGCCATCGCCGAGGAACGCAACAAGCTGCGGGTTCGCCAAGCCGAGCTTGAATCTGAAGCCCAGTCGTCGGAGAAGCGAGCCGATGTGGCCGCCGAGCTGGCCCGAGTTGAAGCCGAGCAGCAGCTGGAACATGAGCGCATCGAGTTGCAGAAGCGCCGACTGGCGGCTGATGTCCTCGAACCGGCCAAGGCCAAGTTGCAAGCCATGCAAATGGAAGCCCAGGGTCGAGCTGCTCGCATCATCGAGGATGGAAAGGCCGAGGTCGAAGTGTTCCAGCGCCTCAGCAGCGAGTACGCCAACGCTGGCGACGACGCCCGAGACATCCTCATGTTGAAGATGCTGCCCGATTTGGTTGAACTGATCACCGAGACGGTCAACGGCATTGACATCGATAAGGTCACAGTCATCGACAACGGCTCCGGCGACGGCGGTGTCGGCGGCGTGGCCCGCCAGATGCCGGCCGCCGTGGTTTCGATTGCCGAGCAGATCGAGACCGCAACCGGTGTGAACATCCTCGAAGCAGTGGCCCGTCGCCAGGTTGAGTTGGCAGGCGGTGATGAGCCTACCGAGCTGATCGCCAATGGCTCCGCCGAGCTGCCGACGCTGGAGACAGCCGACGACGCCTAGTCGGATCACTCGTCAACAACAGCATCAAAGTGACAGAGCGGAGGCCCGCAGTCCGGTTCCGGGTTGCGGGCCCCACCGCGTCCGGGGCATGGTTTCCACATGCCGCTAGAGGTAGACATCACGATGGTCGGCGCGGCCGCCCAAGCAGACGCCGTAGCCGACGGCAGCATTTCTTCGACGGAGTTGCTCCAGTCCGTCCTGGCCAGGGTTGATCGTTTCAACCCGGAGGTCAATGCGGTCATCTTCACCCGGCTGGATGAGGCATCGTCCAGGGCGGCTGAGGCTGATTCAGCTACTGCCCGCGGGGAGTCATGGGGTCCTCTGCATGGGGTTCCCATGACGATCAAGGAGCCGTGGGATTGGGTGGGCTCACCATCAACGTCGGGCCATCCGCACCTGGTTGATTGGCGCCCCGAGGTCAACTGCCCGGTTACCCAACGGCTACTGGACGCCGGTGCTGTCATCTACGGCAAGACCAACATCCCGGTGGGTATGGCCGACTGGCAGACGTTCAATCCCGTCTACGGGACAACCAACAATCCGTGGGATCCGGCCAGGGTGCCCGGTGGCTCATCCGGCGGGGCGGCTGTGGCACTGGCCACCGGCATGACGTCACTGGAGGTTGGCAGTGACATCGGGGCGTCCATTCGCAACCCGGCCCACTACTGCGGTGTGTTCGGACACAAACCGACCTTTGGCATCATCCCTACCGCCGGACACGGCAGCCCGGGCGATCCGAGCGAAATCGACATCGGCGTGGCCGGGCCAATGGCTCGCTTCGCCAGCGACCTTGAGTTGGGTCTCGACGTCATCGCCGGGCCGAACTCCCTTGACGCCGTCGGATGGCGCCTTGATCTGCCTCCCGCCCGGTGGCGGCGTCCGCAAGACATCCGAGCGGCCGTAATGCTCGAAAGCCCGTGCGTTGAACAGGACGGCGAACTGACCGATCAACTGACGGCAACCGTCGAGGCACTCTCCGAGCTCGGCGTTCAAATCGACTTCGACGCCCGACCGGCTCTTGACGTCAGCCAAAGTTTCGAGACCTATCTGATGCTGTTGCGGTCAGCCACCGGAACCGAGGTGACGCAAGACGAGTTCAAACAGTACCGATCTCAGGGAGAGCGTTTCGCCACCGCCGATCGATATCGGGGTCGAGGCGGCGACTACCGGGCGCTGGTGGGTCACGCTGTGACCATGTCTCACCATGAGTGGGCCGCCCATCACCGGGCCAGAGAGCATCAGCGGCTGGCCTGGGCCGAGTTTTTCACCCACTATGACGTCATGTTGTGTCCAACGGCGGCCTCGGCTGCCTATCCCCACGACCAGATGGGGGAGCGAGCCGATCGGACGATCACCGTGAACGGTGGCGAGCAATCGACGATTGATCAGCTCTTCTGGGCCGGATGGTCGTGTGGCGTCTACCTGCCGGCTTCGGTCGCTCCTGCCGGATTAACCGCCTCCGGCCTTCCTTGCGGCCTCCAAATCATCGCCGGTCACTTGCGGGATCGTGAAGCCATCGCCTTCGCTCGGCTCATGGAGCGTGAACTGGGCGGCTTCGCCGTGCCGCCGGGCTACGACAAGTTTTAGTCGGAGTCGGTTAATCGGAGGCCTAAGAGCCCTCGAGTGGCTTCGGCGCCAGTAGGTCGGCAATATGGTCCGCTTGAAGGTCGGCCAGGCTCTGTAAGACTGCGTCACAGAAGCCGAAGCGCACCGATCCGTACTCGGCCGGGTCGGGGACGGCTATCACCGACATGCCGGCTGATTTGGCCGAAATGGCGCCGGTGACGGTGTCTTCGAAGGCCACGCACTTCCGGGGCGGCACGCCGAGCTTGGATGCCGTCGACAGATAGGGCTCCGGGTGAGGCTTCCCGTACACGTTGTCGGCCGCCGAGTGAGTGACTTCGAATCGTTCCGACAAACCAAGGCTGTCGACCACCGAGTGAATCATTGACAGGTCTGATGATGAACACAACGCCACCCGCATCCCCAGATGTTCAACCAGCGACAGGGCGTGTTCCACCCCGGGTAGCGCCTCGGCGCCGGCCACCAGCTCGACAACCCGATCGATCACCTGCTGGGCGACTTCGTCAGTCGATGGGGTTGGTGGTTGGTCCTGGCTCCATGGACTCCACTCAAACCACATCTGAGCCACGTCTCGCATGCGCACACCCATGGTGCGATCAAAGTGGCTGTCGGTCAGATTGAGTCCGAGCTCAGCCGACTTCTCCCTTTCGGCCACCCGCCAAAGCGATTCGGATTCAAGCAGGAGCCCGTCCATATCGAAGATGGCGGCTACTCCCTGTAGCTCTCGGAGCCGATTGACAGGGGTGGGGGCGTTTGTCATGGAGACCTGTGTCCTGGAGAACTGAGTCATGGAGAACTGTGGGTTGAGAGGGCCGGCGCCCATAGAGAGAAAGCTGATGAAGAAAGAAGTTCTGAGGAATTTGTATCAACCCGGCGCTTCGCTCGTCTGATCAAGCGAGGCCACCGGCAAGCGGAGGGATTTGTCGGTGGCCAGCCTTCTTCGACACAACCCTCACAAGCAACCGGCGAGCGGCTCGCCGATCAACAACCAGGCAGCAGAATCGTACCTAATCTGCGGCGGAATGGTCATCAGCCCACGAAGGATCGATGGGCTGATGACCTGTGTCGAAGTGTCTGACGTGGCTCACACAGCGGAAGCCGCCTACGCTGTAGGTGTCAGGCTCGAATCGGTGAAGGTGATAACCCGGATCGTCGAGAACCAGCCGAACCGGTGCGTTGTCATCGAAGTCGAGTTCTACGTGCTGCACGGTCGACACTGCTGTTGAGGTCACCACACCACCCACGGTGGTGGTTATTGATCGGTGCAAATGGCCGCAAAGAATGCGGACAATGTTGGCGTCCGAGCCGGCCACCATGGCGGCGAAGCGGTCGTTGCCGTCCAGCCCGTTCTTGTCCATCCAATGGATCCCGGCGGCAAACGGAGGGTGATGCATGGCGATAACCACTGGTTTGGTTCCGGCGTTGGCAAGCTGTTCGGCCAGCCAGGCGGAGCGCTCATCATCGAACACGCCTCCATGCTCGATGTCGGCCATAGACAGTTCTGCCCGGCCGGGCTGGTTGACCATGGTGTCCAGTCCGAGAATCCGGAATGGTCCTACGTCGACCGTCCAACTGAGGTTTGTCTCCGAGGCCCATGGCATGTCGAAGTGTCGGGCGAAGGTGTCTTTGCGATCGTGGTTGCCGACAAGCGGCAGAAGAGGAATCTCCAGCGGGTCAAGAAGATCGGCCAGAGCATCCATCTCGGATTCGGTGCCGGTATCGACGAGATCTCCGGTGGCTACGACCACGTCGGGAGTGACCGTCTCGGCGTTAAGGCGTTCAACGGCCATGGCGAGGCGCTCGTTGTTGTCAACGTAGCGTTCACCGTCATAGTCGGCTGCAACAACATGGGTGTCACTCAGTTGCGCAAGCAGCATGGTTGGCTACGACCTTGTCCGGTTGAGGTTTATCTGCAGGTTTCCGTCTTCGTCCACGGTGGTCCCGTATTGGGTAAGTCCTGCACCGTCAGCCGGGTACTCGTCCCCTGAACAGGAGTCGACGAAGATCTCTTCAACCTTCTGCCATTCAAGCACGCAGTCGCGCACCGATGTTAAAGGACGGGCTGGAAAGGCATGCCAGCCCTCGTTCGGTGACGATCCAACATGGTTGACGATGATGTCCCGGTCACCGTTGGCGACGTCCGGGAGCAGCAATGGTTCGGACTCGTTGATGAACTCCGCCAGCTCGACCGCGTTGCCCAGCGAGAACACCGGCTCTCCCAGCTGTATCGGGACCTCACTCCCTGAACCGCCCAATTGCCCCAGGCGGGTGATGAGGAACAGCACGGCGACCAGCGCTCCGATACCACCAAGCGCAACCAGAATCGCCTGTCTGGCGTTAGTTTGTGACCGCTCGGCAACCGGCATGTGCTATGACCCCGTCTTCTTGTCCGTGATCAGATCTGGCACTGTTGCAACATCGCTGCGACGTCGCGGGCGGTCTGACCCTGGTAGAACGATTTTATTGGGTGAATTGTCTGGGCATGCCGTCTGGATGACGTGACATCTGTCGGAGACGCACCCGGGATACGCAGGAGGTAAGCAAGGGATACGTGGGGATACCGAGCGATTCCCAAGCGGATACAGCATCGATACTCACCGATTCGCCTTGATCGGCGCCTAGGATCGCACGAGACATCCCCATCACCTTTCACCGTCACTTTTCACGGTTGCAGACCCCCAAGTTGGAGCTTCAGATGGATTTACTTGAGTACCAAGGCAAGCAGTTCTTCGCCCAGTACGGCATTCCCGTCTCGGATGGTGAAGCCACTGACAACGTCGATGACGCTGTGGCCATCGCCGACCGGGTCGGCTACCCGGTGGTTATCAAAGCCCAGGTGCATACTGGGGGCCGGGGCAAGGCCGGCGGTGTGAAGCTGGCGGAGAACGCCGAGGAAGCCCGCACTCACGCTTCCAACATCCTTGGGCTCGACATCAAAGGCCACGTGGTCAAAACCATCTGGGTTGAGCTGGCGTCTGATATCGCCGAGGAGTACTACGCCAGCTTCACTCTGGACCGGTCGGCTAAAAAGCATCTAGGCATGCTGAGCGCTGAAGGTGGCGTCGAGATCGAAACCGTGGCCGAGGAGAATCCTGACGCCATCGCCAAGGTCCACATCGATCCGACTGTTGGCCTGACCGAAGATCAGTGTCGGTCCTGGGTCGAGGCGGCCAACCTGAATCCCCAGGCCAATGATGGGGCTGTCGACATTCTGATGAAGCTCTACACCGCCTACGTGGAAGGTGACGCCGATTTGGTGGAGATCAACCCCCTGATTCTCAAACCAACCGGCGAGGTCCACGCCCTCGACGCCAAGGTGAGCCTCGACGGCAACGCCACCTACGAGCACCCGGACTACAGCAAGTACGACGCCACCCAGCCCCGCGATGAGCGGGAGGAGGCGGCCCACGCCAAAGGTCTTCAATACGTCGGACTTGAAGGTTCGGTCGGCGTCATCGCCAACGGCGCCGGTTTGGCCATGAGCACCGTCGACGTGATCAACCAGGTCGGCGGCAAACCGGCCAACTTTCTGGATATCGGAGGCGGGGCCAACGCCGATGTCATGTCCGGCGCGCTAGAGGTCATCAACAACGATCCGGCGGTGAAGGCCATCTTCATCAACATCTTCGGTGGTATCACTCGGGGCGAAGAGGTGGCCAACGGCATTATCGAAGCGATGAACAGGGTCAACATTGACTCTCCGATCGTCATCCGGCTCGACGGCACCAACGCCGACGAAGGACGAGCGATACTCCAACCCCATCTGAACGATTCACTGATGATGGAACCAACAATGCTCGATGCCGCCCGCAAAGCGGCTGAGTTGGCCGGCTGAAAGACTCCCAGGGACTGTAAAGAAACGACATCATGAGCATCTTCGTAGACGAAAACACCAAAGTTGTTTATCAGGGCCTCACCGGCTCACAGGGCCGCTACTACGGCCTGCTGAACGCCGAATACGGCACCCAGGTGGTGGCGGGAACCAACCCCAAGAAGGCCGGAACCGACGTTGAGGGCATTCCCATCTACGCCACCGTGGCCGAGGCCATGGAAGCAACCGGTGCCACCGCCAGTTGCATCTTCATTCCGGCTCCCGGCGTCCAGAGCGCCGTGTTGGAAGCCGCTGAGGCCGGAATCGAGTTCATCGTGGCCATTACCGAAGGCGTGCCGGCCCACGACGAGGCCTACTTCTTCAACAAATTGCGCAACGACTTCCCGAACACCCGCCTGCTGGGTCCGAACTGCCCGGGCATCATCAGCCCCGGCAAATGCAACATCGGCATCACCGCCGGTCACATTGCCAAGCCTGGCGGGCCGGTGGGCATCGTCAGCCGATCGGGCACCCTCACCTATCAGGCTCTCTACGAGCTGAAGGAGAAAGGCATCGGTGTGACCACCTGCGTTGGCATCGGCGGCGATCCGGTGCCGGGTACCTCGTTCATCGATTGTCTGGCCGCCTTCGAGGCCGATCCCGAAACCAAAGCAGTCATGATGATTGGTGAAATAGGTGGTTCGGCTGAGGAGGAGGCTGCCGAGTTCATCAAGAACAACATGAGCAAGCCGGTCTCGTCCTACGTTGCCGGTGTGACTGCCCCTCCGGGCAAGAAGATGGGCCACGCCGGTGCGATCGTCTCCGGCGGCAAGGGCACCGCTCAAGCCAAGATGGAGGCGCTGGCCGATGCCGGTGTAAAGGTTGGACAGAATCCGACCGAAGCCGGAGAGCTGATGGCCGAGATCGTGGCCAACCTGTAGCAATCTCCTCCTTCGAATACCTTTGACCAACAAAGTAGCATTCCAGTAATGACTTCCCTCGGTCGACACCTTCGTTCCGGCGCGTCCCGGCACATCGCCTCGATCGTGATTTTGGCTTTGGCCGTCATCGCCGCCAGCTGCGGCGAGGCCGAGCGCCCGACACTCGTCGGACCAGAAGTTGCTCCGGCCGATCAACTGCGGCGAGACAATGGAGGCGTCGAGCAGGCGACCGGGACAACCGGCGTACTCGATCCGGCCACCGAGACGTCGACGTTCGCCGATTCGGGGAGCTCGTTTGCCGCTACCGGCAGTGACACCGATGATCCAACCTCGGCTGCAGCCGGCATTGAGGGCGCTGTCCGTCCGGCCGATGGGGGAGTAAGCGCCGTCTTCACGCCTACCGGAGTGCTGGCTGCTGTACTCGGGCAGACCGACGACGCCTACCTGATTCAGACACCCTGCGGATTTGAGGCGGCGGTGCCGCTGGGTCAAACGTTGACGTCGGTAGATGTGATGCTGGACCCCGGTCACGGCGGCGATGAGGAGGGAGCGGTGGCGGAGAGCGGTCTGACCGAGGCCTCCATCAATCTCCGCGTATCGCAACGAACAGCCGAGTTGTTGTCCCAGCGAGGCGTCTCCGTGGCCTTGACACGGACCGGCGACTATCGGGTGCCGATCACTCAACGAGCGGCATTGTCCGACGCCCTCGGAGCCAAAGCCCTGGTGTCGATCCACCACAACACGCCCAGAGCGGCCGAGTCGACAATTCCCGGCACGGAAGTGTATGTCCAAAGCACATCGCCCGACTCTCAGCGACTGGGCGGGCTGATGTACGAACGGGTTGTGGCCGACCTGGCCCAATTCGACGTTCCGTGGGTGGCCAGAACCGACGCCGGTGTGCTGACCGTGTTGAACGACGAGGGGGTTGACGCCTATGGCATCAATCGTCGACCGGCAACGCCCTCGGCCCTCATCGAGGTCGGCTATCTGGCCAACCCGGCTGAGGCGGCCCTCTTCGCAACCGATGAATACGTCGAAGTGGTGTCGGTCGCCCTCATGACGGGAATCGAGCGTTATTTGCGCACCCAGGACCCCGGTTCGGGCTACGTGTCCACGCCGAGGTCCTTCAATCCAAGCGGGGCAACCGGCGGACAAAGCGACTGTGTCGACCCGGCGCTGAACTAGACTCAACCAGTCGGGCGCGCCGTATCCGCTCGGTGGAGGATGCGAGGTTGGCATGAAAGCGCTGTTGCGGGGCAACCGGCGGACAAAGCGACTGTGTCGACCCGGCGCTGAACTAGACTCAACCAGTCGGGCGCGCCGTATCCGCTCGGTGGAGGATGCGAGGTTGGCATGAAAGCGCTGTTGTCCGTTTACGAAAAGGCCGGGATTGTCGATCTGGCCTCCCAACTGCATGGCCTGGGGATCGACCTGATCTCGTCCGGTGGCACCGCCCAGGTCGTTGCAGAAGCAGGCATACCGGTAACCGACGTGGCTGATCTCACCGGTTTTGCCCCCATGCTCGGCCATCGAGTAGTCACGCTCCACCCGAGGGTGCATGGGGCGATCCTGGCTGACCGACGCAACACCGATCACCTTCGGGATCTCGAAGAGCATCAACTTGATCTCATCGACATCGTTGTCGGCAACCTCTACCCATTCTCGTCCGATCCGTCCATAGAACTGATCGACATCGGTGGTCCGGCCATGATCAGAGCGGCGGCCAAAAACCACGAGTACGTGACGGTGCTGGTCGACCCGGCTGACTACGGTGACGTCCTGGACGAGTTGGCCCAGGCCGGATCCACATCGGCCGGGCTGCGGCGCCGGCTGGCGGCGAAAGCATTTGCTCACACCGCCGCCTATGACGCCGAGATCGCCAACTGGTTCGCCGCGTCGGAGCCGGCTGACGGCGAGGGTGACTGGCCGAACAGCCATCACCTTTCGATGGAGAAGCTGCAGGATCTCCGCTACGGCGAAAATCCTCACCAAAGTGGGGCGCACTACCAGCCGGCCGGTAGGCCGAGCTGGTGGTCATCGGTCGAACAACTCGGGGGCTCGGACATGAGCTACCTGAACATCTTTGATGCCGACGCCGCCTGGTCACTGGCTCACGATCTGGGCGACGACCCGACGGTGGCCATCATCAAACACGCCAATCCATGCGGCGTGGCCACGGCGAACGACTTGGCCACCGCCTACAGCCGGGCCTACGCCTGTGATCCCCGCTCGGCATTCGGTGGCATCGTGGCCTTCAACCATGTGGTGGACAGCGCAACGGTGGACGCTATGGAGGAGGCCGCTCAAGCCGACCTGGTCATCGCCCCGGGGTTTGGTCCCGGGGTGACGGAGCGAATAGCGGCCAAGCGGAAGTCGACCAGAGTTCTGCAGGCCGCACCTCCGGTACGTGACGGTCTCCAGCTGCGCACCCTGACCGACAGCTTCCTGTTGCAGAACGCAGCTTCTTTCGTCAACGGCGCCGACGAGTGGACGGTGGTCACCGAACGACAGCCGACCGAGGCCGAAATGGTCGACGCCCGCTTCGCCTGGCGGATTTGCGGCCAAGTAAGTTCCAACGCCATTGTTCTGGCCAAAGATCAGGTGGCTTGGGGTATAGGTGCCGGCCAACAGAATCGGGTTGAGTCAGGCCAGTTGGCTGCCACCAAGGCCGACGGGCGGGCTGAAGGCGGGGCCTGCGCCTCCGACGCCTTCTACCCGTTCCCCGACGGTGTCGAGGCGGCGGCCGATGCTGGTGTTGCCGTTGTCATCCAGCCGGGCGGATCGGTCAACGACTCGGATGTCATCGCCACCGCCAATCGTCTTGGTCTCGCTATGATCTTCACCGGCGAGCGCCAATTCAAGCACTGAGACTGTTCTCGGGACGGATTGGTCTCGGCGCGGCGAATACATATCAACGGACGAAGTGGAGCCTGAAGTGAGCGCACAACTCTTGGCCGGCGGCCCGGTGGCCGAAGCCGTTCTGGGCGAAGTGAAGCAGCGAGTCGATGAAATGAAGGCTGCTGGTGTGACTCCCGGTCTCGGCACGATCCTGGTCGGTGACGACGGCCCTTCGGCCAGCTACGTCCGCAACAAGCATCGAACCTGCGAGCAGGTGGGTATTGCCTCCCACC
Organism: Acidimicrobiales bacterium; assembly: GCA_020628065.1. GTDB lineage: Bacteria > Actinomycetota > Acidimicrobiia > Acidimicrobiales > SZUA-35 > JAHELU01. The sequence continues at coordinate 14,757 of JAHDFR010000046.1, forward strand.
ATCATGAAATCTCGGCCGATGCCGGCCAGCAGACACTGCTCGACGCAGTCCGTGACTTCAATGAGAACCCTGAGGTCGACGGGTACATCATTCAAAGCCCCGTCCCGGATGGTTTCGATTTCAACGAGTCGTTGGCGTTGATGGATCCGGCCAAGGATGCCGACGGCCTGCACCCGATGAATCTCGGGCGTTTGGTTCTGCAGGAACCCGGTCCCGTGCCTTGCACCCCGGCCGGGATTCAAGCCATGTTCTTGCACTACGACATTGAGGTCGCCGGCAAGAATGTTGTGGTTGTCGGCCGGGGCCCTACTCTGGGGCGGCCGATGTCTTTGCTGATGGCCAACAAGGGTGACGCCGCCAATGCGGCGGTAACCGTGGTCCACTCCCGGGTCCCCAACTTGGCCGACTACACCCGTAACGCCGATGTGGTCATCGGCGCTGTGGGCATTCCCAGCTTCATCACTCCCGACATGGTGCGACCGGGTGCTGTGGTGGTCAGCGGCGGCATCTCGTGGGAAGGCAAGAAGTTGTTGCCCGACGTGGACGAGTCCGTTGGGGAGGTGGCGTCATGGATCACCCCTCGATTGGGTGGCGTCGGTCCGATGACCATCGCCATGTTGCTCCGCAACACTATTTGGGCGGCTGAAGCCCGCATGCCCGGCTGACGACGTCGCCAGCCTTGAAGGCCGTCGGCTCGACTACCAGACTGCCACTCGTAAAAGGCCGGCAACCAAGCCGATCGACATGAACGGGCCGTAGGGAAGCCGATACTTTCGGCCCCGCCCGACGGCCAAGGCCACTGTGGCCGCCAACGCGCCGGTAAGGGCTGTGGCTACTGCTGCGCTTGCTACGGCCAGCCACCCGAACCAACCCAGCGTGGTAACCAGGGGAAAGACGTACTTCACGTCTCCCATGCCCATACCTCCAAGCAGGTTGGCCATGAAGAACACGGTGACCGCCCCCATGCCAAAGGCGATAGCGGTGGTTGATCGGCTGATGTCGCCAACCACCAACCCGGCACCCAGCACCCAGATCAGCACGGCGGCGGCCAGCGTTCCCACGATCGGGTTCGGTAACCGGTGAATGCGCAGATCGATGACTGACAGCCAGGTGGCCACAAGGACCAGTGCTCCAAGAGCAACGGCGGCTGCGGGAGCCGCCCTGTGACCGTAGGTCACCAACAGAGCGAGTGCAGCTCCTAGCAGCCACACGGCGCCGTTGACCGTGGCCGGAGTTCTTGATTGGGTGCTGGCCGCCACCAGGTCAGACTAGCTGAGCCGAGCATGTCCCTGTGGCCTCGATCCACCAGCGTTCGGCACCCGGTGGCTCCCTTGCTGTCGTCGGTTCGGGCAAATTCGAAAACGGTCCAGGACCGCGCTGATAACCTGGCGTCGAGGTGCAATCAGCTGCCTGATCGGGGTGGCGCCGGTGCTGATTGCTGATTGCTGATTGATCTTTTTGCCGGTGAACGAGTGGCCGGTCAACCGATGGGATTGTGCCATGACGGCCGAAGTAGCTACGGCTGAAGCGGACAGGAGTCGGTCACCGTCCAGGGTCTGCGCCTCATCCGTCAGTTGGCTGTTGCCCATCCTGTCCCGTTCACGGTGTCGTTGACCGGCGCCATGGTCTATGCCTTAGCCTCGGTCTTGACCACGGAAGTTCTTGGTGGTGTCACCGACAGCGTGATCCTGCCCACGTTCGAGGACGGGCCAAGGTCTGGTCGGGTGATCATGTGGGCGGCGCTGGCTCTGGCCGGAGTCGTCGTTTTTCGTTCCGCCGGGGTGGTTGTGCGCCGTTACTACGCCGGTGTCACGTCGGAACAGACCCAGGTGTCGTTTCATCGGCGGTTGCTTGACAAGTATCTTGAGTTGCCGTTGTCGTGGCATCAACGCCGACAAACCGGCCAACTTCTCGCTCATGTCGACAATGATGTGGAAAAGGTCGCTGAGCCGCTGCATCCTCTCCCGCTGTCGCTCGGCGCGGTTGGCATGGCAGTGTTCTCGGCTGCCTCGCTGCTGCTGGTCGACGTCATCTTGGCCGCGGTGGCCTTTGTCATCTTTCCCACGTTGTTCGGGCTGAATCGGCTCTACTCCAACATGGTCGAGGAACCGTCGGCTGCTGTTCAGGCGGGCGTCGGGGCCACGTCTGCCGTGGCCCACGAAAGCTTTGATGGGGCGCTCATCGTCAAAACGCTGGGTCGAGCCGGGCATGAACACACACGCTTTGCCGCTGCCGCCTACGCCTTGCGCCGTGATCAGATCAAGGTCGGTTACATTCGGGCCGTCTTCGAATCGACACTGGACGCCATCCCGTCGATCGGCGTCATTGTTGTTGTGCTGGTGGGGGCGTACCGGCTTGATGCTGGTGCCATCACCCGAGGTGACTTGGTGCAAGTCGCCGTGCTGTTTACCATCCTGGCGTTCCCGATGCGGGTGTTCGGCTACTTTCTCGAGGGTATCCCACCAGCTGTTGTCGCTCGACGTCGCCTGGACAGCGTGCTGACCGAACAGTCACCGTCGCCTGCTCCGCTGATCGTTGGCAACCTGTTCAACGGCGACAAACCGTTGAAGGTGGTCGTCGACGATCTCAGTTTCGGCTACGGCGATCAGCCGGCCGTGCTACGGGATGTGAACTTCCACCTGGACGCGGGCGAAGTGGTGGCGCTGGTCGGTTCGACCGGCTCCGGGAAGTCCACGCTGGCCATGCTGTTGGCCGGCCTGGTCCCGCCTTCCACCGGTTCGATATCAGTCGGAGACAGAGAGCTGAGCGATTGGACGCCGACAACCAGAACCGAGGCGGTGGCCCTGGTGTTTCAGGAAGCCTTCCTGTTCGGTGCCAGTGTCGGCTCCAACATTGATATGGACGGCTCCGCCGGGCACGACGATGTTGTTCGGGCCGCTTCGGTGGCTCAAATCGATGACTTCATAACCGGACTACCCATGGGGTACGACACCATCGTCGGCGAGCGAGGCGTAACTCTTTCAGGTGGACAGCGTCAACGAGTTGCGCTGGCCAGAGCACTTGTCCGGAATCCGCGATTCCTGATTCTCGATGACGCCACAAGCGCGGTTGATCCCAAAGTCGAGCAGCTGATCCTCGATGGTCTTCGGGCTGAACTGTCAACCACGACGCTCATCGTCGCTCAACGGGTGGCCACCATCGGCTTGGCCGACAGGGTGCTCTACCTATCCGGCGGGCGTATTCAGGCTCAGGGGTCCCATACGGACCTGCTTGATGTGCCCGGGTATCGGGACTTGGTCACGGCGTACGAAACGGCGACGACGTGACAACCAACGGTCAAGAGGCGACCGTGGACCCCAGCGGCTCGGCCGACTCGGGCGAGGCGGCTCTGTTCGATGTTCCGGGCGAGCTGCGAACCGTCGATCTTATTCGTCGCGGCCTGGCCGTCAGCCCGGAGATCAAACAGGGGCTGATCCCCACCGTCATGCTGGGAGTGGCGGTCGTGGCCAGCCGACTATCGGTTCCTGTCGTGGTTGAGCGGGCCATTGACGGAGGAATCGCCGGGGACAGGTCAGTCGACTTCGACTACATCTTTGGTATCGCCGCCGCCGCCGCTGTCGCCGTCGTCTTTGGTTGGGTGGCCGGTATCTGGGCGGAACGTCGCCTGGTTGAACGCTCGGCCACCGCTATCGCCAACCTTCGGATCCGGACGTTTGACCGAATCCACGCCTTCTCGATGAGCGATCTCAATGAGAGCCGTCGCGGTGCCCTGGTGTCTCGGGTCACCAGTGATGCAGAACAGTTGACACGCTTCGCTCAATGGGGTCTGTTCGCCTTCAGCATCGAGCCAATGGTGCTGGTCGGGGTCCTGGTGGCAATGTCCCTCTACTCGTGGCAACTGACTGTGCTGGTGATCCTCATCTATCTGCCGGTGTGGCCGGTCTTTCGTTCACTGCAACGACAGCAGCTCAAGGTGTACGACGAGATGCGAGGCCGAGTCGGCGACATGCTGTCGTCGTTTTCCGAGACTCTTGGCGGCGCCGCTGCCATCAGGGCCTATGGCGCTGAGCGCCGCTTCGACGCCCAGGTTCGTCACGACATCGATGAGCGCTATCGCGTGCGACTGAAAGCCAACCGCTATTTCGCCGGCATGTTCGTCATGGGCGATCTGTTCAGCGCCGTCGCGTATGTGGTGATCCTGCTGGTCGGGCTGTGGCAGCGCCATACATGGGGTCTTGACGGCGGCGACCTGGTGGCCATCATGTTCCTGGTGTCGCTGTTGCAACAGCCGATCAGTGAGTTGTCGGAGGTCCTCGACCAAGCCCAAATCGCCGCTGCCTCCTGGGGAAAGATCCTTGGGGTCCTTGAACGCCCGATTGATGTGAGCGAGCCTGTCGACGGTTGTTTGCTGGAGCCGGGCCCGATTTCCATTGAGGTTCAGGACCTGGATTTCACCTATCGCGGGGGTGATCAGGCCCTGCGAGGGGTAACCGTCTCGATTCCTGCCGGTACGAATGTGGCCGTCGTGGGTCAAACCGGTTCGGGAAAGACCACTTTCGCCAAACTGCTGTGCCGCTTGGCCGACCCAACCGCCGGATCCATCAAGGTCAACGGGGCTGAGCTTCGTGAGGTTGATGCCGAGTCCCGCATATCGGCTATCCGCATGGTGCCTCAAGACGGCTTCCTGTTTGACAGCACGATCGCTGACAACGTCCTGATGGGTTCCGACGAGCCGAGCGAAGCCTCGACCAACGGCCACCGGCATCGGCGAGACGCCCAGGTGAGGGAGGCCTTTGAGGTCTTGGGCCTGTCGTGGTGGCTGGACCGTCATCCGCCGACCGAGTCGGTGGGGCAGCGAGGAGAGAATCTATCGGTGGGCGAACGACAGTTGGTGGCGCTCGCCCGGGCACAGCTGGCCGACCCCGGACTGCTGATACTGGATGAGGCGACCTCGGCGGTGGACCCGGAGATTGACGAGGCCCTCACCAATGCGCTACAGCGGCTCTCCACGGGGCGAACAATGTTGAGCGTGGCCCATCGACTGTCGACCGCCGAGGCTGCCGACCTGGTGTTGGTCTTTGACCAAGGGCAACTGGTGGAGGCTGGTTCTCATAGCGACTTGGTGGCGGGCGGCGGCGTCTACAGCGAACTTCATCGGGCCTGGATCGGGAACACCCGAACCGCCCGCTAGATTGCTGGCTGAGATTCCCTCCCTCTTTTCCCACCGCAGGAGTCAATCGTGTCAACCTCTCCAGCCCGCGTAACGGTTACCGGAGCCGCCGGTCAGATCGGCTACAGCCTGTTGTTCCGAATTGCTTCGGGTCAGCTGCTTGGTCCCGATCAGCCGGTTATTCTCCAGATGCTGGAGATCACCCCGGCGTTGGGAGCGCTCGAAGGCGTGGCCATGGAGCTTGACGACTGCGCCTTCCCGCTACTGGCCGGGATGGTCAAGACCGACAACGCCGATGTTGCCTTTGGGGACGCCGATTACGCCCTTCTAGTTGGAGCCATGCCCCGCAAGCAGGGTATGGAGCGGTCCGATCTGCTGCAGGCCAATGGCGGGATATTCGGTCCGCAGGGCAAAGCCATTAATGACTCGGCCAGTCGCGACATCAAGGTTCTGGTGGTCGGTAACCCGGCCAACACCAACGCCTTGATCGCCATGAACGCCGCCCCCGACATCAACCCGGCGCAGTTCAATGCCATGACCCGTCTGGATCACAATCGAGCGATGAGTCAGCTGGGCGCCAAGGTGGGTCGGTCGGTGAACGACATCAAGAAGATGACCATCTGGGGTAATCACTCCAGTACCCAGTATCCGGATCTGTTCCACTGCGAGGTCGACGGTCAGAACGCGGCCGAGATGATCGGTGACCAGGCCTGGATCGAGAACGATTTCATTCCAACTGTGGCCAAGCGTGGCGCCGCCATCATCGAAGCCCGAGGTGCGTCGTCGGCGGCTTCGGCTGCCAACGCCGCCATCGACCACATGCACGACTGGGCCCTCGGCACTCCCAAGGGTGACTGGGTGTCAATGTCGGTGCCCTCCGATGGCTCCTACGGGGTCCCCGAGGGCATCATCTCCAGCTTCCCCTGCACCGTTACAGATGGTGTCTACTCGATTGTTCAGGGGCTCGACATCGATGACTTCAGCCGATCGCGGATTGATGCCTCAACCGCTGAGCTGGTGGAAGAGCGCGACACGGTTAAAGGCCTGGGCCTCATCAGCTAAGGCCTGATCGGCCGGCACCTTAGCTGAGACTCGGCCGGCTATTTCAGAAACTTGCTTGTGGTGTTGTCGGCCAGCAACTTACCGGCCGTCTGCTCAGTCGGGCAATAAAACACCGTGTAGCGTCGGTACTCGACGGTGCGCACCGTGTCGTCACAGTCAAAGCACGGTTCGCCCGACCGGTTGTGGACCTTCGAAGGGCGGTCGACGCTCTTGCCGATGTCGTCGAGTGTTCGCTCGTGGTCGGTGGCGGCGCTGACTACAGCACCGATGGCGGCGTGCAAGGCTGCCATGTCCTCACCCGTGAGCTTGGACGCGTTGGCGAAGGGGGAGAGGTTGGCCTCGTAGCAGATCTCGTTGGCCAACATGCGCCCGAGCCCGGCCAAGACCCGTTGATCCCGTAGAACCCCATGGAGGCGACGAGAATGGGATCCGAGAAGCTCGGTGAGCGCCTGCAGGTCAAGCGAGTCGGCCTCGGGTCCGAGGACGTTCAGCGGTTCGATGTCGGTAGGGTCGCCGTCGCTAACCCAAATGCCGGCCTTCCGTTCGGTGCCGGCCTCGGTAAACAACCATGCCTCATCACCGAAGACCCATCGGGCCAGGCCGAACTTGGGCTTGCGGCTTCGTTTCTCGTCCGGGCGTATCCGTCCACCCTGCATGAGATGCACGGTGTGCACATGGCCGTTGTCGAAGTTCATCAACAGGTACTTGCCCCGCCGGGTAACGTCAACGAGCGTGGCCCCTTTTGCCCCGTCCGGCGGAGGGTTGTACGTCTTCAGACTGGCGAAGTTGAGCAGCTCGAACGATGTGAGCTCCCGACCTCCCATAGACGTCGTCAACCGCTCGGCATGGGCCTGAACTTCAGGCATTTCCGGCATGAATGAAAGACTACTCGGAGTTCGAGAAGTCTGTTCTGCCTCGTAGCTCAGACAGGCGATCGTCGACCGCGGCCAGAGCTTCCTGATGGCCCAGCAGCCGGGTGGCGTCACCGCCAAGCTGAATATCACCATCGAGGAAGGCTCGTTGTGCGCCAAGATGACCCTGGGCTACCCCGGTGGCGACCGCCCACTCCATCGTCATCGAAACGTCTCCTGAGTGGTGTCCGTTGCCGGAGTCGGCTTCGTCGATCGCTCTGAAGCCCACTCGATCCGGTCCGAGGACGATTTGGTATCGGCATCTTCCTCGCGGACCACCGCTGATGTCCATGGTGACCACCAGCGGGCTGGTCAGCGGCGCCAGATCGGCGACGGCTTGATCCGCTTCGGTCAACCACTCATCGGACAGGTACGGGATGGGCGTCGTCATTCCCGGTCACCAGCGGCGACGGTAAGCAGCTTCTGTAGCTCCGTTCGCACGTTGAGCTCCTCTTGCATTGGTTTGATGACCAGATCGTCCGTGATGTCCTGTACGGCTTGAGCGGCTGACGCACGAACGGTGGCCGCTCGACGCCGCGCCCCTACGGCGGCCAACCGTCGGGAGAACGCAGCCAGCACAAGACCGAGAACCAGTCCGCCGATGAGGAGCCCGGTGGGAATGGGCACCTGTGAGAGGAAACCGACCGGGCCGAACAGGTCGTCGAACTCCGGGGTCGGGATGTCGGGGAGGCGTAGATACGCCCCGAAAGCCAGCAGCGCCAACCAGATGGCACCGGCTATGGCCGAGACGGCCAATACGAGCTGCACGAGATTGACCAGCGTCCACCAACGAGGACTTCCGGAGTCGTGAATCCGTCTCACCGAACCACTGACGGCGTTGTCGATCTGATTGTTCAACGCCGCCTGGTTCGGCGTTCCGGCCTCCCGCACGACATCAACCCATTGTTCGGGTAGTTGATCGGTCACGGTTCCGACCGTCTGGCGGACGGCGTTTTCCGACCGGGCCAGCTGGACACCCGATATTTCCGGCAGCGAGGAACGGCCACCTGAACCCGGTCCGAGGTGCAAACGACCAAGTGGATGGGGACGAAGCCGTCTGACCCAGCGGGTGAACGGCCACCCCACTTTGGCTGCCGCGTCCCGGCGGTGCCCGGCGGCAACCGCGTCGGTCACAAATGACAGCCCCGAGGCATCGACCAGCGCCGTGGCCAGGTCCTGGCCGACCTGCGGAGAGATGGCGACGTCACGGTTTTCGGTGCCGACCTCGGACAGCAGTTCGCTGGATACCGCTGTGCAGTCGGCTCCAAGCCGATCGGTCATGGCGGCCTTACGTTCGACCGCTTCAGCTAGAACTGCTCGGAGGTCGACTACGCCTTCACCGCTGTTGGCTGACAGCTCGACGACCGGTGTGTCAGGCAGTCCGTCGGCGGCAAGTAGACGCCTGATGTCGGTGACGCATTGCTTGCGTTCGTCGTCGGTCAACATGTCGATCTTGTTCAACACCATCACGGTGACCGCCCCGTGACCGGACATCTCCCGCAGGTAGGTGTGCATGGCGTTATCGCCGTACTTCTCGGCGTCGGTTACCCATATCAGAAGATCGACGTGGCGGGCGATGCGTTCCATCTCGAGGCGATGGCTGACTTGGACCGAGTCGTGGTCGGGGACATCAAGCAGGACCAGTCCGTCAAGCGGATCGAAGCCGGTCTCGTGATCGGTGTGGTGCTGGTCAACGTGATAGCGGTTTACGACCTCAAGCCAATCGAGAAGTTCGTGGGGCTCGTCATCGCCCCAGAAACAGGCCAGAGTGCTTGAGGTGGTCGGTCGGCGCACACCGGTGGTGGCGGCCTCAGTTCCGGCCAGAGCATTGGTCAACGATGATTTGCCGCTGCCGGTGGCTCCTAGGAGGGCGGCGACGGTGTATGTGGTTCCGTGCCGCAGCCGTTCTCGTGCCTTGTCGACCAGGGCGCCGGCCGGACCGGTTGTGTCCGGGTTGAGCCGATCTCCGGCCAGCTCCAGGGCAGAGTGCAGAGCTTCGATGCGCTGCGGAAGTTCAACCCTGTTGCGTCGCCGCAACATCAGCGGACCTGCTCAAGGTCGGCCAGAGCCGCCTCAAGCTCGTGTACTGCTTCAGGCTCGCTGACGAGCCCGTCCAGCCGTTGGCGGAATCGGTCGGCGTCGGTCTGCAACAGATTATTCACCCGGTCTAGCAGCAGTTGGCGGGCATCGCTGGCCAGCTCACGCACTGCTTGTTCGCCGAACAGGGCGGTTAGCAACGTCTGTGAGACTCCGGCGGTTCCGGCCCCGATGGCCACCTCGCCACCTGTGAGGCCTCCGGTTTGGGCGAACAGCACGAGCATGAGAGCGATTCCAACGCTGTTGACCCCTAGGGCCAATATGCGGGCCGTGGTTCGTTTACCTTCACCTCGTTCGCTGACCAGGTTGAGGATGTCGCTCTGCCAACCTTCGACTTCAGCCCGAACTCGTTGTCTGTAGTCAGCCGACGCCTGTTCCAGGCTGCGGTCGTCCAGCAGCGCCTGCCGGCCACCGGGAAGGCCTTTCCAGGTTGTTACCGTCGACGCCGCCGCCCGATCGGCGTGGTCGATCAACAACTGCTCGAGAGTCGAAGTGATCTCTCCCTGGACCTCTTGGGTCTGACCGGTTTGGCCTTTGGCGAATGATGTCAGGCGGTCGCGGATCATTGAGATTCGACTTTGCACCGCTCGCATGAGTTCAGCCGTTCCGATGAGTTCCTGCCACCTCTCCAACACTTCGGAGCGAAGCATCGTTCCCGACCGGATGTCGGCGTCGAGGCGTTCGTAGGCCCCGGCGTACTGGTCTTCCATGGTGGCCCGAAGCTCGGTGACGGCGGCATTCTGCTGCTCGGCGGCGGCGATGACGTCTTTGGTTCGCTGAGGGATGCTTTCCATCGCCCCTTCGAGGGTTTGACGGACAACGTCTGCTCTGCGTTGCGCGTTGGTGGCCAGGTCGGTAAGCAACTCGCGGATGTGAGCTACGGCCGGCGGAGCCAAAAGCGTGGTGTCCACAGCCTGCTCCTCAACGGCGAACACCTGCACGTCGTTCAATCCGGCATCGATGAGCATTGACGTGAAGTGGCCGACGATCTCGTTGGTGGCCCCTGGAGGAATCCGGTTCACGATGCAGGCCAACGCCGTCCCTCGGTCCTTGGCCTGTTTCAGAAAGTCCCACGGAACAGCGTCGGCGTATCGGACGGCAGTGGTGGCGAACAGCCACAAATCGGCGGCGCTCAGTAGTTGAGCGGCCAACTCCCGGTTCGCTTCTTCCACAGAATCGATATCGGGAGCGTCGATGATGGCCAGTCCCGGTTTGAGCTCCTCTGTCGGGAGGACCCGCAGGACCGTGCCGGTTGATGTGGCGCCCTGCGCTCCCGTGACACGCGCCAGTTCGGGGAGGACGTCGGGGCCGAGAAACCATGGTTCGTCGATCGGATTGCATACCAGCAACGGTGCCCGTGTAGTGGGACGCAGAACGCCGGAGGGGGAGACTTCCTCACCCACAAGCGCGTTTGTGATGGTGGACTTACCCGAACCCGTCGATCCGCCGAGAACAACAAGCAGTGGGGCGTCAAGGCGTTTGAATCGAGGAACCAGGTAGTCATCGATTTGATGGGCCAACTCATCTCGAGTTGACAGCGCGTCGGAGGCATCGCCGATCCGCAGTTCGAGCCCTGTTGAGCGCAGGGCTGATCCGAGCCGCTGGAGTGCCTCGATGGTCGGCATCGGACTCTTCATCTCATTAGAAGCGTAGCTGTTCACTGTTTCCGAGGTGTAGATGGGGTTATGGCAGGTCGGTTTCTGATTGGCGACGACCAGCTAACATTGCGAAAAGGTTTACCGACGTAGCTGGTTGTTGGTTCTCCCGATGCGGTATGGTGTTTTATTAGAGGCTCAAGCAATCACTTTGGTTGCAAAAAAGGATTGCAAAGATCTGATCGACTGAGGGTTGAAAAGTCGGTCCTGATCGCAGGTCGGCGGCTGTTCAGTCGCCCGGACGGCCGTCGACCTGCTCCGACCGCTTCAGTTTTGGAGTGGTTTGAGCCGTTTCCAGCCCCAAGATGGCCGTCCGGGTTCCCGGAAGCAACCCGCAGGGTTGCCGCCGTCAGACCTGCTCCGACCGCTTCAGTTTTGGAGTGGTTTGAGCCGTTTCCAGCCCCAAGATGGCCGAGTCGTTTCCAGCCGCAGTAGGCGTCGGCGGTAGTCTGTTGCGGTGTCTGTTCCTGTGATCGAGGTTCATCGAACGGTGCTGGACGGCGAACACGTGGTCGTCATCGCTCAGTTCGCGCTCTATCGCCATCGAGCTCAGGCAGGATTCTACGCCGTCGTGCAGGGCCGCTGTACAGCTGGTCTGCCGACTGTCGTTGTCGCTGAAGATTTACCTATCGGCGATCGTTGGGAGTATCGGTCCTCCGGTTTGTGGGCAGAGCAGGTCCACGAGGCGCCAACAGACACTGACGCGCATTGGAGCTACGGTCTGGAAGCGTTCGCCATTCGCCTCGATGATCCGGCTGAGCTGCTCGGCCGCGGCTACGGCGACCGGTGCGCCCTCGGGTGGGAGCTCGACGTCTTTGTGCCCCTGGATTCCGGTGCCTCCCACACGGGTGATACCGGTTGCGCCAAGTCGGGTCGAGGCGAGGGGCTGCTGTTGTATGAGAACCTTGAGTTGGATATCAACGGTCCGGCCACTCGGTCAACCTGGACGCTTGACTCGGAACACGATATGGGGTCGGGGCTGTTACGTACCGAAGTAGGCGGATTAGCAAAAAACGAAACCGGCCGGCGCCCCGAGGGGCTGCCGGCCAGTGTGATCATCCCAACGTTGTTGGGGGAGTGGGTTGTCGCTATCGCTGACCGGCCAGCCTTCGGTTGACCACCTTTGACTTGATGTAGTCCCGGTTCATGTAAGCGATGAAGTCCTGGCTGATCTCCTTGGGGCAGGCCTCGGAGCACTCACCGTGGTTGGTGCAGGAGCCGAAGAACTCTTCCATCGTCTCCACCATCGCTTCGGTCCGGCGGTAGCGCTCAGCCTGCCCCTGGGGGAGAGAGTTGAGATGCCAGATCTTGGCTGAGGTGAACAGCTGAGCAGCCGAGTTCGGGCAGGCGGCCACACAGGCGGCACAGCCGATGCAGGCGGCGGCGTCCATGGCCGAGTCCGCCACCTCTTTGGGGATGGGAATCTCGTTGGCGTCCGGTGCTGTGCCGGTCGGAGCGCTGATATAGCCCCCGGCCTCCACGATCTTGTCCAACGGAGATCGATCCACTACCAGATCACGAACGATGGGGAAGGCTGCTGCTCTCCACGGTTCGATGACGATGGTGTCCCCATCGTTGAACTTCCGCATGTGGAGCTGGCAGGTGGCGGTGCCTTTTTCCTGGCCGTGGGCACGACCGTTGATCATCACACCACAGGTGCCGCAGATTCCTTCCCGGCAGTCATGAGGAAACTCGATCGGGGTGTGCCCTTCGGCGATAAGGCCTTCGTTGACGATGTCCAGCATCTCCAGGAAAGAGGCGTCGTCGGGGATTTCGTTGGCTTTGTAGACCTCGAAGTGGCCGTTGGCCGCCGGGCCTTCCTGGCGCCAGACTTTCAGGGTTAGGTTCAGTCGGCGACTCACTATTTGTAGCTCCTCTGGGTCAGCTGAACCTCTTCAAAAGTCAGCTCTTCGACGTTCTTTACCTGGGGCGAGTCCTGCCCCTTCCATTCCCACGCCGAGACGTGGCTGAAATTCTCATCGTCCCGCTTGGCTTCGCCTTCGGGGGTCTGGTGTTCGGCCCGGAAGTGTCCACCGCAGGACTCTTCGCGGTCGAGGGCATCTCGGGCCATCAGTTCGCCCAGTTCGAAGAAGTCGGCCACCCGACCGGCCTTCTCCAGCGAACTGTTGAGTGATTCGTTGTTGCCGAGGACCCGGACATCGGCCCAGAACTCCTCTCGCAACGCGCTGATTTCACTGATGGCTTTCTCCAGGCCGTTCTTTTCCCGTTCCATTCCGATGTAGTCCCACACCAACTTGCCCAACTCCCGATGGAAGTGTTCAGGTGAGCGTGTTCCCCCAGTGGAAAGGAAGCGCTGGATCTGACCCTGGGCGTCGGCCTCTGTCTGGATGAAGGCCGGATCGTCGACCGATACCGGGTCCTCGCCCAGCATCGGAGCCAGATAGTCGCCAATGGTGTACGGCAGCACGAAGTAGCCGTCGGCCAGGCCCTGCATAAGCGCCGAGGCACCCAGTCGGTTGGCTCCATGGTCGGAGAAGTTGGCTTCGCCGGTGGCGAAACAACCGGGGATGGTGGTCATCAGGTTGTAGTCAACCCACACCCCACCCATGGTGTAGTGGGTGGCCGGATAGATACGCATGGGGACCGAGTACGGGTCTTCACCGGTGATGCGTTCGTACATCTGGAACAGGTTGCCGTACCGTTCTTCGATCTTGTCTTTGCCGTCGCGAGCGACGGCGTCGCTGAAGTCGAGGAATACGCCGTTCTTGAGCGGACCGACACCAAGACCCTGGTCGACCACCGTCTTGGCGTTGCGGGAGGCCACGTCGCGGGGAACAAGGTTTCCGAACGACGGATACTTCTCTTCCAGGTAGTAGTAGCGCTCGCCTTCGGGAATGTCAGCAGCCCCTCTGGCGTCGTCGTGCCCTCGCGGCACCCAGATGCGCCCGTCATTGCGGAGCGACTCGGACATGAGCGTCAGCTTGGACTGGAACTCATCGGAGGCCGGAATGCATGTCGGGTGAATCTGCGTGTAGCACGGGTTGGCGAAGAACGCCCCTTTGCGGTGGGCCCGCCAGGCGGCGGTCACGTTGGAGGCCATGGCGTTGGTGCTGAGATAGAACACGTTGCCGTACCCGCCGGTGGCCAGGACCACGGCGTGACCGGAATGGGAGCTGATGTCGCCGGTGACCAGGTTCCGACACACGATGCCGACCGCCCGGCCGTCTTTGACCACGAGATCAAGCATCTCGGAGCGAGTGTGGATCTTGACCTTGCCCAGATGAACCTGACGCATCATCTGTTGGTAGGCCCCAAGCAGCAACTGCTGACCGGTTTGACCTCGGGCGTAGAAGGTGCGGGAGACCTGAGCGCCGCCGAAGGAGCGGTTGTCCAACAAGCCGCCGTATTCCCGGGCGAACGGAACGCCCTGAGCGGCCATCTGGTCGATGATGTCGACCGAGACCTGCGCCAACCGGTAGACGTTGGCCTCTCGGGACCGGTAGTCGCCGCCCTTGACGGTGTCGTAGAACAGCCGGTAGATGCTGTCCCCGTCGTTGCGGTAGTTCTTGGCGGCGTTGATGCCGCCCTGAGCGGCGATTGAGTGGGCTCGACGGGGTGTGTCGTGGAAGGTGAAGACCTCGACGTTGTAGCCAAGCTCGCCAAGGGTGGCGGCGGCGGAGGCGCCGGCCAGTCCACTTCCGACAACCAACACTTTGAACTTGCGTTTGTTGGCCGGATTGACGAGCTTGATGTCGAATTTGTGGTTGTCCCACTTGTCGGCGATGGCGCCTTCGGGGACCTTCGAATTGAGAACGGTTTGAGTGGTCACAACAGGCTCCTATCCAGCCGGCCCCAGCAGGGCGGGATCGAAATCGATGATGTTGAATAGCACCGCAATGGGGAAGCTGACGTTGCCCAGCAGAATGACCACGGCGAGGCCGGTGGCGATGCCTCGGCGCAGTCCGTTGTACTGCGGGTTGTTGATGCCGAGCGACTGAAACATCGAGTAGACGCCGTGGTACAGGTGAACGGCCACCATGATGTTGGCCACGATGTAGATCAGAGCAATGGCCGGGTTCGATAGCGAGTTCACAACGTTGGACTGAACCGCACCGTGCTCCCACTCGGTGTTTGGAATCCAGCCCCAGGTCAAGTCGGCCAGGTGGAAGATCAGGTAGGCCAGCACGATGGTGCCGGTGTAGCGCATGGTTCGGGAAGCAAAGTTGGCGGCCAACCAGTCTCGCTTCGACTCGTAGGTCCGGTTCGAGCTGGCGTTCATCCGGGTGAGGCTGTACGCCGAGTGGATGTGCAATCCGAAAGCGGCCAGCAGCCCTAGTCGTAGCAGCCAGAGAACCACGCCGTGGGGGGCGAGGGGCACGAGCAGCTCGCGGAGGAACTCGGCGTAGATGTCGGCGTCGTAGATCATCTCGCCGTTGTGTTCCACCACGCCCAGGTACAGCTTCATGTTGCCGAGCATGTGAGCGATGACAAATCCGACCAGCATGAGGCCGGTGACGGCCATGACCCACTTCTTACCTACCGCAGTCTGGTAGATGTTCAGCGGGAAGGGCAGATCCCTACCTTTGACTCGTAGGGGATTGTTGGCGCTCTTGGAACCTAGTGCTTGCCGATCGGCAGTAGGCGCTGCCATAACGACCTCCGCATTCTATGAAAGAGTTGTGAGTCGGCGACAGGCGTAATCAAGCCGACAATCGTGACCATAGCGCCTCACATCGGCTGGTCGTGTGGTCGGATGACGGTTGTTACGTTACTTTTGCGGGGCTGGATGCGATCGTGGTCTGTGGGGTAGGGCAGGCTGGTGGTCGGGCGGGTCCGACGACTTCGGTCTTGCCCAACGGCCCTGGCTACGGCAGGTCCTAGAGCGACACCGGGATGTCGTAGATGCTTTCGGTGGTGGAACCGCCTTCGACTACTGCCAGGTGAACGGCCAGTTCCTCGATCCGTGGAACGGCGAAGCTCATGACGCCGACTTCGACGGCTCCGTCGGCCGGTGCATCCACTGTCCATTGTTCTTCGGCTATCACCTGACCTTCGGGGGCTAGCGCCACAGCCGTCACCTCAACGGACTCAAGCCCGTAAAACAGGTCGTTCAGAAGATGGACAGGTAGATCGACGGTGCGTTGCGCCCTCACCGAGGCCGGCGGTTCTGCCAACACGGGCAGAACCGGTCTGTTGGCCAGGGCGGCGGCATAAAACGATGGTTTAGGTGAACGGTCGACGTGAACCAATCCGAAGCCGCCCCAGGGTTCGGCGTCGGCCAGAGCGGTCACCACGAATCCTCCGCTCGGATTGTACTTTTTCAGCCGAACCGCCTCGATCTGTCGCCTGATCAGCTCACGTTGATACTGCTGCGTCGCCACGGCCCACGATTGGAAGTCTTCGAAGTGGTGGGGATTGACGTATCGGCTGAGCGATCCGAATTCGGCGGTGATCCAATTGTCGTCTTCCGCCGCTGACGGCAAAGAAACAGTCTGGGCTCCGATGCCCGATGGGAAACTGGCCAGCCTGGGCCACCGTTGATAGACCGCGGCCGCGTCTTCTGACCGCCCGGTCCGCCAACCCAGCCAGAGGCGGCTGTCCGTGCTGGGATCCAACCGCGAGGGGAGGTGCCCGGATCGAGGGATCGCCGGCCTGGTCGGGTCGGCGGCCGCCAGCTCCCGGCCGACAATCGAGTCGAGAAACGAGCGATTCCAGCTGGGTAGCAGATGACGCACGATCTGTCTGGCCGGGTCGGTGATCGAGTCCCCGCTTGGTCGGGCAACGGCTTCACCGTTCGGTTGACAGTGCCCACCCCAAACGAACACCGACGGGTGATGGCCGACTGCATCAACCGCCTCCCTGATCAATGCCTTCACCGACCGTTGCGTCTTGGACGAGTACCCGCCGATGAGCGGGAGATCCTGCCATACGAGAAGGCCAAGTTCGTCGGCCAGGTCAAGCAGCTGAGGCGGCGCCAGATGGGCCACGGGGCGAATGGCGTTGAACCCGGCCTGCATGGCAAGGTCAAGATCACGGCGCAGGTCGTCAACGCTCATGGTGGCCAGGTGTGGATGCGCCGGTCCGTAGGCCAGGCACTTGATGAACATGCGCTGGTCGTTGATTTGCCACAGCATGTCGTCGGTCGAAACCGTCCGCAGGCCGGTGCGCCAAGTTACCTGATCGGAAACCGCATGGCGTGTTCCCGGCATCTCGACGCTCAAGTCGACCTGATACAGGGGCTGGTCGCCGAGAGGCGTGGGCCACCAGAGCTTCGGGTCCTGGATGGGGACGGTCCACTCGATCCGGTTCTCACCTTTCGCCAGCGGCTGACTTCGTAGAGTAAACGGGGGTGAACCGGAAGATTTGGCGCTGTCGGAGCCACTTTGGTCGGTCTCGGCGACCACGGCTCGCAGCTGGACCTCCGTGGCTTCTTTGCTGTCGAGGACCAGCCGCAGGGAGACGGCGGCCTCTTCGCTACCGGCCCGGGTGCACAGCAAACGAGCGTGCCGTATCGCCACCGGGCCGGTCACGTCGATGGCCACCGGCTGCCAGAGGCCCCCTGGGTTGATCGGTGGCGCCAGAGGGCCGACCTGAAGCGACCCGGTTAATGCCGTTTTGTCTCTTGGGCCGTCGTCAGTCGCCTCGACCATCGAGAGCCTGGGCTCCGGGGGCCGGCACCGCACGTCCAGGGCGACGAGATGCTCTCGGCCGGCTCTCAACAACTCGGTGACTTCGAACTGTTGGCTGGCAAAGTAGCCGATGGTGTCGCCCAAGTATTTTCCGTCGAGCCATACTTCGGCCTCGCTCATCACCCCGTCAAGCCGAAGCCAGTAGCGAGACGAGTTGTTGTTGTTGTGGTTGTTGTCGCTGCCGTCGTCACTCAGGTTTGCATTGTTCACGGCTCCGGCAGGTAGAGCG
>JAHDFR010000216.1 GCA_020628065.1 Acidimicrobiales bacterium
AGCAAGTACGGCTCCCAGGCATCGATGGTGACCGACAGGCCGGGATCGGTCTCAGGACCCCACAACTCGGTACCGGCGAACTCCACCGTGTACAGCCATTGCGGCTGCTCCCCCAACCCGTGAGCGTGGCTGTCGGGGAAAATGTGGCACCCGGCCACCGACTCGATTACACCCCGCTTGCCCCGGGCGTACCGCGGCAACCGGGTGTGACCTGCCGGGTTCATCTGTCGAGTTTCCACCTGCTGGCCAACCTCGAAGCGGGCCGACTCGGTGGGCTCCCGATCAACCGGACCACCGGAAGCCAACGTTCGGGGTACTCGCTCGGCCTCCAGGATTCGAGCGGGAGGTTCAGCATCCACCAGCGACCGTCCTGCCGCCAGCTCATCTTCGGTGATCACGCCGTGGCGAAGCAGGAGACGCTCCAGCCCTTTGATCCAAATCTCATAGTACGACGATGAGTAGTAGTCGGCCGGGTGACGATCCTCCCGAGCGTGACGGCTCTCGTCCAGGTTCCAATGGCCAAGCGCCCCGGCGCACAGCGTCATACCCAGCACTCGTCCTTCCCAGCCACCGTGAAAGATCGGCTCATCGGCCTCGGGGAGAACGGGACCGAACCCCATCATCCCGCCAACGTCGTGCGGTCCATTCATGTTGCGCTCCCGGCGGCCACCGAGTCGGTCGCAGCACCAGGATTGAGGGCCTGCGCCGTACCGATCATCGAGTCACGGGACACTAACCGGGCCAACTGCTCGACCGTCATGTCTTCGGTGCCGTCCGGGCGCATGGGGATCACCAGATACCGAAGCTCAGCCGTCGAATCCCACACCTTGACCTGCACGTCATCAGGCAATTCCAAACCAAACTCGGCCAACACCGCCCGGGGCTCCAACACCACTCGGGACCGATACGGGGGCGACTTGTACCACACCGGCGGTAGGCCCAGCACCGGCCACGGGTAGCACGAACACAAGGTGCACACCACCACATTGTGAACCTCAGGTGTGTTGAACACCGCCCGCATGTGTTCGCCCTGGCGACCCATGAAACCGAGCGAGTCAATGGCGGCGGTGGCGTCGTCGGCCAGCCAAGCGGCGAACTCCGGATCAGTCCAGGCTTTGGCCACCACCGAAGCGCCGTTGCGGGGGCCGATCTCATTCTGGTAGGTGTCGACAATGACATCGATGGCCGCCGGGTCGATCAGGCCCTTCTCGGTGAGGATCGTTTCCAGCGCCCGCACCCTGGCCTCGATGGGCTCAAAGTGATTGTCATGCTCATGATCGTGGCTGTGTCCATGATCGTGGCTGTGCTCATGATCGTGCCGGACGTGCGAGTGCGAATCATCAGCGTGCGAGTGGCCGGACATGCCGGTCAGTGTAGAAGACTCGCTTCAGTCGAACCGAAGTGAACCAACGATGTTGTTGATCTGCCCGAGCACCGCGGCCCGGCCAAGGTGATCGCCGACCACCACGTACGTCACAAAGGCCCGAATCGGCTTGGCTGTTCCGGTCGGGGTTTCGCTACGAATGTGGAAGAACGCCTGGGCTCCCGAGTGCCCGGCAATGGGTCGCTGCATCTGGTGGGGGTTGAAGTCGTCGGCCACAAACCGGGGAACGGTGCCGGAGGCGTACAGTCGGGTCTCGGCCATGGCCGGATCCTCCTCCAGCAGGCACAGGAAGATCTCACCCCGACGCATCCGCTCGGTGGCTCCGCTACCGAAGTCACCCCTCACCTCGGGCAGCGCGAAGTTGGCCATGTGCAGACGGGGCATCATTCCCATGACAACACCGGCCGACTGTTCACCGGCACCGGTGTCGATCTCGGCCTCCCAGCCGTCGGGCACCTCGACCGACAGCCCTACCGCTTCCAGACGTCGGCTCATCCTGGCCCTCCGCCGGCGCCGACCAGTTCAGCGCCGCCATGAAGCCGGCGATGAAAAGCAATCAACTTTTCAGGGGAAGTGATGGATCGGGTTGCCAAGATCGACATGCCTCGAATCAGGCCGAAGGCCACACCAATTCCAACTGAAAACACCAAACCCGCCGGCAGACCGAACGAGCCGACTACGACCACCGCCACCAACCACACCAGCACCGCACCCGACCGGATATAGGTGGCAACACCGGCCCCCAACTGCAACCCGAAGCCCAGGCCGTAAACCCAACCCCGGTATTCAACCAGCCAGTTCTCGTTGACCTGACGGGCCAACCCCGGAAGGCTGCCTCTACGGAAGACCATCATGGCAACCACCACAACTGCGACCATCAGAAGTAACAGCCGAACAGGCACCGACCCAACGGCAACCCCCACTCCGGCCAAAGCCGCACCGGCCAAGACCCCGACTAGACCGACCGTCGAGCCGGTGAGCGCGCCACCCAAGATGGAACCGACAACAAACGCGGTGGCGGTGATGACATACCGCTGTCCTCTACCCTCCTCACCGAGGGGGTGGATGCTGGAAAGCATCGACTCACCTCAAGGCGACCAGGTGGAACGCACGGCGCCCCACACCGCCGACACCAAACCCAAAACCAGACAGACAGCCAACTCCATGACCGACCCGCTACTTGACAGCCCGGTCAACCGGCCCGTTGGCCGACTCACCACCCGAGGTGTAAGGCGAGGAGTGAAACAGTCGGTCGTCGCCCGGCATCAGACCGGCGGCGGCCAGCTCGGCGTCAACGCTGCGGTGCCGATTCCGACCGAGCAGTACGTCTCGGCGGGACACCGGATCCTGCTGAGCGACATCCGACGAGTCGCCTCCCTGGGCCGCCTTGCGGTCGGCCTCGGCCCGGCTCAACATGTCGAGAACCAGTTGCCAGCCGTGGGCTGCGCCCTCCCCCACCACCACACCGCTGGCCCCATCGACCAGAGCGAAGTACGGGGCAACCGGGACACCGAAATCGTCCCAGGCGGCGGTGGACATCACAGTGGTCACCCCACCGGGAGCGATAGCCGCCACCGTGGCCGGGCTCTCCATCTCATGACCCTTCGTCACCACAACCAACCGCATTCCGGCCGGCAGCTCGACCCCTTCATCAAACGCATCCCAAAACGTGGCGCAAGTGGCGCACCCGGTGGAGAGAAAAGCCAGCACCGTCGACTGTCGACGTCGGCCGGTGTGTCCCGAACCTGAAAGGGAAATCGTCCTGGCTCCGCCCCGAGGCAGCTGGCCGACGATGTCAACCGCTCGACGACCCGAAACATGAGCCGGGCCGGGAACGCCGTCGTGCGTGCGCAAGTCGATGTCGTTGGTGGCTCGAAGCGGTTGCGGCGACGGGGCCACGCCGGCGGCCGCTGAGGCGGCGTTTGGGTCGAGGTTGACACCGGCCTGGTGCAAGGCTCGAATGATGACGGCGTGGCTTCGCAACAAACCAACAACCATCACCACAAGGACAGCCACCACCAGGGCCAGGACAGCCACCACCGCCGTCATCGCCTACTCCCTTTCAGATTCGTCGCCGCTGTGCTTATAAGACTTACTGTCACTGTCACTGTCACTGCCGACCTCACCAAAAACATCAATCTCGCCATTTCTCCCGCCGCTCCGACCGTCATCAACTCAACTGAACCGGTCCTGAGCCCGGTTCAGGTATTCTCTGCTACCACTGAGGAAGGTGGCCAGTTTCAGGTCGTTGCCTGAGGTCAACACCTGAGCCCAATGCTCCAACCCTGACGGTCCCGGCAGACGGTTCAAGAACCGCAGGTACAGTCCGAGAACCCGTTTGCGTCGGGACTCAATGGAATCGAAGAAGAAGGCACCCACCCTGGGCCGCTGAGCGGCCACCGACGCGATGCCGGACCAGTAGGCCAGCCCGCTATCAGCCGGCGGACGGTCCAGGATGTCCTCGTACAGCGAGGTCACAAAGGCCTCAACCGAATCGAAACGGTCAAAGTATTCGTCCGACCCGTAGAGGGCGGCGGCGACCGAGGTCACAGTGGCTCCGGCCTGCAGACGGGTGGTCCAGAAGGTAATGGCACTGTCTCCGGCCGGGCGACCAAGGATGTCGCGGTGGAGATCTTCGATGACGGTCGACAAATACACGTCGCTGCGGGAGAACGCCACCGACAAGCCCACCCGATCGAGCCCACGGCTCATCTCGGTGGCCAGAGCTTCCTCTTCTCCCGCACTGGGTTGCCGACCTATGTAGTCGAAGTAAATGGCCTTGGCCCATGCCCGAGACTCAGCGGTGACAACCACCGGCTCGGGTTCCGGTTCCACCGGTTGTTCCAGACACGCCCGATGGTGCCAGGCGGTAGCCGGGTCGGTCCGGGCAACCGTTGAACAACCGGGATCGAGCTCCCACGGTTTGCTGCAGGTCACCACCCGACACATAATCGGGCCGACGCAGGCCACATTGTTGTTGCAGTTGCCGTAGCGAAAGGCGGTACAGCCGTCCCGCCGAGAGTCACACGTCCGGCACTGGCAGGTGGTGTCGCTACCTTTACAAACTCCGCTGGAACCGCACGAGCAGGCTGGCCGGGCCTTGTTGCAGTCAAGGTAATATCGGGCGGCCCCATCACAGAACGTCGAATTGTCGACTTTCCACCAGCCGGCCAAAAGCGTGTCGGGCGGGCAGGCATTCTCGCCGTAGACGTGACAGCAGAACTCGGTGTAACCGCCGCAACACAGGTCGTTGCAGTCGCAGTCACGCCGCACTGCCGTAGCCGATGGCGGGCACGAGCAGATGGCGGCGTAAGCCGTCCCCGGCCGAAGCACAAACGTCGAGCCACCGACCATCAATGCGCTTCCCACCATGGCGCTGCGGCCAACGAAACCTCGGCGGGAAGTCCGCTGCTCGACAAACTCGGCCGCTCGGTCAGTGACCGCACCGACCAACGTCATAACCCCACCGGCAGAAGGCGAGCCACTCATGCCTGCACCGCCCGAGCATCAGCCAGATCATCAAGCAGACCTGGCCCCACCGTCAGCACCCACGCCAGCATGACCACCAAGGCTCCATAGGTGACTACCAGCACAGGTGACTCGGCAACGAGGGAGACCATTGTTTCCAATAACGACCGGTGCACTGTTGCACCGGGCACCAGCAACGCAAGTGCCGCAGCCAACCCGAGACTCGAGGCAATTCCGGTATTCACGTTCCGATGCCACATGCCGGATCCACCAGCTCCACCGAAGCACCCGCAGTCGGCCGAGGCGTCAATGCGGTGCAACCGCCGCAGGAACAGATTGAACCCGACGAACAGTAGACCCGTCACGGCCAACAAGGCCCCGGTGACCTGACCGGGCAATGGAACGGCCAAGCCGATCAGCCCGAGAGCGATCTCAACCGCTCCCAGGAGTCGAGCGGCAGTATGGGCCACCAGCCGTCGCCCGATCGGAAGTAGTTGAGCAGCCCGCAGTGCCCTGCTTGCTGCTCCAGGTCGAATCAGTTTGAGGCTCCCGCTCGCCGCCAGTAGGGCAAAAACGGCGTGGAAAAACCCCAGGAGCGGCGACATCCGACCCGCCACAGTAGCAAACGGTCACCACCCAACGGGTGACCTTCACCCAGGCGACTCACACAGTCGACTCGGCCGGGCGGCACTACCTGCCGGGCGGCACTACCTGCCGGGCGGCACTACCTGCCGGGCGGCACTAC
>JAHDFR010000217.1 GCA_020628065.1 Acidimicrobiales bacterium
CACCGCAGGCCGCATCTCCGACTACGTGGGAGATGCCTTCGGCATCGCACCCTGACCGTGGCCCGTCGCGCTCGAATGTCTGGCCTGGGCCCCGCAGCCGTCAGCTGGGCGTAGTGCTGTCGGCTATCTGTTCATACAATGCTGGACTCACGTCAGCGGTGCCAGATCGGAAGGGCGTGGCGCCGGAGGCTCGACGGGCGCCGGCGAAGGCCACTCGGCCGGTTCGAGGAACACCGGTGATCGACGCCAGGTGAAGGCCACCAACTGGGCCGCCAAGTAGATAGCGCCAAACAGGCCGGTGCCGATGATGTCGTCGGTCAGGGTTGAGGGATCGTTGTCCCACACGAACAACGTCAGCTCGTTTGACTGAGTGGCCCGTTCAGCCACCAGCAGGAAGATCAGCGAATTGTTCGTCCAGTGGAGTGTGAGCGGTACCTCCATGCCGCCGGTTCTCAACATCAGATACACGATGATCAGCTCGGAAGCCACGAACAGTGGGAGCAGCAACCACAGCGTCTCGCTGAAGTCGGGATTGCCCAAGTGGGCGGCCACGAAGATGGCGACCACCACAATCGGGGCCAGCCAGAACAACCCGGTGGCCGCCCCCATCTGTCTAAGCAGATAGCCCTTGACCAGCACGTCCTCGCCTGACGTCTGCACCAACGTCAGCAGAAGCAGCGGTACCACCCAAACCAGGTGAGACATCGAGAAGCCGGTGAAGGCGACGTCGTCGACCACTCCCAGCAGCGCAGGGAGAAAACCCAGTGTCAACAGAAACACCAGCTCGAAGGCCAAGACGTTCCTGAC
The DNA here is from genome assembly GCA_020628065.1 of Acidimicrobiales bacterium. Classification (GTDB taxonomy): domain Bacteria; phylum Actinomycetota; class Acidimicrobiia; order Acidimicrobiales; family SZUA-35; genus JAHELU01. The sequence goes on from JAHDFR010000217.1 coordinate 808, forward strand.
AATGGACCAGCGGAAGTTGAACAGCGGCGCCACCAGCGAACGAACACTTCGACCGTGAACAGCCGACGCCGCCATGGCCGCCAGCCAGGTTGGAAGGCCAACAACCAGGAGATCCAGAGCCAGGAGCCCCGGCCTTGTTCCCATGGCATCGGAGTTCAAGTGGGCCACCGCCTCGTCAGCCCACTGATAGCCGAGTCCGGCCAACGCTTCGGCTCCCAGAAAGATCCCGGTGAGAGCGACGATCACCACAAACACCGCCACCGGAACGCTCAGTAGCAGCCACGGCCAACGCCATCTACCGATGCGTTGCGAAAGAAAGAACGGCGATTGAGAGCTAAGAGCCACCAAGCGACTCCCCGGTAGACGAGACCGATCGACAGTATGCCGATGTGGGCCAACCTCAACCTAACAGAGAGTATGGCCCGGCAGAAGTCAGGTCAGCGGCACTGGTTTCCTGCGCTCAGACGGCACAAAACCCAGCTCGGACAGTAGAAGGCGGTTGAGTTCACCCATCTCGGTCACCGGAAGGTCAGATGGAGCGAACCAGCCGAGCTCGACCAGCTCCTCCCCATCGGGCCTGGGATTCGAGAGAAGTCGAGCGGAGAAGGCGATGATGATGTAGGACACCAGATGGCCGTTGCTGTAGGTGATCTCGTATCCCGGGCCACCAAACGTGCCCAGCAGCGGCCCGATGTCCACCTCGGCGCACACCTCTTCCATCGCCTCCCGTCGAGCAGCTTCGGCCGGGCTCTCGAACGGTTCGATGATGCCGCCGATCGTTCCCCACAAACCTGACTCGGCCGACCGACCCAGCAGCAGGTTCCCGCCATCATCTCTGATCACCGCAGTAGCGGCGGTCAAGAGCAGTCGCCGGGAGCCGACAAGCCCTCGAATCTCACGTAAGTACTCCGACATCGCCATACTCGCCGCCTTCCCGATCGGGTTCAACAGCTTCTGTATCGACCCCAACCGGCAGCACCCTGAGGACTGATACCGGCGTGTCATCGGACACGAAACCCTTCACGAATCGGGTGTGAGCATGGCAGTGTCGAGTAACCGATCAACGGGTCGCTGCAATCTCAAGCGCCAGGAGGAACAATGCTGTTCAGCGTGCACGTAGCCGATTCCGGAGTGCGCTCCGCCCTAACTCGAAGGCCACCGACGTCGTCGGAAGCCCCCGGCCTGCTGTCGGCTTGCACCATGGCATGCGGGCCGTTCACCCCGGGCGCCATGCCCAGTCCCCAGTTGGGCCGCGAGGCCATGCTCGGTTGTTGGCGGGACGCCGAGTCGGTCGAACGATTCCTCAGCGATCATCCAACCGGGCGTGAACTGTCGACCGGTTGGAACACCACCATGGAGTTGTTCCGCTCGGTCGGGGTTTGGCCGGGGGTCGACGCCGACATGAACGCCGAAGCAGCCAAGGTGTCGGTTCCCGCTGACGGTCCGACCGTGGCGGTAACCATCGGAAGGTTTTATGTCGGCAAGCTGATCCGATTCCTCCGAGTCAACGCTGCTCTGGAAGAACAGTTCCTGACCGCCCCCAACGTCATCTGGGGAACCGGACTGGCCAACCCGCTCAAGAGAATGGTGGGCACCCTCACCGTCTGGGAGAGTGCGGGCGCCGCCGAGTCCTACATGCGCAACGGTGCGCACGCTGCGGCGGTAAGAGAACACTTCGACTACGGCAAAGACCCGACCGGCCACACCTTCGTGACCGGTGGCGGCTTCTTCGGGTTCCGGCCCGTGGCCGTATCAGGAAGCCTCAGCGGTAGGAACCCGTTCCCTGCCGGTGCCCGGCTGGTTGCCTGACCGGAGTTCGTGTCCGGCCGGTCAGCGTGAGCCGGTCGACGTCACGGTACGGTGACCGCCATGACCGACCAGCCTTCAACCGAGTCAACCGAATCGCCTGGCGCCACCCGATGGCTGACCGAGATGGGAATGGGAGTTGACGTCCACGGCGGTGACTACACCAAAGCCGGCCGTCGAGCCGTGTTTGATGCTCTCCGCCACAGCAGTCTGAACTTCTTTCAGGCCGCAGGCAAGACCAAAGAGCAAATGCGGATCGAAGTTCGACTCGGAGTGCAGAAACCGGATCAGGTGGACGTGGCCTCCATCGCCGAAGAGGTCCCGTACGGCACGGTGACCGTTACCCCCATGTTGGGTGGTCTAGATGTCCCGGCACCCAACGGCACTGATCTTATGGTCATCGCCAACGCTGCCATCCTGGTCAGCTTCACCGATTAATCCCAATTCCCGGCTAATCCCAATTCCCGGATCCGGCGAGCAGCCCACAAATCAGCGAACCGGTTCGCCCCTGAAAGCTTCCAGCCAACCGAGTTTGCGGTCGGTGTGGATCACGCTGCGGGTGTAGATCCGCGATCCCAACTGCAACGCCGCCACCAGCGTCACCGCGGCGATGGCAAAAGCCAGGCCGTGCTCCCACAGCGGTAGGTCGCCGTCCAGGAACCGGGCGGGCATGACAAACGGCGACACAAGTGGAATCATCGAGACCACACGGGCAGCGCCGGAGTCGAGGTTGGACGTCACGAAGATGCTGGCCATATAGCCGATCAACAACAGGATGAATATTGGCGTCATGACCGACTGGGCATCCTCTTGGCTGGGGGCCAGCGAGGCGCCGGCGGCGATCAGCACCCCGAAGAAGGCGAAGCCAACCACAAACCACAGCAGCGCCACCAACAGCAGCGAGGATGGAATGGTCGGGATGTCGCCCAAGTCGGTGACGTTGACGGCGATGATGGCGGCCCCGATGAGTACCACGGTCTGAATGAGGCCAATCAGACCGTTGGCCGCCAGCTTGCCCAGCAACAGCGATTTCGACGACATGGACGACAGCAGCAACTCCACAATGTTGTTGCCCTTCTCTTCGGTGATCGACAGCATCAACATGCCACCCACCAGCTGAATGGTGAGGAACAACATGATCACCAGGGCGAAGCCGACAGCTGCTTTGGCCTCGGACTCAGGATCGGGTTCCAGCTCGGTGAGCGGTATGTCGGTGGTGGCCTCGGCCACCACCTGTTGCTGCCCGGGATCCAGGTCGGGGCTGGTTAGCAGCGCGCCGACCCGCGCTTCCTTCCACACCAGAGCCAAAAAGCCGGGAAGGGTTCCGTCGCTGGTCTTCACCACCAGCTCGGATCCGTCGACCACGCCGACTCGAACATCTCCGGCGATGATCGCCTCGTCCAAGGCCTCTCTGGATTCGAACGTCTCAACCTCGACCCGGCCGAAACCGGCTTCGTCGGTGAGTTCCGGGAGCGCGTCGGCGAGACCTGTCGGCTGGTCGCCCACCAGGCCGACGATGTCCACATCGGTTTCGTCAATGACACGGAAGAAGACGGCCCCACCGATGATCATGACTAAACCAAAGGCCATCGTGGCCAGGAACATGCTGGAGGTGATTCTCGTGATGAATTCCCGACGGAACACCAGGGCGGCGTCACTCATCATGGTCGGTGCTGACGCGCGGTTCGATTCCATATCGATTGGCGATGACGAGGGTTGGGTTGAGGGTGTTTCGGTGTCGGTCATTGGGTCACCTCTTCGAAGACGTCGGACAGCGAGGGAAGATCGTAGGAGAACGTGGTTAACGAACCGGCTTCCTGAGCCAGTGACAACAAGTGGGACAAGCGATCGGGGTTGTCGAGCCTCACCTGAGCCGATCTGGTTCCTGTAGCCGCCGCTCCTTCGGCCGCCAGTCGGCCCCAGTCTGGGGTTGAGCTGAAGGCCAGGTTGAGTACGGAATGACCCAGCTGGCGTCGAACCTCGGACACCGATCCCGTGGCTCGAACCGAACCGTCATCGATGATGACCACCTCGTCGCACAGCTCCTCGACCAGATCGAGTTGATGGGAGGAGAACAGGACGGCCCGGCCGTCGTCAGCCAGTGACCGGAGATAGCTGTTGAGTACTCGAACCGCAGTAGGGTCGAGCCCGTTGAACGGCTCGTCCAGCAGGCAGAGATCAGGGCTGTGGGCTAGGGCGGTGGCCAACTGCACTCGTTGCTGGTTGCCGTGACTCAACGCCTCCAGCTTGTCTTCCAACCGGTCGCCCAGCCCGAGCTCTGTCAGTAACTCATTGGCTGACTTGTCGGCCGACCGTCGATCGAGCCCTTTCAACTGAGCGAAGTACGAAACCTGGTTTCTAATCTTCATTTTGCGGTATAGGCCCCGTTGTTCCGGCATGAAGCCAAACCGACTCATGGCAGCGCCGTCGACGTCTCGGCCGTTCCAGCGGATCAGCCCATCGTCGAGATTGACCAGACCGAACACCGAGCGCATAGTGGTCGACTTGCCTGCCCCGTTGCGACCGAGGAAACCGGTGATGTATCCCGGCTTGGCGGCGAAGGAAACACCGTCGAGGGCGACGACGTCGCCGAACCGTTTGTGTAGCCCGTGAAGTTCCAACATGACTGCATTCTGTTCCCATTGCGGGTCCCCCTACATCCCCCTTCCGGCTGAACGTGTTCCCTCCGATGGGGGAGGCGACCGATTTACCGGTCGAACTACTCTTGGAGCCATGGACGGATCTACAGAACAGATCTCCCCCTCCACGTTGCTGCCTCCTGTCGTGGATGTTGCCATTGCTGCCGCGTTGCTGGCCACCGGGTGGGTGCTGGCCATCGGTAACGCTCGTATACGGGAGTCGCTGTTTGACGATTTTGAACCGCCGACTACGTGGTCGGTCCTGTTGGTTGTTGCCGTGGTCGTCGCTCCGTTGGCCTTCCGGCGGGTGTTTCCACTCGGTTCGCT
>JAHDFR010000047.1:0-5636 GCA_020628065.1 Acidimicrobiales bacterium
ACCGGAGTGAAGTCGGCCGGATGGCTGAACAGCACAGCCCACGAGTCGGCCTTCCACGAGTGGAAGTCGATGTCGCCGTCAGTGGTGGAGGCCGAGAAGTTTGGGGCTTCGTCGCCGAGTCGAAGAGTCATGGTGGATCTCCTTAGTCGTTCGCCCTGAATGGCATCCCGCGCCACACTCAAACCTACCCCCACCCATCCTGACGGGGTAGTTGAAGCCGCGAGACAACAGGCACACCAGCCGTCCGACACACCCAAACCGCCACCCGAAGCCACCTCACCTACAGTGGAGTTATGCCCGGGCTGATGGTCGGTGTCGCAAACTTGCTCAACACGACAGCAACTACGGCACCCGACGCCCTCCTGCCGGCTCGGACCCAGATGGCCATCTCACTCGGCTGGCACATCATCGTGGCCTGCTTCGGAATGGCCTGGCCGGCCATGATCTTCGTCCTTCACCGCAAAGGCCTCAACGGCGACGACGTCGCTCTCGAACTGGCCAAACGGTGGTCGAAAGTGGCGGCTGTGCTGTTTGCCATCGGGGCAGTATCAGGCACCATATTGTCGTTCGAACTCGGGCTGCTGTGGCCCGGGTTGATGGACGCCTACGGCGACGTGGTCGGGCTGGCCTTCGCTCTCGAAGGCATCTCGTTCTTCACCGAAGCCATCTTCCTCGGCATCTACGTGTATGGCTGGGGCCGGTTACCGGCACGGTGGCACTCGCTGATGTTGCTGCCCATCATGGCCGCCGGCGTCGTCGGATCGTTCATGGTGATCTCGGTCAACGCCTGGATGAACGCACCCACCGGCTTCGATCTGGTCATGAACGACGCCGGTCAAATGGTTCCCACCAACATTGACCCGCTGGCCGCCATCTTCAACTCGGCGGTGTGGCTCCAGTTCGCCCACATGTACCTTGCCGCCGTGATGGTGGTCGGCTTCTCGGTGGCGGCGGTGTACGCCATGGGCCTGTTGAAAGGTCGACGTGATCGCGTCCACCAACTGGGGCTGCTGGTGTCGTTGGCCTTCGTAGCTGTAGCCACCCCTATCCAGCCGGTGGTCGGCCACTTCGCCGGTCAGCGTCTGGCCGACGAACAACCCATCAAACTGGCCGCTATGGAAGGGCTGGCCGAAACCACTGACGCCGCCCGGCTCGAAGTGGGCGGCTACTGGAACGGTGAAGAACTGGTTGGTGCCATTGAGATACCGGTCGACGGGCTGCTGTCGTTCCTGTCCACCAACGACTTTGATGCCACCGTCATCGGCCTCGACGCCGTGGACCCCGACGAACGACCCCCGGTGGCCGTGGTCCACACCGCCTACACCATCATGATCGGCATCGGCTCGGCGCTGGTCGGCCTCATCGCCTGGGCCGGGTGGCTGTGGCGACGCAACCGGGACGCCCTGTTCACCTCCAAACCCTTCTTATGGGCCCTGGTTGCGTCCGGTCCGGCCGCGGTGTTGGCCATGGAAACCGGTTGGGTCACCACCGAAGTCGGTCGCCAACCCTGGATTGTGCACGGCCTCATGCGCACCACCGACGCCGTAACCGACGCCTCCTACATCTGGATCACGTTGACCGTGCTGGTGGTGGTGTATGCCGGGATGACGGCCGGAGCCATCGCCGTGATCCGCTCGATGAGTAAACGCTGGCGGGAAGGCGAAACCGATTTGGCCAGCCCGTACGGCCCTTCGCTGGACGAACGCTCGGGCCACAGGAGTGAGGTCAAAGCAGTTGTGAGCGCCGTCGATCGGCCGGGGATACAGCCATGAGTGTCCCCGACGCCGTAGCGGCGGTGATGTTCGCCGCCGTGATTCTGTACTCGGTGTTCGGCGGTGCCGACTTCGGATCCGGTGTGTGGGACCTCACCGCCGGCAACGCCAGAAAAGGCGCCCCGACCAGACGCCTCATCGATCACGCCATAGGTCCGGTGTGGGAAGCCAACCACGTGTGGCTCATCTTCGTACTGGTCTTCCTGTGGACCGGCTTTCCCTCAGCCTTCTCCGCCATCATGCGCACACTGGCCATACCGTTCTGGCTGGCCGGCCTGGGCATCGTCGCTCGGGGAGCGGCCTTCGCCTTCCGTAAATACTCGCCCACACTGCGGTGGGCGCAAGTAACCGGTGTCATCTTCGCCTCCGCCTCGCTGGTCACTCCGTTCTTCCTGGGAACCATCGCCGGCGGTATCGCGTCCGGACGGGTTCCGGCCACCGGCACCGGTGACAAGCAGGAAGCCTGGCTCAACCCAACCTCTCTGCTGGCCGGAGTGCTGGCCACCGCCACCTGCACCTACCTGGCCGGGGTGCTGCTCACCGCCGACGCTGAACGCCTCGGCTACCACGATCTGGTTGCCGAACTGCGCCGCAAATCTCTCATTGGGGGAGCAATCACCGGTGCAGTGGTACTGGCCGGTATCCCCATCCTGCTGACCGACAGTCCCACGCTGGCCGACGGTCTGCTCGGAAGGGCGTTACCGCTGGCCGCCGGCTCCGGACTGGCCGGAGTCATCACCATGGTCGAGCTCTACCGGGGTCGACCCCGTCGGGCCCGCATCGTGGCCGCGCTGGCCGTCGCCCTGGTGGTTGCCGGTTGGGGCGCAGCCCAATACCCGTGGGTGCTGGTCGACCAGCTCACCGTGTCCGAAGCGGCCGGAGCCAACGCCGCCCTCGTCGGCCTGCTGGTGGCTTCCGGCCTGGCCGCCGTACTGGTGTTGCCGCCGTTGATCTATCTGCTCACGCTGGCCGACTCCAACCGGGTGGGCACAGCCACCGTCGACGGCTAGTCACAGCTAGTTACACCGGCTACAAATGTTCGGCCTTGGCGATCAGGTAGCCGCGGGCTCGCTCCCGCAGCGGATAGTCCTCGATCAGCTTCCAAAAGGCCGATGTGTGGTTCAACTCCACCAGGTGAGCCAACTCGTGCAATAACACATAGTCCACCACCCAGTTGGGGAACGACGACATCCGATCCGACAACCGGATTGTGCCGTTGGCCGGAGTGCACGAACCCCACCGGGTGCGCTGATTGCTGACCCACCGAACCGAGGTCGGGTGAGGTAGCCCGTATTCGTCGGCCAATTCGACCGCTCGGGCCTCAAGGTCAACTTCCTCCGAGCGGCGGGCCCGTTCGAAGCGCTCCCGAAAGTGCTCAACGAAGTGTTGCTCCTCCTCGGCGCTGATGTGGGCCGGGATCCGCAGGTCAACCACACCGTCGACCAGGCGGGCCTGAGCGGTTTTCTTCCGTCGGGCCGAGCGGGTTACCCGCACCTCCAACGGTTCACGTCTGGGAGCGGTATCAAATGGCTCACCGTCAACCGGGTGCCCGTCGACCGAGTGCCCGTCAACCGACCGCCCGTCAACCAACTCACTGTCGGTTGGTTCGTCGAGAAGGCCGAGTTGCTCAGCCGTTTCGCCCACCAACTAGTAGTTCCGGTTGGAGGACGAGCCACCGGTCCGCATGTCCTGCGGAACAAGCGCCACCGGGTCTCCGGCCGTGAACGGATCGCCCGATCGGCCGTGATGGAACAACACCACCCGACCGTGCAGATTGGGGACGCGGCCGTCACTCACGCCCAGATGTTTCTCCATGGTGACGATCACCCCGCCGTGAGCGGCCACCACCACATGTCCGCCCGGGTACTTGCCTGCCACCTCGGTCAGCGCTTTCAGAGTCCGAGACAGCACCTCGTCGTCGTACTCCCACCCTTTGGGTCGGCGCTCCTCGTCTTCCACCCAGCCGGGCCAGCCCTCGTCTATTTGAGCCCGGGTCAAGCCCTGCCACTCTCCGAGGGCACGTTCCATCAATCCGTCGTACGGTTCGATCGGTCCGATGCCCAAATGGTCGCCGATGATGCTGGCTGTCTCGAACGCCCGAAGCAGGGGAGAGGCGACAATGGCGTCCACATCGCCCACCGACTGGGCGGCGACCCGGGCCTGTTCCCGCCCGAGGTCGGACAGCGGCGGGTCCATCTGACCCTGCCAGCGGCCTTGGGCGTTCCACTCCGACTGGCCGTGTCGGATCATCAACATGGTTGTTACTTCGGTGGTAGTCACGTTCCCAGTCCCCCAACACAAGCAATCGCCCCCGTTGGCGAATTGCACAAGTGTAAACCGTGGCGGTTGCCAACGGTTAAACCCCCGACATTCCAGCGGCCACACCGCCAGGGCTTCGAGGCATTCGGTGTGCTACAACGCCTTGATGGTTTCGGCCGCCAAGTGGTTCAGGGCCTTCTTGGCCGCCAGATGCCCGCTCATTCCGTGAACGGCCGCACCGGGAGACGTGCCGGCCGAACCGATGAAGAATGACGGCACCCCGGTGGCGTGAGGATTCAACTGCCAACCGGGACGCATGAGACCACCCAAGCCCCGGTAGCTACCGCCGCCAACGTCGCCGCCTACCAGGTTGGCGTTGTCCCGCTCCAGGTCGGGTGGTCGAGACACCTGCTCGGCCACCACCGAGTCACGGAAACCGGGAGCGAACCGCTCGATCTGATCTTTGATTGCCTCACTCGAGTCACGGGTCGATCCATGAGGTACGTGGCAGTAGGCCCAAACGGTGTGGTAACCCTCCGGCGCACGGGAAGGATCGAATAGCGAGTGTTGGGCCAACAGTACAAACGGTCGTTCGGCATGGCGCCCGTCGGCCACAGCCGCTTCGGCGGCCGCCACCTCGTCGAACGTGCCGCCGACATGGACGGTTCCCGCTTGAGCCACTCGAGGGTCGGTCCACGGGATCGGACGGTCGATGACCATGTCCACTTTGCAGGCCCCCGGCCCGTACTGAAACCGACTGAGCCGGGAACGATGGCGTCGCGGCAGTCGCTTGTCGACGATGTTGGCCACTTGCCGTGGGGTGAGGGCGTAGACCACTGATCGGCTGGCGGGCAGGTCCTCCACCGATTCGATCCGTTGACCGGTGGCGATCTCGCCGCCGAGGTCGGTTAACTCGGCCACCATGGCGTCAACGATTTTGCCGGCCCCTCCGGCCGGAAACGGCCAGCCGACGGCGTGGGCGGCGGCGGCCAGGACAACGCCAAACCCCGAGGTCAACGGATTGGACAGCGGAGCAATGGCGTGGGCGGCGTGACCGGACCAAAGCGCTTTGCCCGGCTCGGTTGAGAGTCGTCCCGCCACCAGCGAGGCCGGGGTGGCCATCAACGGCCCGATGCGGGTTGCCAGAACGGGGTGCAGGGCGCTCCACGAAGCCATCGACTTCGGTGTACCCATAGTGAACTCGACCAACTCTTCGAAGTGTTTGACCGCCGGGCCGATGAGACGCCGATAGGTCTTACCGTCGGCCCCAAGCTCGTCGACCGTGCGATCGAAATCGTTCCAGGTCATGGCCGCCGGCTGATCGTCCAACGGGTGGGCTGCTGCCGCCGGTGGGTGCACCCACTGAACCCCTCGTCGGTCCAGCTCGATGGACGACATGAACGGTGAGGCCAAAGTCATCGGATGGATGGCTGAACCCACATCAAACACGGCACCCTGAGATGATCCCGGGATGGGCAGGGTGTAAGACCGGCAGGCTCCACCGACGGTGTCGTTGGCTTCCACCACCAGTACCGAGGCGCCGGCTCGGGCCGCAGTGATGGCGGCGGCCAAACCGTTGGGTCCGGAGCCGACAACCACCATGTC
>JAHDFR010000047.1:5736-11685 GCA_020628065.1 Acidimicrobiales bacterium
GTAATCACCGACCTGTCGCCGCCAGCGTCAGCATGGGCGGTCTCGTGTCACTTGCCGCCCTTGCTGGCACAATGGTCTGGTGGCAGTTCTCCGACTCTTCGCTCAGGCCCGCGAATCGGCCGGTACCAACCGGTTGGAGCTCCCCGGTTCCACGGTTGGTGAGGTGTTGGACGAAGCAACAGGCCGTTTCGGTGAGGGTTTCTCGGCCGTTCTGGAAATCAGCAATGTGTGGTTGAACGGTGAACCGGCCGAACGCCAATCGGCAGTTGCCGATGGCGACGAGGTCGCCGTGCTCCCCCCGGTTTCCGGCGGGTAGCAGAGGCGCTTTGTAGACGTGTCAGCACCGTATTCAGGACCCAACCAGCCTCCGGGCTACGATTCGCGCCCCGGCTATCAGCAGGGTGGTCAACCCGGTTATCAGCAGGGCGGTCCACCCCCGCCCCAGCAACTTCCGCCACGGCAGCCCCCGCAACAGCAGTCCCGACAACAGCAGCCCTCATCGCAGCCTCCGGGCCAGTACGGCCGCCCGCCCGAACCGCAGACTCGCAGTCAGCGCCGAGCCCAACGGGAGATGCAAAAGCATCGCACCCGTGAAGCCCAGTGGGCGGCCAACCGCTACTCGGTGCCGTACCCGACCGACGGTCCCAAAGTCACCATGGGCGTCATCTGGTTTGCGGTCGTGCTCAGCGCCATGCTCTTGGGCATCACCTCTGAAAACCCGGCGTTGGGCGGGGTGGCGGTGGCCGTGGTTTTGTCCGTCGTAGCGGCGTTGGCCGGTTTGCAGGCCGGGTTCGCCTGGTTCCGTCGGGTGCCGAGTACCCGAACTTGGACCGCTATGGCCGCCGGGTTGACGGCCCTACCCGGTTTCTACGGTCCCGGTGGAGTTGTTATCGGTCTGGCTTTGGGACTGGTCACTCTGACTGTATACGTGATCTTGTATCGCGGCCATCGTCGACCCCCGATCGAGCTGTTTGATGTGTTGGCCCGCTCATCCATCCCTGTTGGGCTGGCCGCCGCCTGTATGGCCGCCATGACCTTTCGTAACTTGCCGGCCGCCATCGGCCTGCTGTTCCTCATCAGTGCGTACGAGGCCGGCGACTTTATTGTCGGTAGCGGCGCCTTCAACCCCATCGAAGGTCCAATGGCCGGAGCCATCGCTCTGGCCGTGGTGGCCTTCTTCCTGTTCCTGATCGAGCCTGATCCGTTCAGCTCCGAAACCGTGCTGGTGTTCAGCGCCGTGGCCGCTCTTGGCGCCCCACTCGGTCAGTATGCAGCCTCAGCCCTGCTACCTCACGGAGCGTCGTGGGCCCCGGCGTTACGGCGGCTTGACTCATACCTGCTGGTGGCCCCCATCTGGTTGCTGCTACTGGTCCTGTTGCCCGACGCCCACTAGCGACAGGATCCCCGCTTTCGGGCGGGTTAACCTGCCCCGCTAGTCACCATCGCAGCACTCGGCTCGGGTAGCGTGGGTCCGGTGCACGCCGATTTGCAACGACTGATGAACGAGGATCTGGTTACCGATCTTCCAAAGACCGACCTCACCCACCTGCGAGCCATTCGCACCGACATGACCGCCGCCGAGGGCGACGTCTCGTTTGTGCGTCGAGTGGCTCAGGGGCGTCTAGACATTGTGGGCCACGAAACGGCCCGCCGGGCGGCCGGGGCCGACTCCGGTGTCTTGCCCGACAGCGAACTGCTGTACGACATTCCCGACATTTTGGCCGAAGTCACCGGGCGCCCCGAGCGTCGGGCGCCCATCGAGGGGGTCGACAACGGTGGAGGAGACGACGCTGAGCAGGGCGCTGATGTTCCCCGTCGCAAGGTTCAAGTTGGCGAGCCCGGGCCGATCGCCGTGTCACTACTGCAGGAGCTCGATGAGGCCGGCACGTCGTCCGACTTTGGCGACCTGGGGTCACTGGGCGAAGCTGACATTGCCGACATGATGGAGCGCCTTGAGCTGTTCGAACGCAACCTGTCCGAGGTTCGCCGAGCCCTCCACGATCGTATCGACACCATCCAGAACGAGATTGGACGCCGCTACCGGGTCGGTGAGGTGTCGGTCGACAGCGTTCTGAACAACCTCCGATAGCGCTCAGGACGCTCAGCATCACCAGCGCACTGACACCGAGAGCGATGACGCCGGTAAATCCCTACCCTTAAGTAAGTGATGAGAAGAGCGGCCATCCTTTCGCTCCACACCTCGCCCCTGGCTCAACCGGGGACCGGCGACGGCGGGGGCATGAACGTGTATGTTCGGGAGCTGGTGTCAGCCCTGGCCCAGGCCGGGGTGCAATGCCGGGTGTATGTCCGCCGCTGGCACGACGAGCTACCCGACGTGGTGTCGGTCGAACCGGGCTTCGAAGTGGTGCACGTTCCCGCCGGGCCCACCGATCTGGCCAAGGAAGAGCTACCGGACTACGTCGACCACTACAGCGAGTGGGTGTACAACGACTGCCTGGAGTTCAAGCCCGACGTCATTCACGCCAACTACTGGCTGTCGGGTGTGGCCGGGCGTACGCTCAAACAGCTGCTGGGTCTGCCGTTACTCACCACGTTCCACACTCTGGCCCGAGTCAAAGCCGAGTCTGGTGATCATGAGCCGGAGTCTCGGGCTAAGGCCGAATCGGCCGTCATGGCCTGCGCCGATGTGGTGCTGGCCAACGCCACCGCCGAAGCCGAACAGCTGATTCAGTACTATGACTGCCCGGCTGACCGTATCGAGATCGTGCCGCCCGGGGTTGACCACGCGTTGTTCTCCCCCGGCAGTCAGGCCGGCGCCCGGTGGGCGCTCAAAACCGATGACGCTCCATTGCTGCTGTTCGTCGGCCGTATCCAGCCACTCAAAGGGGTGGACGTCGCCGTCCAGGCCTTGGCCAGCCTGCAACGCCGGGACGCCCGACTGTGGATTGTGGGCGGAGCTTCAGGGACCGAAGGCAACACCGAGGTCACCCGGGTTCGAAAGATGATCGAAGATCTCGGGTTGACCGAACGAGTGAGGTTCGTTCCAGCCAAACCGCATCACCTGCTGTCCACCTACTATCGGGCGGCCGATGTGTGCCTGGTTCCCAGCCGTTCGGAGTCCTTTGGGTTGGTGGCGTTGGAGGCGGCCGCATGCGGGGTGCCGACTGTGGCTTCGGCCGTCGGTGGCTTGTTGACGCTGGTGGAACACGGTCACACCGGCTACCTGGTCGACAGCCGGGATCCGGCCGAGTACGCCGAACACATCGATTCGGTGCTGGCCGACCCGGTTCTGGCCAGACGCCTTTCCATCTCGGCCGCCGCCCGAGCCCGGACCTACACTTGGTCGGTCTCGGCCGCCCGCCTGCGCCGGATGTATGAAGATCTCTCGGCCCGAGCCCTCGTGCCGTGCGAATAGAGCTGTGCGAGTAGATTCTTGTGTCGACGTCAAACCCTGAGGGTCGCCCGCCGTCCGACGCAGAGTTGCAAGCTCTGGAGTCGGCCATCGATGCCTGGCTGAACGAACAGTCCGAGCACAACCCGCTGGTCGACACCGTCGAGCGGGACATTCACACCCCTAGAGCCTGGTTTATCCGCATGAAGGGCGAAGCTAAAGAGTTCTACACGGTCTACTTTCATTTGCGGCAACGAACCCTGCGGTTCGAGACTTACTTCATGCCGGGACCGGAGGAGAACCAGGCGGAACTGTTCGCCCACCTCCTGCGACGCAACGCCAAAATGTACGGAGCGTCGTTCATGATCGGCAAGGAGGACGCGGTCTTCATCCAGGGACAGGTCGACAACGCCCTGGTACCGCTGGACCGCCTTGACGGTGAATTGGATCGGGTTCTGGGATCCATCTATCAGTGGGTCGAGCAGTACTTCCCGCCTGCTATCCGCATCGGCTATGCCTCCCGGTTCGCCGACGAGTGAGCTGAACCACCAACGGGCAGCGGATTCATGAAAGCGTCGCCCCTCGAAATCAATCGTGGACGGTGAACATCCCGACGCGGTCGGGGTGAAACGGCATTTCCTGGCAGCCGGTACGCTCAGCTCTATGGTTGCCAAGCTTCAGATCGTCGGTGGGGGAAAGATGGGCCAGGCCTTGTTGGCCGGGCTTGTGGCCGCCGAGTGGGCCGAGCCGGGCGAGCTGTATGTGGCCGACCCGGTGCCCGAAACCCGGGCCGCGGTTGAAGCCGCCCACCCCGGCGTTGCGGTGGGAGAGACCGCTCTGGCCGGCACCGACACGTTGTTGGCGGTTAAACCGCATCTCGCTGTCACCGTGGCTCGGCAGTTGGAAAGCCCCACTCGCTTGCTTTCGGTAGCCGCCGGGGTAACGATCGCTGCTTTGGAGGAAGCTGTTGGTGGCGGTGTTCCCGTTATCCGCTCCATGCCTAACACCCCGGCGCTGTTGAGGGCCGGTGCAGCCGCTCTGGCGCCCGGCTCGGTGGCCGTGGCCGAAGATGTGGAGTGGGGGCTCGGCATTCTGGGGGCGGTGGGCGCAGCGGTTGAGGTGACCGAAGCCCAGCTGGACGCCGTCACCGGACTGTCCGGCAGCGGACCGGCCTATCTGTTCCTGGTGGCCGAAGCCATGACCGATGCCGGCGTGCAGGTCGGCCTGCCTCGGGATCTGGCCGCCACCTTGGCTCACGCCACCATCCACGGCGCAGGCAAGATGCTGACCGAAACCGGTCAGTCGGCCACCGATCTTCGAGCCGCCGTCACCACCCCGGCCGGTACGACGGCCGCCGGGCTGGCCGCCCTCGAACAGGGAGCGGTCCGGGCCGACATTGCCGCCGCCGTTCGAGCCGCCACCGAACGTTCTCGAGCGCTCGGCTCCTAGACCGGGCTGAACCACAACAATGACCGCCATGCGATTCAACACCATCTCTTTCCTGTCCGACTACGGCCTTGACGACGAGTTCGTCGGGGTTGTTCATTCGGTGATCCGGGGTATCGCCCCCGAAGTCAAAGTCATCGATATCGCCCACAATGTGGCCCCGCACGATATTCGAGCCGGAGGTCTGGTGATGGCCCGTGCCGTGCCGTACATGGCTCCCGGTGTGGCGCTGGCCGTAGTCGATCCCGGGGTCGGTTCGGCCCGCAAGGGCGTTGCGGTGGAAGTGGCCGACGGTGGAGCTTTTCTGATTGGTCCCGACAATGGTCTGCTGGCTCCGGCGGTGGCCATGGTGGGCGGTGCCACTGCCGCCGTTGTGCTCGACAACCCCGAGTACCAACTCGTCCGCGACGATCAGCCCGGCCCGTCAACGTTCGACGGTCGTGACGTGTTCGCCCCGGCCGCCGCTCACTTGTGTAACGGTGTGCCGCTTGATGAGTTGGGTACCGCTATCGAAACGACCCAGCTGATGCCCGGACTGTTGCCGGTGGCTCAAACCGACGAGGACGGTTCGGTCAGGGCCGAGGTGTTGTGGATCGATCGCTTCGGCAACGCCCAGCTCAACCTGGAACCCGAGGACCTGATGGGCTGGCCCGACTCGGTCACCGTCGAGACCCGTTCCCCCGATGGTCAGGTGGCGGCCCGTTCCGCTACCCGGGTGACGGCGTTCGCCGATATCGGTGTCGGTGCCGTCGGTTTGCTGGTTGACAGTGCCGGATTGTTGGCGTTGGCCGTCGACCGGGATTCGGCTGCTAGAGAGATCGGGTTGGCCGAAGGCGATGAGGTCACTGTGCGGCCCGGAGCGGCCACAGCCCGACCGGTGTCATCCCCGGTTTCACTGCGGCCTACCAGGGAACGTCCGAAAGAGAATCCGCTCTAGGCCGATGCCAGTCGTTACGCTGTAGGTCACGCTCAGGAACGTATGGGGAGAACATCATGAGACTGCGGATCGTTGTCATGCTCGGCCTGCTTCTCGCCGCCATTTTGATTGCCGGT
Organism: Acidimicrobiales bacterium; assembly: GCA_020628065.1. Classification (GTDB taxonomy): domain Bacteria; phylum Actinomycetota; class Acidimicrobiia; order Acidimicrobiales; family SZUA-35; genus JAHELU01. The sequence continues at coordinate 11,588 of JAHDFR010000047.1, forward strand.
GTCGTTCAGTTCCTGGTGCTGCTCTAGCTTCTCGGCCTCCGTTCGACGCTCAGCGGCGCCAGGACGCGTCGGCGGCCGGCCCCGCTTAGGGACCGACC
>JAHDFR010000047.1:11785-31757 GCA_020628065.1 Acidimicrobiales bacterium
AGGGCTGGCAGTCAGAGCCTGCCACCAGCGAACCAGTTCAACCGCGTTGTGAGCCCGAGCCTTACGTCGGGCCGAGCGAAGTTGGTTGTCAATGGTTCGCGGCGACTTTCCCAACACTCGAGCGATTGAGTCGTAAGACAGTCCGTCGGCCAGCAACCTAACCGCATCTTCCTCGGCCACCGTGAGCGTGGACCGGCGGTCGGCAACGCCCCGAAGAGCCGAGAACAACACCGGCGCCAGGAAACGGTTCACGAACCGGTCAACCTTGCTCCGTTCGCCATCGGTAAAACGGCGCTCGCCGTCGACCTCGTCCAGACAGAGCAGACCAAGACCGAGTCGATCGAACCGAATCGGAGCGGTGACCATGGATGTCACACCCAGGCCGACCAGGGTTGGTTCCAGCTCGCCGATGTGGCGGTTGCCCCGCACCTTTTGGAACGCCACCGGCCCGGGTGAACACCACAACTGTCGTATAGCCAAGGCATGGCAGGACAGGGAGGTGGAGGCGATACGCCTTCGATCGTCCTCGTTGTCGGTGATCACCGCACTGGGACGGTACATCTCGTCGGTCGGGTCCAGCAGCCCGGCATCGGCCCGTGCGGTACCCAGCTCATCGACCAGGAAGTCGATGCCCAGTTCGAGAACCCGACCCGGGTCATCAATGTGCAACAGCATGTGGGCTGCCCGATCGATCTGGCGCCTATCGGCCCGGTCGGCCCGGGCATAGTCATCGAGGAGGCCGGCCTTCAACACTTGACGGCTAGGAGCCGGTCGATGATGTGAACCGACGCTTCGAAGGAGGCGCTCGGTTGGTTCCGCCAGCTGACCGTTTGCCATGGGGACTACTTTAGGGGCGCTCGGTTAGGGGAATCCCGTCATGGCGGGGGAGCGGCCCGCTTCGTAGCGTCGAACCCATGTACACCTTCATCGAACTTTGGACCCCCAACGACACCTGGAAGGGGCTGACCAGTGAGCAGCGCCAGGCCTTCATGGAAGGCGTCGGCGGGGCCATGGGCGAGTTGCTGGCGGCCGGTATCACCAATTTGGGGTGGGGCAACGTCGATGTCGACACACCCATGCCCGTTGGCGAGCAGTACGTTGCCGTCTGGCAGGCCCCCGACCTCGACACACTGAAAATGCTGGAGTCGGCCATCGCCGGTAGCGGCTGGTACGACTACTTCGACCAGGTAAACGTGCGCGCCGAATTGGCGCCACCTGACGCTGTGATCGGTGAACACATCACGATGTAGGTCGGGATGGTCAACCGGCCACTTGGCGGCGCAGTGGTGTGCCGACCCAACTGCGGGGCAGCACCGATCGCAACGCCCGAACCACATCACCGGACCCCTGAGGGGTGAAGGTCATTTGGCCCGGTTCGTCCCGGTTGCCGGTCATGGCCACCAGCCATTGGCCGCTCGGGCCGGCATCGAGCCCTCGAAGTTCTGAGGCCTCGGTGCCCTCATCGGTCGACCATGAGGAGCTGACCCGCCAGCGGCGCACGTTGGCCCCCTGGAAGTCGATGATCAGTTGAGCTTGTTCCGGCGACAAGCCGGCTTCCACCAGCGTTCCGAGAGCTTTGTCGGCGTCACCCAACTGGGTTTCGGCTTCGGCCACCGCTTTGGTTCCAACCGAAACCGGTGACTGTCCGACAAACCTGGGTCGTCGGAGCACCATGAGATCACCGAGCACCAGTGGCAGCTGGGCGACGTCGACCGGACGGAATTCGGCGTAGTGGGGGTCAATCGAACTGGAAACCACAGCCTGTCGAGGAGTGGCCCACACCGTCGACGTACTTGATTCGGCGGCGTAGCTCAGATTCACCTTGATGATGAGGCTGGCCTGGGAACAAACCGTAAGTAGCTCTTCGGCCATCGGGTCCAGCTGGTCGTCGACGATGACCCTGGCCGCCCGTAGTCGGTTGACCAGCTCGGAGTTGTCGGCTCGAACCTTGTCTGCGCCTGCCGACTTGGAATCGCCGACCGAAAGGCTCAACGACAGGGCCTGGGTGAAACGAAGGCACTCGTTGACCAGCGCTTCGGGTACCCGAAGCTGAGAGCGGCTGCGATCAAAGATGATGCCGCCGGTGGTTGCCGGCGTCTGGTTCTCTTCGGCCGCGGTCGCCGAGCTGGCTGGTGTGCCGCTGATGGGTGGCTTTGGGGCGGGCGCGGCCTTGTGCTCCGGCGCCGGGGGCCCGGGCGGAGTGTTGAGGCCGGCGCCGCCGTTGGTTACCGGATTGGTAACCGCGTTGATCGGGGGCAGGATAGGCATGCCCTGCTCAGGCATGCCGTCATCATGTTGTCCTTGTTCAGCGGGATGTACCACGTTCCCCCCTTGAGGTTTCACGTGCGGGGACCGGCCGAGCGCCCTCACCGGGCCGGGTCCAATCGTCTCTTCGGTAAGAAACAGTGGCCCGCCAGTCACCGTCCCTCTCACAGCACACTCGAAACAGCGTCCGCACGTCCGCACAGAACCGGCGTTTCAAGCTGTGCCCTCCTTATTTGTACTCGTTTCGGTCGGTCAGGCACAACCAGAACGGCACGGTTCGCCGATGGCCAACCGACGGAAGCATGACGTTCCCGCTCAGTTAGGCCTCAAGTGGCGACGCACTGGTAATCTGAGATTGTCGCGTCAAGCTTGCAGTAGCACAGTGCCGATAAGCACTTAGAGGCACATAGAAGAGTTCGAAGAGACACTGTGCCGACAAGCACGTAGAAGAGTACGAAACGAGTCAGGACAAGTTCCACAGGGAAAACACGCACTACTTTCGAATCGAAAGCAGGCCAAAACTCCATGTCACCTCAGTCATCGGAACCACGCGACAACCCACCTCCTACCCGGCCCTCCGGCGCCGGTAATTTAGCCCGCCATTTCTGTCGGCCTGACGGCGATCAGGTGGCGATAATCACCGGCGACCAAACGTTCACCTACACCCGCCTGCGGTCTGAAGCCGCCCGTTGGGTCAACCAGCTGACGACCGCCGGGGTGAAGCCCGGCGATCGGGTGGCCATTGTGGCCGGGAACTCGGCCGACATGGCCGTTCCCCATATCGCAGCGCTGGCCATGGGGGCGGTGTCAGTGCCGCTCAACCCTCACGCTCCGTCGGTGGAGTTGGCGACCCAGCTTGGTGCCGTTGACCCTGCCGTTGTCGTGGTGGAAGCCGCCTTTGATCAAACCTGGAGTGCTGTTGCCGGTCTGTCCCCGTCGTTGGCCGACCGTCGAGCCGCCCCTCCGGAACCGTCCGGTGATGCTGACGAGACCGTTGCCTTGGCCGTGGTCGACGTTGACGGCGACAGCCCTGCCGTTCTGGTGTTCTCCAGCGGTACGGCCGGCGGCCCCAAGCCGGTAATTCTCACTCACCGCAATCTGGAGTCGAGCTTGGAGGCGGTGCTGTCGCTACCGGTCGACTTGAGGTCGGGACATCAGGTTTTTCTCGGCGTCATCCCGATGTTCCACATCTTCGGTCTGAACATGATGCTGCATCTGGGCATGGTGCTGGGCGCCACGCTGGTGTTGGAGGAGTTCTCCGGTGCCCAGTCGACGCTGAATCTCATCGAGCGCCACAAAGCCTCGGTTGTCGCCGGGCCTCCCGCCTTGTGGCAGCAATTGATGTTCGCCGGGGCTCAAGCGCATCACTTCAGCACCGTCCGCTATGCCGTGTCGGGTGCCGCCGCCCTGCCGGGCGCACTGGCCGACCAGATTTACGACGAGTTGGGCGTAGCGCTGCATGACGGCTACGGCTTGACCGAGTCGGGTGGTACCGGGGCGACAACTCTTGGTCTTGAAAACCCGCCGTTGGGTTCCATCGGCAATCCCGTTCCCGGTATCGAGGCTCGTCTGGTGGACGAATCCGGTCAGGAATGCGTGGTTGGCGATCCAGGCGAGTTGTGGCTGCGGGGGCCTATGGTCTCGCCCGGGTATTGGGGTGAGGTCGAGCCCATCGCCCGCACTGAAGACGGGTGGCTGCGGACCGGTGACCTTGCCGTGGCCGACGAGAACGGTTGCCTGGCCATTGTCGGTCGCCGTAAAGAGTTGATCATTGTGTCCGGGTTCAACGTGTTCCCGGGCGAGGTTGAAGCGGCGCTGCTGCAGCATGAGGACGTGTTGCAGGTCGGCGTGGTCGGGGAGCCTTCGGCTGCCACCGGAGAAGCGGTCGTCGCCTTTGTTGTGCCGATGCCCGACCGTCGGGTTGATGAGTCTGACCTGTGGGCGCACTGTGAGAAGTTGTTGTCCCGCTACAAGGTTCCTCACCGCTTCGTGATTGCCGATGCGTTGCCGCTGGGGCCCACCGGCAAGCTGCGTCGCAACCAACTGGCCAAAGATCTGACCTCCAGCTAGCGGTACATCCTGGAGCAGTTGCCGTCGACCCTAGGGGCGGGACGTTGGCGCGCCCATCCGGCTTTGCTATTGTTATTACACAATTACAATTACACAGTTACAAACTGACAGATTAGCTGGACGCGATGCTACTGACTGTCACAACCAAGATCTGAGAAAAGCATGAACACACGACAAACAGGACGAGCAGGCCGTGGTCCGGGCAGAGGCCGGGGCCGTGGCCGGAAAACCATCGAACCACCGGAGGTGTCCGGAGGAGAACTAGGAGCCTGGTTTGCCGGGAACCTGCCTGACGACTGGTTCCTTGAGCCGGCCTCGGTGACCTTCGACCGGGACGAGATTCTGGTCACCGGCCACCTGGCCATGCCGGACGTGTCAGAAGGCGACGATCGAGCCATTGCCGCCCACGCCAGAATCGCCGCCTTCCGGGAGGACACCCGTCAGCAGCGCATGGCCATCGCCGAGCGGGCGCAGGGTCTGTATCTTCGTCATGTCTCCTGGGCTGTGCGCTGCGGAGACAAAGAAGCGGCCTTCACCACCGCCAATGTCCCGGTGATGACCCGTTTGGCAATGGAAGACCGGGCCGTGCTGGACACCCTCATCGACGCCGGTGTCGCCCGCTCTCGCAGCGAGGCATTGGCCTGGTGCGTTCGGCTGGTGGCTGACAATGAGTCGGAGTGGATCGACAAGCTCCGCTCGGCCATGACCGAAGTCGAAGAACTCCGACGACAAGGTCCGGATTCGGCCAAGTCCTGATCGGAGCTCAATCGAGAGCTTGGTTTGCAATGAAGCCGCTTCACCGGCTCACCTTTTTGTGAGTGGCGGGCGCTGTCCGTAGCCTTGGGCCATGACCGACGCCGGTGTGTCACCCGCCACTGTGGGCCGACTACCAACCTATTTACGAACTCTGGTCGACCTCGCCGCCGACAACGTGGCCAACGTGTCCTCACAACAGTTGGCCGAAATGGTGGGGGTGAACCCGGCGTCTCTACGGCGCGACTTTTCCACCCTTTCGATTACCGGCACCCGAGGTGTCGGCTACGACGTTAAGGCGGCGCTGGTCACCATCAGCGCCGCGTTGGGGGTTGACCAACAGTGGCCGGTGGTTGTGATGGGTGCCGGAAATCTTGGTCGGGCCTTGGTCAACTACGGAGGTTTGGCTGAGCGCGGCTTCCCTATCCGCGCGGTGCTCGACATTGATCCCGACAAGGTTGGTTCGCCCGTCGGTTCGCTGGAGGTTCTGCACGCCGATCGTCTTGTCGACGTCATCGCCGAGCACGACATTCTCGTAGCCGTTATCGCCACCCCGATATCGGCTGCTCAGCACGTGTACGACGAGTTGGTCGAAGCCGGTGTCGGTTCGGTGTTGAACTTCACCGGAGAGAAGCTGGTGAACCACTCGGCCGACAGCTCGATCGACCCGGTGGTTCGTGATGTCGACATCGCCACCGAACTTCAGATTCTCAGCTTTTATCAGCAGCGAGGCACGGTGGAGGACCGCCTGGGTGTCGGGGCGGTAATTGGTCCAACCGGTGATCTGGCAACCGGTGATCTCGGCTAGGCGAAAACGATCCGGGAGATCCACTCGGCCACCAAAGCCGGCTTCTCCTGCCCTTCGATTTCGACCGTCACCTCGTTGATCTGATCGACGGCGTTGCCTTTCAACGTGGCGTCAATAACCCGCGACGAGGCCCGGATGTTGGAGCCAACCGGGACCGGGTTGATGAAGCGCACTTTGTTCATGCCGTAGTTCACACCCATCAGTACACCGTCGAACGGGCCCACGTCGTTGGGAATGGACTGCACCAGGTGGACCAGTAGCGACAACGTCAGGAACCCGTGGGCGATGGGCCCACCAAACGGGGTCTGAGCAGCTCGCTCCGGGTCTATGTGGATGAACTGATGATCGAGGGTTGCGTCGGCGAAGGCGTTGACCCTCTCCTGGTCGACTTCGAACCAATCACCCTGCTTGGCGTCGTTCCCGATCTGTGACTTGATGGCCTGAAAAGCGTTCTCTGCGTTCTCGCTCATGATGGCAGAGTAGCCGTTACGCTGAGAGGCACGGAACTCCGGATTGCAACTCGCCGAAGCCCGCTTGCACTGTGGCAAGCCCAGCACGTCGCCGACCTGCTGCACGCCGTCGATCCCTCGATCAGTTGCGTGCTCGTGCCGTCCGACACCTTTGCCGATCTTGACCTGTCCTCCTCCATCTCCGACCTAGGGGGCAAAGGAGTATTCAGCAAAGAGATCCAGCAGGTTGTTCAAGCCGGGCACGCCGACATCGCCGTGCACTCGGCCAAGGATCTCCAGGCCGTCACCCCCGAGGACCTCACCGTCGCCGCCTACCCCGAGCGGGGCGACGCTCGCGACGCCCTGGTCGGCTCCACCATCGGTGGCTTGGCCGACGCCGCCGGTGCCACCGTGGCCAGCGGATCGAACCGCCGTCGAACCTTGCTGCTCGATCAGTGCCCCGATGTCGACTTCGTCGACCTTCGGGGCAACATCGCCACCCGCCTCTCGAAACTGGAGGCCGACACCGGCCCTACTGCGCTGGTTATGGCGGCGGTGGCGCTGGAACGACTGGGCCTCACGCCGGCAGTGGTCGACATCCTCGACCCCGAACTCTTCACTCCTCAGGTTGGTCAGGGGGCGCTGGCCGTCGAGGTCAGTCGTGGTCGACAAGATGTCATTGACGTCGTTCGACTCATCAACCACGCCGACACCGAGCTGGCCGTCTCGGCCGAGCGGTCGTTTCTGGCCGAACTCGGCGGGGACTGCAGCCTGCCGGCCGGAGCCCACGCCACTGTTGATCGATCCTCTGCTGTTCAATCACCCGCTACTCAATCATCGCCGGTCATCTCCATCTCCGGTGTGTTGGCGGCCGACGACTACGGGAATCTGCAGCGGGCCACAGAAGTCGGTTCCCCTCAGGACGAGCCCGGGCGGGAACTGGCCCGCAACCTGCGTAAGCGACTCGAGGCCGCAACGTCGTGACGTCACCCGGTCGGAGGCCGCGAGTCATCCTGACCAGAGCCTCCGATGACAACAAGTCGCTGGCGGCACAACTGGAGCCGCGGGGGATTGAGGCCGTAAGTCTGCCCATGATCGAGGTGCATCCCCCGGCCGACGGTGGTAACGCTCTGAGCGCCGCCCTGGCTGACATCGACCTGTACCACTGGTTGGTGTTGACCTCGCCGAACGGGGTTAGAGCGGCTGCCAACACGTTGAGAGATCTGGCAGCCGACCGAAAGATCGAACCGGCGTCCGAGGCCGAGCTTTGGCCCGATCATCTTCGTTTGGCCGTAGTCGGTCCGACCACGGCCAACGCCGCGCTCAAGCTTGGATGGCCTGTTGCCTTCCAGCCGTCACAGGCCACCGGCAGTCATCTGGTGCGTGAGTTTCCCGAACCACCCACTGCGTCCGAAGGCGTATTCGGCCCCGAGCGCATCTTGGCCGCTCTGGCCGAATTGGCCGCCCCCACAGTGGCCAAGGGCCTTCGCCGCCGGGGCTATCACGTGGATCAGGTCACTGCCTACCGAACCGTCGAGCCGACACCTCTGGCTGAAGCGTCGGAGGAGCTGGCCGAGTCGCTGATCGGTGTCGAGGCGGTGGCGTTCGCCTCGCCTTCGGCCGTTGATCGCTTTGTGCATCGGTTCGGAGTCGATCGCACTCCGCCGATTGTGGTCTGTATCGGCCCCAGCACGGCCCGGCGGGCCAAAGCCCGCAAACTGACCGTGGCTGCCGTGGCCAAACCTCACACCGAGTCCGGCTTGGTGGAAGCCATCGCCGGGCAACTGAGTAACTGACCAGCCGCAGGGGCGCCCAGCTGTAGGTCTGGGCAAGACGGGTCAACCGCTCTAACGTCTATCTGTATGGCCAAGGAGCAGCCATTCGAGGTGTGGTTCGAACCGGCGGACACTCGTCGGTTCGCGGTGCTGATGTCGCGCATCGTGGTCGGCCTCGGTACGGTGTGCCTCCTGGGGGGTCTGGTTGTCTACCTCTCGTTGTCCGAGCGGATCCGTTCGGCCGAATGGGAGGAGGACCGTGTCCTGGTTGAAAGTCTGGCCCGGCCGGGCGATTCGGCTGACGGCTTTCCCGAGGATCTGGGCGACGGTCGACTGGCGCTGATCGTCGATCAGGGTCCGGCTTCGGACAACGGCTTGCGGCAGCGAACCGTTCGCTCCATACCAGAGTCGATTATCACCGACCCGGCGCTTCGGGACAGCGAGAACCGATTGTCCGGTTGGATCGACGCCGTCACCCGCATGCCGTCAGCCGACGGCCACAGCCAGTTCACCTCGTTCGACCCGTCGGAGCGAACCTGGTGGGTGACCAGCGCCCCGCTGGACGACGACTCGGTGCTGGTGGTGATGAGACCGGCGTCGACGGCCGAACAACTGGTTGCCGGGCTGGGTCGGTTCATGGCCGGCCTCGGTCTGGCTGTTCTTGTCGGCCTCGTGCTGGTGTGGCTGGCGCTGCGGGCCAGAGTTTTGGGTTCGGCCCAGAAGCTGATCGACGGGGCCGAGGACCTTCGAGTCCGGGGTGAGTTTCGGCCGTCAACCAGGGCCGCCCTTCAGGCCATCCCCGAACGGCCCATCGAGTTCAAACGCCTGGCCCGCTCGCTCGATTACATCGAACGGGACGCCCAACGAAACCTGGAGCAAATCGAATCGTTGCTGCTGGCGGCCCAAACGCTTGGTGCTTCGCTGGACTCGGGGGACATTCTGGAAAACACCTTGGCCCAAGTGGAGACCCTGTTGGGGGTTGAGCGGTCGGCCATCCTCCGATTCGACGCCCGATTCGAGAGCTTTACCGTGCTGGCGTCGCGGGGGCATACGCCGGACTTTCTGGCCGAGCTCCGTGACCGGCCGGCCGAGCGTGACCTTCCAACCGTGCGCTGCCTGGCCGAGCAGCGTCCGGTCCAGTTGCCTGACACTGAGTCGGTCATGGCCAACGACGCCGTTCGTGTCCGGGCTCGGCGCCACGGTTACCGCAGCCTTCTGGCTGTTCCGCTGCCCGGCAACCTTGAGTCGCCAAGCCTGCTTCTGATCCACAAGAGCGAGCCCTACACCTACTCCCACGACGAGATCGAGCTGTCGGTCAGCTTTGCTTCCATCGCTGCCGCCGCCCTCCGCAACGCCGACCTGTTCGCCCGCACCGACGAGACGCTGAGAAGTCGCTCCAGCCAGTTGGAGGCGATTGTCGAAAGCGTCGACCAGGGCATCTTGGTGTCATCGCAGTCCGATGTCGTGGTGTTCGCCAACAGCACCATGCAGCGCCTGCTGGATCCGGGGGCGTGGGCGACCTCGACCGGCTCTGTCGGTTCCGGGATGAGCCACCAGGTCTTTGTCGACTCGGTGTTGACCAACGCCGCCGACGCCGACGGTGCCCGGGCTGCGCTTGAACGTATCGGGTCGGGACCGGAGGGCTGGTGTGATGTGGACCTGCACCGTCCGTCGATCGAAACGGTCGCCCCTGGCCGGCCGGTGGAAGCGGCGACCTACCGGGTGCGGTCGTTCCATGTGACCGACGACGACGGTCAGCGGATCGGCCGCGGTCAGGTCTGGACCGACGTCACTGATGAACGGGCGTTGGACAAGATGAAGTCCGGCCTGCTGGCCACCATCTCACACGAGTTCCGGACGCCGCTGGCGTTGATCAAGGGGTACGCCACCACCTTGCTGGCCGACGACGTCGACTGGGGTCAGGCCGAACAGACCGAGTTCCTGAACTTGGTGAACAACGAGGTCGACCGATTGACCGGCCTGGTTGAGCGACTGCTCGACATGCGTCGCATCGACGCCGGCATGGTCGAGCTGGACTTGGCTCCCATCGACATGTGGTCGTTGGTTGATGCCGCCCTGGTCGGTCTGCCGCATCTCCGTCACCGCATTCAGGTTGAATCCTCCCCGGCCGGCCGCGAACTGCTGGTGGACGAAGCCCGGGCGGTCACCGTCATCCGCAACCTGGTTGAGAACGCCTGCCGCTATTCGTCTCCCGATGACCCGGTGACCATTGAGTGGTTGGAGGAGGACGAGTCGACCGTCATCTCCGTCATTGACCGCGGCCCGGGAATACCGGAGAGCGATCGGGAACGTATCTTCCACACGTTCGTCCGTCGGGGTGCCGTCGACGGTGTACCCGATCCGTCGGGCATCGGTCTCGGTTTGGCCATTGCCCGTGGGTTTACCGAAGCTCACGGTGGAGTCTTGTGGGCCGAACCCGGCCCCGACGGGATCGGCAGCCGGTTCAACGTTCGGTTGCCGACCGAACGAAGTGCGGTTTCCGTAGCCTGATGCTTCACTGAGCTGATGCCAACCGAGATCGAGCAGACCTCTTCCGGCGAGCGCCTGGCCAAGGTGTTGGTGGTTGACGATGAGGCTCCGATGCGGGCGTTCGTGGCCAAGAACCTGAAAGCCCGTGACTACGAAGTGTGCCAGGCGGCCAACGGTATGGAAGCGTTGGCCATGGTTCGCCACGAACACCCCGATGTGGTTGTGCTTGACATCATGATGCCCCACATGGACGGCTACGAGGCCTGTCGGCGCCTGCGGGAATTCTCCGACGTTCCCGTGATTGTGCTCACCGCCATGGGCACAGAGCGAGACATCGTGACCGCTCTCGACTGTGGGGCCGATGACTGTTTGACCAAACCTTTTGGGGTTGAAGAGCTGCTGGCCCGTCTGCGGTCGGTGCTTCGACGCTCGACCCGCGACCGGCAGCAGGCGTCGAGCGAAACGCTCAGCCACCGCGATCTGGTTCTCGATCCGGGAGCACTCCGGGTCCAGAAAGCCGGACGGGATCTTGACCTGACAAGAACCGAGTTCAGCGTGTTGCGGTACTACATGATCAACGAGGGCCGGACGGTTCCTCATCGCAGCGTGCTGACCGAGGTGTGGGGCGAGGGCTACGAATCGGAAACGCATTACGTACGGCTGTATGTGAGCCGGCTGCGGAACAAGATCGAGGAACCGGGGGACGAACCGTACTTCGCCACCGAACACGGTCTCGGGTACCGACTGGGCGACTAGTTGCGATAGGCGGCGCCCGCTTCCAGGCCGGATCGGGGCTGTTTCCAGCTGATTTCCGGTCTGTTTACGAGTTATTTACGCCGGTGGTGGGCTTTTATAGAGATTCGTGATGACGGCCTCGCGTACGTTGATCGGTATCGGAACCCGGCGTCGACGTTCGGCGCCATCAAAAGAAGGGGAGATGATCCAATGAAGCGACTATGGGCCCTCGTGGCCGTACTGTTCGGCTTCGGATTGCTGGCGGCAGCCTGTGGCGGTGGGGACGACACCACAGCCACCGACGACACCGAACCGGCGTCCACTGCGACCGAAGAAGCAGCCGACGATGCCGATGACTCTGGCGACAGCGCCGAGGCCGACGAAGAGCCGGCCGAGGATTCCGGGGACAACGGCGAAGCGACCGGAGACTTCGCCGGAACCATCCGGATCGGGGCCGCGCTGAGCGAGACCGGCAAGTTCTCGGTTGAAGGCAAAGACTCCCGCCAGGGATACGACGCCTGGGCCACCTGGGTCAACGACGTCTATGGCGGAATCAACGTCAACGGTGAACGCTACGCCGCTGAAATCGTCTACTACGACGACGAATCCGACGCCGACACAGCGGCCAACCTGATTCAACGCCTCATCGACGAAGACGAGGTTGATTTCCTCCTAGGCCCGTACTCCAGTGGTATCACCACCGGGGCCAGCGCCATCGCCGAAGCCAACAATGTGATCATGGTCGAAGGCAACGGCACCTCCGACACCATGTTTGAACGCGGCTTCCAGAACCTGTTCCTGGTGGCCACCGTGGCCAGCGACTACACCAAGTCCGGTATCGAATCTCTGGCCGCCAAGGGCGCCACGACGGCGTTCGTGGCCTATGAGGACACGTCGTTCCCCACCGCGGTGGCCAACGGTGCCATCAAGCATCTGGAGGACAACGGCATCGAAGTCCTGGGCGTTGAGACCTACCCCAAGGACATTCAGGATGTGTCGGCCATCATGACCAAAGCCCGGGACCTACAGCCTGACATCTTCGTCGGCGGCGGCCACTACAACGACGCCGTGCTGTTTGTGAACTCGGCCAAGGAACTGGGCTTCGACCCGGACGGCATGTTGATCACCGTTGGCCCTTCCAACCCCAAGTTGGTTGAAGAGCTCGGTGACGACGTGGACGGTGTGCTCGGCCCGACGCAGTGGGAGGCAACGATGGCCTACGAGGGTGAGTGGTTTGGTAGCGCCGCCGACTACGCCGCCTACTACGAGTCGCTGTTCGGTGAGCCTCCCGTGTACCAGGCGGCCAGCGCCACAGCCTCGGCTCTCGCCCTGCACCTGGCGATTGAGGAAGCAGGTGCGGTTGACACCGACACCGTCCGTGACGCTCTTCGAGGCTTGAACGTCGACACCTTCTACGGTCCTATCGGGTTCGATGAAGCGGGCGTCAACCGCTCGAAGCCGATGGGAACCATTCAGGTTCAGGGTGGAGAGATCAACGTGGTCTCTCCCGATGCGGCAGCCGTATCCGGCTTGGAGTATCCGATCTCGGGCGGCTGATCGCCTGACGGCTGATTCGCAGCCGGAGGTTCTCCTCCCAATAGCCCCGGTGGTCGCCCTCCCCGCACGACGGTCAATAGACCAAGCACAGGGTTGGGCGGCCGCCGGGTCGGCAACACACCGAACACACGGAAGTGAGTGGAAACCAAGCACATGAGCACGTTCTCTCAAGCGCTGATTAACGGGATCGCCCTTGGCGGCATGTACCTGATCCTGGTTCTCGGCTTCAGCATCATCTGGGGGGTGATGGGGGTCATCAACCTGGCTCATGGCGAGTTCGTCATGGTCGGGGCCTACCTGGCCTGGGTGGCCAACGAATGGTTGGGCTCGGATCCCTTCCTGGTTGTTCTGCCGGTGTTCTTCATCCTGGCCGCCTTCGGTTTCGTGCTTCAACGCATCCTGGTAAACCGGGTGATCGACAGACCCCACCTGGTGTCGCTGCTGGTCATGTTCGGTGTGTCGATCATTTTGCAGAACGCCATGAAGCTCATTTTCAGCGCCGACTTTCGTCGCAACGACACGGTGCTCGACGGGGCCTGGTCGCTGTCGGAGCGGGTCAGCATCCCGGTCACCAAGTTCATGGTGTTGCTGGTGGCGCTGGCCGTGCTGGTGGCGCTGCATCAGTTCCTTCAGCGAACCAGGACCGGCAAGAGCATTCGAGCGGCGGCCCAGAATCGGGAAGCGGCCCGCATCGTCGGTATCGACATCAACAAGGTCTACGCCATCACCTTCGCCCTCTGCCTGGGAATGACCGGCGTGGCCGGGGCGTTGATCAGCCCCATCCTTTCGGTGCAGCCGTTTCAGGGCCCACCGTTGACGCTGAAAGCGTTTGCCATCACCGCCATGTCCGGACTGGGCTCGGTCAAGGGAGCGCTGGGAGGGGCAATGGTGTTGGGAATCATCGAAGCCATGTTGGCCCTCTACGTCGACAAGATCGGCACCAACCTGGCGGTGGTCGCATCGTTTGTGATCCTGGTGGCGGCGCTGGTGCTACGCCCTCAAGGGTTGTTCGGCGGCCTGCGGCCGGTCGACGCCACGGCGAGTTAGACCATGGGCATTCTTGGAAGCATCGCAGTCTTCGTCGGGGTGGCGGCGGCCATCGCCTTGACCCTGGTTGGCCTGGCCCTCATACCTCAACGTGTCCGACGGATGGTCGGCATCGGCCTCGGCGCCGTCATTCTGGTCGGCCTGATCGTCCTTCCCCTCCTGGAGCACACGACCAACTCCGAGTTGTTCACCCTCACCTTGCTGCTGACAACAGTCGGGGTGTCGATCAACTGGAACCTGACCGGTGGATTTACCGGCTACGTCGACTTCGGTCACGCCGTATGGTTCGGCATCGGGGCCTACGTCACCGGCATCTTGATGTCGTTGCAAACCAACGGGTTGGGTATCGGTTGGCCGTTTGTGCCATCGCTTATCGTGGCCTCTGGTGTTGCCGCCGTGATGGCGGCGCTGATTGGTCGGGCAACCATGCGGCTTAAGGGCCCGTACTTCTCCATTGCCATGTTGGGCACGTTTGTGGCCATGCGGGAGATTGTCCGGGTGTCGGAACCGCTGACCGGCGGGGGAGTGGGCCTGACCCTGCCCCCTTATCAGAACCGGCCGCTTTTCTACTATGTGCAGCTGGGACTGGTGGTGGCACTGCTGTTGTTCACCTGGTGGTTGCGGGGCACTCGTTTCGGGTCAACTCTGGTGGCTATACGTGAGGATGAACTCGGGGCCGAGATGCGGGGTATCAACACCACCCGTAACAAGGTGGCGGTGTTCACGTTCTCCGGGTTCTCCACTGGATTGTTTGGTGGGCTCTGGGCCTATCAGAACACGTTCATCGATCCCGACATCGCCTTCGTCGAGGTTCGTACCATCGACGCCGTCATGGGAACCATGCTGGGTGGGCTGGGAACGGTCACCGGGCCGGTGGTCGGCTCGGCCTTCCTGTTCCTGTTGAGGGAGTTGATTTGGGCCAACTTCCTTGACTGGCATCTTCTCATTCAGGGTCTGCTGCTCATCGGCATCGTGCTTTTCCTGCCCAAGGGAATGATTGGCGTGCTTGATCCCCGGACGACGTCGATTTCGTCTCTGTGGTCGAAGTACTTCGGTTCGGAAACGGTTGACGTGCACACCGGGACCTCCGTGATGGACGCTTTGGAGGACGACGACACCACAGCGATGGCGGTTTCGGCCGACGAAGTGGCTGTGAGCGCGGAAGCGGAGGGTGGACAGTGACGACGGCAACGACATCAAAGAGCTCCGGCGGTACCCAACCACTGCTGGTCGGCCGGGGGATAACCAAACAGTTCGGTGGTCTGGTGGCCGTCGACAATGTTGATATCGAAGTCGGGCCTTGTGAAATGGTGGGACTCATCGGGCCGAACGGAAGCGGTAAGACCACCCTGTTCGACTGCCTCAGTCGGGTCCGGGACGTCACCGTCGGCTCGGTCGAATTCGACGGCCAGGACATCACAGGCAAACGACCACACAAGGTGGCCCAGCTTGGACTGTCCCGCACCTTCCAGTTGCTGCGGGTGTATCCGGCACTGACCGTCTTGGAGAACATGGAGTTGAGCGTCCAGTGGCGAGACGTAGGTTTGGCCAGCTTGTTCCGGCGGTCGGACAGCACCACCCGGGACCAGGCCGATCATCTGATCGACTTTCTGATGCTCACTCGGCTGCGGGACGAAGAGGCGGGCACGTTGTCGGGAGGCCAACGTCGACTGTTGGAAATCGGTATGGCCTTGATGAGTAAGCCCAAGATGATTCTGCTCGACGAGGCCACCTCGGGAGTAAACCCGTCGCTGGTAGAGCAAATCAAGGAGCGCCTGGTGGAGATCAACCGGCGCGACGGCGTCGCCTTCCTGTTGGTCGAACACGACATTCGTTTCGTGAAGGACCTTTGTGAGCGGGTGGTGGTCCTCAACTACGGAGCCAAGCTGGCCGAGGGTCGGCCGGACGAGATCATGGAGAACCGAGATGTCATCGAGGCCTACTTCGGTGACTCCGGATCGGTGGCGACATGACGACGGGCAACGGGCAACAAAGAAGTGGCACGGCACAAGTGATAACAAGAACAAGCGACCGCGTCCGACCCCTCCTCGAGGTTCAGGACATCTACGCCGGATACTACGTGGGCCAGGACGTGCTCAAAGGGGTCACCATCAAGGTCCACGAGGGCGAGATCGTTTGTGTGATCGGCCCCAACGGTGCCGGCAAGTCAACGGTGTTCAAAGCGGTCTACGGCATCATTCCGGTTCGCTCCGGTCGGGTGTTGTGCGACGGGCGGGACATCACCAACATCCCGCCGCAGCAGGCGCTGCAAACCGCCGGCATCACCATCGTGCCCCAGTTGCGCAGCGTTTTCGCTCAGATGACGGTGCACGAAAATCTTGAGCTCGGCATGTTCCTCAGCCGGGACAAGGACCGGATTCGGGAGCGTATCGAGTACGTGTATGACCTCTTCCCCCGGCTCAAGGAACGGTCCAAACAGGAGGCCGGGACCATGAGCGGTGGCGAACAACGCATGTTGGAGATTGGTCGTTCGCTTATGTGGGAACCCCGTCTGGTGCTCATGGACGAACCGTCAGCCGGGCTCGCTCCGATTATCACCAAACAGATCTTTGAGGCCATTCGTCGGCTCAACGCCGAGATCGGCTTGACCGTTCTCATGATCGAGCAGAACGCCCGCCAGGGCCTGGAAGCCTCTGATCGGGGCTATGTCATCGAGGTCGGTCGTCAAACCTATGAGGGGCGGGCGGAGGAACTCCTGGCCGACGACAATGTCCGTCGAGCCTTCCTCGGTGGGTAGGCCCGACGGACCGGGGATCGGGGAGCGACTTAGGCGGCGGCCGGACTGTAGGTGGTTTCGTCCCACAGTTCCCTGGTCTGAACAATCCAGAACGTGGCGAACAGAGCGATCTCCACTGCTTCCAAAATCAGGATCTTGTGGGTCCAGTCGGTGAGGAACAGCAGGCCTGATGCCAACATGGCGACGGCGATGGCGCTGTAGATCCTGAAGTAGGTTCGCTTCTCCGACTTGCCTCGTCGGTGGAGGGCGTTGGCGGCGATGCCGAAAGCCAGGAAGACGAACATGGCCACGGCGGCAAAGCCGTGAGCTCGCTCGTTGAATCCGTCCCACCACAGGTAGGCGCCGGTAATGGCCAGCAACAGCCCGAAGGTGACCACCATGCCCCACCGCAACTCCGGTGTGCCGGCTGAACGAAACTGTGACTTGCTCGGATTGTTGATGGCCGTTAGCACGAAAGCCACGGTCATCCCGGCGAAAGCGGCGATGAGGAGTGACTCGGTGTTGTTGGCAATGTTGGCCACCACCCAGTCGGCCAGCGTGCCGTCGTCGTTGCGGGGGGAGGCCACCAGATCGACCGACCAGAAGTCACCCACGTCGGAGGTGGGAATGACGGCCACGGCGGGAGCCATGATGCCGGCAAAGTTGAACCAGATGTCCTCCCAGCGAGTGCTGCCTTTAATCGAGACCAGGGCGATGCCGATGGCGATCATGCCGCCGACGAAGACGGCCCTGACCGGTGTGTAGTAGTAGCTACTGATGGACGTCTGCCATCCGGCGACGTCTGATCGTTCCACCAGAATGGAGACGAACAACGCCAGTACCACACCGACCATGCCGATTCGGAGATAGCGGTAGGTCTTGATGGCTGTTTCGTCCGAACTGGGGTCGAGGCTCGTCGCCGGGTGTGTTTCCGGCCGGTGATTGGCGTCGCCCGGTTGGAGCGGGCGGGTGTCGGTGACCATGATGTTTCCCTCCTGAGGCCACTTCTCGTCCGAGAAGCGGCAATGGAGAGACGACCGGGTTGCGTGGTTTGATACAAGCGGTTGTTGGTTGGCAATGTTGGCTGTCAAAGCCGGCTGTCAACGCCGGCGGCCCGGGTTTGGACAGGCCGAAGCGCAGCGGCGGTCGTGCTCGCCCAGTGGGCACTTCACGCTCCCTCCGTCGCTGCGACTCGGTCAACCTGTCCAACCAACCTGTCCCCGCGATGGCTCCCGAGAGCGATCATTGGGTCAACGTCTCTCGACGTGCTGGGCGAATGGTCGAGGTTCACATAACAGAATTATTGTGGTATCTCTAATGTCATAATTACACTAAACCATCAAAAATGCAAGTAGTAGCAATCGTGAACAAGTAACTTTCTTTGATCTGTTACTCTGGCGGGATCGACACCGTGCCTGGCAAACGGGGCCCGAAACCTCGCTTCACCTCCGAGCAACTTGAACAGCGCATGCTGGATGCCGCACTCGACGCCGTGATCAGCTCCGGCGTTACCGGAGGGCTCGACGCCGTGCGGATGGACCATGTGATCAGTAACGCGGGCGTGCCCAGAGCCGCCGCCTACGAACTTTGGCGGCACAAGGGATCGTCCACTTCGCAGGACAACCTTCGACGCGGCACACTCCTCCACATAGTCAGGGACATGCCCGGCGGCAACGCCGCCCGAACCAGGGACTACGCCTACGAAGTACTGGGAGAGCTAAGCCCCCAGATCGAGGAGGGCACACGAGAGAGTCTGCTTTTCGTTCGGCGAGAGATGGTCCGACGAGTGGCAGCGTTCAACTTCGAGGACCTCCAAAGCCAACGGTGGCGTATCTACCGAACCATCACCTCCAGCATCGGCACCCAGGACGACGAGGAGCTTCAGCAAGCGGTCATCCAGGGCGAAGAGAACCTGCTCAGCCGTTACCGGGAGTTCCTCGAAGGGCTACGACAGCTACTCAAGCTCGATCTGCGGCCGGGCTACACGGTGGATGACTTCGTTCTTAGCGTCTATGCACTGAACGACGGTCTGGCCAACCGCATGGGTCCGTCATTCACCAACCAGGTCAGGATCATCGACGGTAAAGAGTGGACGCTGTTCGCCATCGGCTTTGACGCCTTGCTCGACCGTTTCCTCGTTGACTCCGCCGAGGCCTGATTGGCTCACTAGCCTGTCGGTGTGAGCTTTCCCCAGCGGCGCATGCGCCGACTCCGACAGACCGACGCCATCCGCAACCTGGTGGCCGAGGTGAACCTCACGGTCAACGACCTGGTAGCCCCGTTGTTCGTGCGAGAAGACATAACCGACTCGGTTCCCATCAGCTCCCTGCCCGGCGTCTCGCAACACAGCCAGGATTCACTGCTCGGTGAGGTTGACCGACTGGGGTCAATGGGTGTTCCGGCCGTCATCCTGTTCGGGATCCCGGCGGAAAAGGATCCGGAAGGGTCGCAGGCGTGGAACCCCGATGGGGTTGTGCAGGTGGCACTGCGCAATCTGCGAGAACGGTTCGGCGACGATCTGGTGATCATGGCCGATCTCTGTGTCGACGAGTACACCAGCCACGGTCACTGCGGCATCGTGGACGGAAACGGTCGAGTCGACAACGACGAGACGCTTGATCTCTACGCCAACGCCGCCGTAGCTCAGGCTGATGCCGGGGCCCACATCGTGGCCCCGTCGGGAATGATGGACGGCCAGGTGCTGGCCATACGCGACGCCCTGGACGAAGCCGAACACCCCGATGTCGCCATCCTGGCCTACTCAGCCAAATACGCCAGCGCCTTCTACGGTCCGTTTCGGGACGCGGTCGACGTCACCATCGTCGACGGCGGCAACCGGGCCGGTTACCAGCAGGACTGGCGCAACGGCCGGGAAGCGTTGGAGGAAATCAGGCTCGACGTCGGCGAAGGGGCCGACATGATCATGGTCAAGCCGGCCATGTCGTATCTCGACATCATCACCCGGGCCCGAATGGAACTGGATATCCCCATCGCCGCCTACCACGTGAGCGGAGAGTACGCCATGGTGAAGGCGGCCGCCGCCAACGGCTGGATCGACGGCGACCTTGTGGCCATGGAGCAGCTGACCGCCATCAAGCGAGCCGGGGCCGACTTCATCCTGACCTATTTCGCCGCAGACGTCGCCGCCCAGCTGGGCTGATCGAGCAACGTCGGCGGCCACAGCAAGCCGCAGCAGTAAAGCCGTGGGTCAGCCAACCAGAGGGAAAGCGGTACCGGTCTTGTTGAGGTACTCGTCGCCCTCGGAGAAGAACAACATCAGGTCGCC
>JAHDFR010000218.1 GCA_020628065.1 Acidimicrobiales bacterium
ACGGGTTCACTGATTTGGAGCCCGGTGAGTACACGGTGACGTTCACCCAGCCATCGGGCATGGACCTGTCGCCGACGACGGTCGGTCTCGACCCTGCTGTTGATTCGGACGGTTTGGCCACCACGGTGACGTTGGAGTCCGGTGAGAACAACGACACGATCGATCTTGGCGTCTACACGCCGGTCACCATTGGTGATCTGGTGTGGGATGACTTGAACGGCGATGGTGTTCAAGATGTTGGTGAGCCCGGCATTGAGAACGTGACGGTGACGCTTGATCCGGGTACGCCTGGTGATCCGTCCGACGACCTCACCGACACAACAGACGTTGACGGCGCCTACGAGTTCACCGGGCTGGCCCCCGGCACCTACACCGTCACCTTCAGTCAGCCGGCAGGACCAACACTCTCGCCGACCGAAGCGGCAGGGGACACGGCTGTCGACTCCAACGGTTTGACCACCACGGTCACCCTGGCCTCGGGCGAATCCGACGACACCATCGACCTCGGTGTCTACACCTCGGCGTCAGTCGGTGACTACGTCTGGGCCGACGTCAACGAAGACGGCATTCAAGACGGCGGCGAGTCCGGCCTCGAAGGGGTAACGGTAACGCTCGACCCGGGCACGCCACTCGACCCGAGTGACGACCTGACCGATGTCACCGACGCCTCCGGTTTCTACCAATTCACAGACCTGGTGCCCGGAGACTACACGGTTACTTTTACCCAACCGGCCAGCACCTCGCTGTCACCGGTAGGGGCAACAACGGCCGATCTGGACTCCAACGGTTTGACGACCACCACAAATCTGGAGTCAGGTGAGTACGACGACACCATCGACCTTGGCATCATCGAACTGGTCGGCCTCGGTGACCTTGTGTGGGACGACCTGAACGGAGACGGCATCCAAGATGTCGGAGAACCCGGCATCGAAAACGTGACCGTCACCTTGGACCCCGGCACACCGCTGGACCCGTCCGATGACCTGACCGACACCACCGACGTCGACGGTCTGTACGAGTTCGCCGACCTCGACCCCGGCGTCTACACCGTGACCTTCACCCCGCCAATCGGCATGGAGGTTTCACCGACTTCGGCCGGTTCGGACCCGGCAGCCGACTCAAACGGGTTGAGCACAACGGTGACGCTGTCATCGGGCGAGAACGACCCAACAATCGATCTTGGTCTCTACACCCCGGTCACCATCGGCGACTACGTATGGGACGATCTCAACGGTGACGGAATCCAGAATGTGGGCGAGCCCGGCATAGACGGCGTCACGGTCACCCTCGACCCCGGCACCCCGGCGGACCCATCCGACGACCTCACCGACATTACGGCCGCTGGCGGAGCGTACTCGTTCACCGACCTCGCCCCCGGCACCTACACGGTGACCTTCACTCCACCCGTCGGCACGGCGCTGTCGCCGACCACGGCCGGCTCCGACCCTGCCGCTGATTCCAACGGTTTGGCCACCACGATCACCCTCGATTCCGGGCAATCGGACGACACCATCGACCTTGGCGTCTACACCCCGGCCACCGTCGGTGACTTCGTGTGGGACGACCTGGACGGCGATGGTATTCAAGACATCGGCGAGACCGGCGTGGAGAACGTGACCGTGACCCTCGATCCGGGAACCCCCGGTGACCCGGGTGACGACATCACCGACGTCACCGACGCCGACGGCGGCTACGAGTTCGCCGGATTGGCCCCCGGTGACTACACCGTGACCTTCACCCAGCCCGCAGGGTCGACGCTGTCACCCACCGCCGCCACCACGGCAGATGCCGACAGCAACGAACTGGCCACCACGGTCACCCTGCAATCCGGCGACGTCGACGACACGATCGACCTTGGTGTTTACACCTCGGCCGCCATCACCGGCCAGGTTTGGATTGACGCTCCGGTAGCGGGCGCCGTCGATGGCGAACAGGCACTCGGTGAATCAGCGGTTCCCCTGGTCGATGTGACCCTCGACCCGGGAACCCCCGGCGACCCAAGCGACGACGTCACCGTTCAAACCGACGGCAGCGGAGCGTTCACCTTCAGCGATCTGCCGCCCGGTGACTACACCGTCACGTTCACCCAACCCGACGGGTACGCCGTCACCATCGAAGACCCCAGCGTGGACTCGACTGTGAACAACGATGGCCTTGTCACCACGGTCACCCTTGAGTCCGGAACCGACATTGCCGACATCGACCTCGGCCTCATCGAGCTGTCGTCGCTGGCCGGAACCGTCTACCACGACCAGGACCTCAGCGGCGACCTCGGCGTCGAAACCGGCATCGAAGGCGTAACCCTCACCCTGACCGGCACGGACGTAACCGGTGCACCGGTGACGACCACAGCCGAAACCCTGGCTGACGGCACGTACCTGTTCGACAACGTCGTCCCCGGCGTATACACCGTCACCGAAACGCAGCCCACCGGCTGGTACGACTCGGAAACCACTGTCGGTTCCGAGGGCGGAACGGCGGCCACCGATGAAGTCAGCGCCGTCACACTGCCTGCGGGCACCGACGCCACCGGCTACGACTTCGGTGAAGTTCAACCGTCGTCAATCGCCGGCACCGTCTTCGTCGACGCCAACATCAACGGCACCGACGACGGTGAGGCCCCCATCGAGGGCGTAACGATCACCCTGACGGGAACCGACAACCTCGGACAGTCCGTGAGTGACACCGCAACCACCGGACCGGACGGTAACTACATCTTCAGCAATCTGCCGCCGGGTGACTACACCGTCACCGAGACCCAGCCCACGCTGTGGATCGACGGTCTCGCCACCTCGACCGGAAGCGAAGGCGGAACGTTTGGCTCAAGCGAAATCGCCGACATTGCGCTCGGATCCGGGGTTGACGCCACCGGCTACGACTTCGGCGAGCTGACTCCCACGTCGGAACTCACGCTGACCAAGACGGCGGCCCCCGACCCCTCGTTGGCCGGTGACCTGATGACGTTCACCCTCTCGTGGAGCAACGACGGAAACATTGACGTCACCGGATCGACGTTGACCGAAACAGTCCCGGCCGGCTCGACCTTCGTCTCCTCGGTTGACGCCTGGAGCTGTACCGACGGAGACCCGTCTGGAACCACCTGTACCCTCGGCGTCGCCGACATGGCACCCGGTGACACCGGCACGGCCACCTTCACCGTCCGAATCGATGATCCGCTGCCCACCGGTAGCCAGGTCAGCCTGCCCAACACGGCTGTCATCAACGGCGAAGCTCAGGACCCCAATGGGGCCTTCCCTGTCGGCACGTCCGCTTCGGCCGAGCCGGTCGTGCAGTCCACCCGGATAAGTGGTGTTGTCTACCACCAGACCGCCGACGGCGACATCGCCCTCGGAGGCGGAACAGTTTCGCTTCTTGACGCCGCCGGTGACCCGGTACTCAACCCCACAACAGGTGAGCCCTGGACGGTCGAGGTTGGCGCTGATGGCAGCTACCTGTTCGACGGGCTCGCCCCGGCTGACTACACCGTTGTCGAATCCACCCCCAGTGGCTACGGCGACGCCGACGGGCACGCCCCGTCGGTCACCCTCAGCCCGGCTATCGGTACTCCCGCCACGCAGGACTTCTGGCATACCACATCGTCCATCACCGGCACGGTCTACGTCGACGAAGACCTCGATGGCGACCTCACCTCCGGCGAGCAGCCCCTGGCCGGCGTGACTGTCACCCTGACCGGTACCGACGTAAACGGCGACCCGGTGGAGATGTCAACCACCACCAACACCGATGGCGCATACACCTTCGACGGCCTGCTGGCCGGTACGTATGTGGTAACCGAAGCTCAGCCGAGCTTGTGGGCCAACGGTTCAACCGACGCCGGTGACAGCGGCGGTGACACCACCGGCGACGACGACGTTGTCGACGCCATCATCCTGCCTGCTGGCACCGACGCCGCCGGATACGACTTCGGCGAAGTCGGGGTCCCCGTGGGCGGAACCGTATTCTTCGACGGCTCCGGCAACCCGATCGCCGGGGTAGAGGTGACGCTGAGCGGCGCCGACGTGTTCGGCAACCCCGTCGAGCTGACGGTCACAACCGGACCGGACGGCTCGTACCGGTTCGACAACATCCCGCCGGGGGAATACACGTTGACCGAAACCCAACCCGTCGCATATGCCTCGGGCTCGGTGGCGGCAACCAACGAGATTCCGATCTCGGTGAGCGGCACGCCACTTCTCGACAACGACTTCTCCGAAGATGGCGCAGTCATCGCCGGCCGGGTAAGCGAATCGGTGGATGGAACGGGTGAACCGTCGGCCGTTGATCCCGGTATCGCCGGTGTGACGGTCACCCTGACCGGCACCGACGTCGACGGCAACACGGTGGAGCGGACAACCACCACTGATGCCGACGGCAACTACCGGTTCGTCGACCTGCCGGCCGGAACCTATACGGTCACCGAGACCCAGCCCGACGAGTACAGCAACGTGGCCACCATCGCCGGAAGCAGCGGTGGAACGACCTCCGGCAACGACGACATCATTACCGAAATCGTCGTCGGTCCCGGTGAGAATGCCACCGGCTACGACTTCAACGAAGCCATCTCGGCGATCTCCGGTGTCGTCAACATTGAAGGTACCGATACTCCGCTGGCCGGAGTCGAAGTGACGCTCTATGACGAGAACGGTGATGTGGTGGCGACCACGGTCACCGATGAGAACGGCGTGTACGTCTTCCCCGATGTGTTGGCCGGAACCTATGACGTCGTCCAGACCCAGCCTGACGAGTACGGTTCGGTTTCGGAGAACACACTCCGAGTCGAGCACGGCACCACGGGAACGTCCGATGTCGACTTCGTGGAGAAGGCAGGTGTCATCGAAGGTGTGGTAACCGTCGACGGTGTCTGTCCACCGGCTGATGCCGGCACGGCCTCGCTGTGTGTTGGTGGAACCATCTCCGGGGTCACCGTCACATTGACCGGAACCGACGTCAACGGCAACCGAATCGAAGTCACCACGGTGACCGACGATCTCGGCCAGTACCGCTTCGTCGACCTTCCAGCCGGTACCTACGAGGTGATTCAGACTCAGCCCGACGGTTACATCGACGGTACGATCGAACCCGACAACACCATCGAAGTCACGCTGGCCGCCGGTGAAGAGTCACTGGGCAACGAGTTCTCCGAGGCTCAAACCGACGGAATCATCACCGGCGTAGTGTTCGAGGACGACACCAACGACCCGATATCGGGCGTCACCGTTCAACTAGTCGATGCCAACGGCGTGGTTGTTGCCACCACCACGACTGACGCCAATGGCGTCTATCGATTCACCAACCTCCCGCCCGGCACCTACACCATCAGGCAGATCCAACCTGACGGCTATGACGCCGGAACGGTGCGACCGACCAACGACGCCGTAGTCAGTCTCGGAAACGGTGAGACGGTCACACAAATCGACTTCTCCGAAACCACCCCGACCGCCGAGTCGGACGGAGTAATACCGGAGTCGCTGGCCTTCACCGGATCAAGCTCCCTGTCGCTGT
>JAHDFR010000219.1 GCA_020628065.1 Acidimicrobiales bacterium
GCAGTGCCCTGCGGGTCATCTTCAAACCGGCGGTCGTGCTCGCCGCTACCCTCATCGAGGCATGACGCATTCGGGTTCAGGTTGTCGGTGACCAGCACAGTAGTAGTGGCGGTTTCGCTGGCGGCGTTTCTCATCGGTTTGTCCAAAGGTGGGCTTCCTGGCTTTGGACCGTCGGTCACAGTACTTGTTGCGCTTGCGTTGCCGTCCAAAGTGGCGCTGGGTGTGCTGCTGCCACTCCTCATGATTGGTGACGTGGTGGCGCTGCTGGCCCTGCGGGGGAGCATCGACAGACCAGTGCTGGGTCCGGTGGTGGGAGGCGCCACCGTGGGGGTGGCCGGGGCGTCGTTTCTGCTGGCCTCGTTGTCTCCTGTTGCCATCGAGTACGGCATCGTGGCCATTGTGGTGACGTTCGCGCTCTACCGGGGCTGGAAGTTGTTCGGTCACGGTGCCGACCACTCCGTCGAGGCCTCCACCGTTTCGCTGCTGGCCGGACCTAAGGCCGGGGCGGTGGCCGGGGTCGCCGCCGGTGTCACCTCCACCATCGCTCATGCCGGAGGTCCGCCGGTGGCCATACATCTAATTAGTCGCCAGCTCACCCCTATCCGCTACGCCGGCACGTCGGCCGCCATCTTTTGGGCCGTCAACTGGATGAAGGTTCCCGGCTACGCCCTGGCCGGGCTGTTCGACCGAGACCTGCTTCTGAAGCTGGCCCCTGCCGCCGTGCTGATTGTGCCCGGTGTTCTGGCCGGCAGGTGGGCGGCGCAGCGCATCGACCCGCGTCCGTTTGAGGTCTTCATTCTGGCCGGGATGCTGATCGGCGCCGCGCTGCTGCTGGCCCTGTAGATCGGTGCGCCAGAGTCAGGTGCCCGAGTCAATCGCCTGAGTCAGGCGTCCGAGTCAATCGCCTGAGTCAGGCGTCCGAGTCAAGGTAGCCCTCGAGGTTCACGTCGGGCAACGAGGCGAATGCCGAACGCAACGCAGCTCCCCACCCGTTGGAGATGGCCTGATATTGCGGGTCGTTCTCCTCAATCCGAAATCGCCCTTCGAAGGTGAACGAATCCGACGGATAGGTGACGACGTCCAGCGGTGGAGCCACCGACACGTTTGCCTTAATGGTTGAGTCGAACGACACCAGCAACAGCTTCACGGCCTGAGCGAAGTTCATCTCCGGTTCGTATGCCCGCACCAGAATCGGGCGGCCGTACTTCATCTCACCGATCTGTTGGAACGGCGTGTCGGACGAGACTTCGATGAAGTTCCCTTCCGGATAGATCATGAACATGGTGGGCTCGCCGCCGGCGATTTGGCCGCCGAGGATCATCGTTCCGCTGAAGTCGGCGCTGGCCTGCATTTCGCCGCCGGACTGCTCGGCGATGACTTCGCGCAGTGTCCGGCCCACCAGTTGAGCAGCCTGGAACATGGTCGGTACCTGGAGCAGACTGGGTTGTCTTTTGGCCGGAACCTTGGACCGTTCATCCAAGAGCCCGATGGTGGTTTGGGTGGTGGCCAGATTGCCGGCGGTCATCAGCACGATGGACCGTTCGCCTGGAACCTGCCAGGTGTACATCTTGCGGAACTTGGAGATGTTGTCGACCCCGGCGTTGGTTCGGGTGTCGGACATGAACACCAGCCCGCTATTGAGCTTCAATCCAACGCAATAGGTCAACGACCACTCTCCCTGTATCCATCTCGGTGTCCGGCTCGACCGTTGTCGTACCTACTGTGGTGCCTGCTGGACATCGAGGGCGACGTCCATCTGCTCCAACCCGGGGCCATATCGTACCCCCGACACGGGGGCAGCCTCCAGATAGTCCCGACCGACAGCCACTCGGATGTAGCGCTCGTCTATCGAGATGCCGTTTGACACGTCGAACCCGACCCAGCCCAGGCCGTCCACCCAGGCTTCAGCCCAGGCGTGACCGGCCGTCTGATGAGCCCCGGAGTCGAGAAGCAGGTAGCCGCTGACGTATCGCACCGGGAAGCCGAGGGACCGGCCGGCGGCGGCAAAGATGTGGGCGTGGTCCTGGCAGACACCGCTGGCCGCCGAAACCGCCTGCTCGGCGGTGGTCTTGGCGTCGGTGTCACCAAGGCGGTAGTCGACGGCGGCTCGAACGGTGGCCGACAGCTGGTGGAGCTGAGCCACCTGGTCGCCACCGTTGGCTGAGGTGCTCACTAGACGCCTGACTCCCGCACCGGGAGTCGTCAGCGGCGTGGCCATGGTGAAGAACGACAGCGGTAGCGCACTGTCCTGCAAACCAATGACACCGTCGGAACGATGAGTGGCAACCGAACCGGAAGCCACGATCGACAAAGACTCGGTGTCGGGTTTCATCTGCACCAGGTGCACCACGTTCCCGAAATGGTCGGTGTAGGACACTTCCTCCCGACAGTTGTCGAACGACAGCGACCAGTCCCCCACCGTTTGGGTCGGGCCGGCGATAGGGGTCAACCGAATGCGTTGAAGTCCGTAGTGAACAGGTTCGGAGAACCGGTAGACGGTTTCATGCGAGACTTGGAGATTCACCGCATCACGCCCGCACTTGCCGCCTCGTCCATCAGCATGACGCCATCACTCGTAGAACCGGAAGTCGGTGGCGATCTGATCAGCCACCCGGGCATTGTCGGCCATGAACGCCCGCAGGAAGTCGTGCAGCCCGGAAACCAGAATCTGATCGACAGTGGTCTCTTCCAGTCCGGCCAACATCTCGGCCGCCATCTTGCGTGACTCATGATCTTCGCCATACAGGCCGTCGAGATGACCGAGGCTGCGGGTGATTCGATGGGCGCAGAACGCCAGCGACCGTGGCATCCGACGATCAAGCACCAGGAAGTTGACAATGCCCGCCGCCGTGATCTGCCCCTGATGCAACCACAGAAACGAATGCCGGGCCGACACCGATCGCAACAGGATCTCCCACTGGGCGTTGTCCAACGGTCCACCCACGTGGAAAGCCGAGGGAAGAAGTACGTAGTACTTGACGTCAACGATGCGGGCCGTTGCCGCCGCCCGTTCGATGGCCGTCCCCAACCGACAGAACGAGTAGTTGTCGTCCCGCAGCATGGTGGCGTGCAGCGAACCGTGAACCAGCGCACTCTGGCGATGGACCAGCTCCAACACCTGGCCGGTGTCGCGCTCTTTCACCGGCGAAGCCAGCGCCTCCGACAGTCGAAGCCAACACTCGTTGGTGGCCTCCCAGGTCTCTCTGGTCAGAGCGGTACGAACCATACGGGCGTTGTTGCGGGCGGCCTCCACCATCGACATCACGCTGGCCGGGTGCGAGGTATCCCGCAGCAGGAAATTGACCACGATGGACGGGTCGTATCCGTCGTAGGTCGCACGGTAGTCATCCAACGCCCCTGCAGTGGTCAACACCGACTTCCACACGTCATCGGCGTCGGACGCCGGGGTCTGGGCCATGTCCAACCCGGCGTCGATGAGGCGGGCCACGTTGTCGCTGCGCTCCAAGTAACGGAAGGCCCAGAAGAGACCGTTAGCGGTTCGACCCAGCATCAGCCAATCCCTCGAAAGCCAACAGGCGACGGGCTAGGCATCGGCAAGGACCCAGGTGTCTTTGGTTCCGCCACCCTGGGATGAGTTGACCACCAGGGAACCCTTCTTCAACGCCACTCGGGTGAGGCCACCGGGGACCATGTCGACCTTGCCCGGCGATACCAGCACGAACGGTCGCAGGTCGACGTGGCGTGGCGTCAAACCGCTGTTGGCGAATATGGGCACGGTCGACAACGCCAGCGTGGGTTGAGCCACGTAGGCCTCGGGGTTGTTCTGCAGCGTGACTCGAAAGCGGGCGATCTCCCGTTTAGAGGCGGTGGGCCCCACCAACATGCCGTAGCCTCCGGAGCCGTGGACCTCCTTCACCACCAGTTCGTCGAGATGATCCAGAACGTAGGCCAGTGAGTCCGGTTCGGAACAGCGCCAGGTGTGGACGTTGTCCAACAGCGGCTTCTCGCCCGAATAGAACTCGATGATGTCGGGCATGTAGGAGTACAGCGCTTTGTCGTCGGCGATCCCGGCGCCGGGGGCGTTGGCCAGCGTGAGTCGACCGGCGCGATACACGTCGAACAGGCCGGCCACCCCCAAAACCGAGTCGGGCCGGAAGGTCAACGGGTCTATGAAGTCGTCGTCGACTCGGCGATACAACACGTCGATTGGTTGATAGCCCCGGGTGGTTCGCATAGCCAGACGGCCGTTCACAATGCGAAGGTCCTGCGACTCAACCAACTCGGCACCCATCTGGTCGGCAAGGAACGAGTGCTCGTAGAACGCCGAGTTGTGTAGACCCGGGGTGAGCACAGCGATAGTCGGCCGACCCTCACTGACGGCGAACGGTGAAGGATCGGGCGGAGGGCATGCCTCAAGTGATTGCCGCAGCTTGGCCGGATAGTCCCGAACAGGTTGCACGTTGACCTGAGAGAACAGTTCGGGAAACATGCGCTGCATGGTCTGCCGATTCTCGAGCATGTAGGAGACGCCCGACGGGATACGGGCGTTGTCTTCCAACACGTAGAACTCGTCCTCACCGGTACGCACCAGGTCAACGCCGACAACGTGGGTGTACACCCCACCGGGAGGGACGAACCCGGCCATATGGGGAAGGTATGCGGCGTTGTCGACGACGATCTGTTCGGGAATCCGACCGGCCTTGATGATCTCGCGCCGATTGTAGACATCGGCCAGGAAAGCGTTGATGGCCAGAACTCGCTGCTCGATTCCCTTGGTGAGCCGGGCCCACTCCCGAGCCGACAGAATGCGGGGAACGATGTCAAACGGAATCAAACGTTCGGCTCCGGCGCCGGTGTCGTCACCGTAGACGTTGAAGGTGATCCCAGTGGTGCGGAATACGTCCTGCGCTTGACGAACCTTCGCTCGGAGACGCTTGGGGTCCTCGGTATCGAACCATTCCGTGTAACCCCCGTAGCATCGGCGTCGATCACCTTCGGCTCCACCAAACCCGGTCATCTCATCAAACGCACTCCGTTGCATTGGCCGGGGCTCGGCTGAGCGGGGTTCGGTTGACCGGGGTTCGCCCATTTGTCCATTAAACAACAGCATCAACAGCCAGGTCGAAGAGAACGCTGTTGATTAACGCCGGCTTAACACGGGAGATGCTCAGAGTTGCCAACTCGGATCCCTAGCTGAACAGGCTGTTTCGGTCGGCTTGTTCGGTCGTGACCCAGCGCACGAAGTCCGGAGCATGAACCTCGATGAGTTTTCTGACGGCGTGAGAGCCGACGGGCACAATGTGCGAGACGATGCCTTTGCCGGTGTAGGCGTGGAGGCTGAATGTCGGCGGTTCAGCCGACTCGGCAAGCCGGTGGTTCGGGTCGAGGTCTAGAGCGTCGGACAACCTCCCCGAGTACCCGGGCAAAGAAACTTTCAGTTGTTCGAACATTTGTTCGATTACTGTGCTATAGTGGTTCCTATGGCGGGGTCAGGCACATCGACTACCACAG
>JAHDFR010000220.1 GCA_020628065.1 Acidimicrobiales bacterium
TTATGTCCGACGGTCAGCGTGTCGCCGTTTCCCTGGGCCGACGACCACCCGAAGGCGATAGACGGGCGACCGATCGAAAACTACATGGCGTGGTTGGCCTTGACGTCGGCGTTCTCGGTGGTGGGCCATCCGGCGACCGCCATCCCTGCCGGTCTTGACGAGTTTGCCATGCCCTTCGGGTTACAGCTCGTTGGCCCGCCATACGGCGATAAACGGCAACTGTCCATGGCCCGCAGTCTTATGCAAGCCATGGACAGCACCGAGTTCACCCGTCCCGTTCCCTCGTTGCCGGGACCGGGTGAGAGCTAGCCGATCGGGTTGAAGCTCTGGAGGGCCTTTTCGAGATCGCCCTTCTGATCGGCCGTGGGCTCACCCCTGTAGGTGAAGTTCAGCGAGAAGACGGTGTCAGCCCTGACCATCAGGACTTGGACCACGTATCCGTCGAAGGCCACCGAGGGGATGATGCTCTCCAGCCTCAGCATTTCGCCGGCGGGGAGGGTGGTGCGCCGCATGCGGACCAGATCTAGGCCTTGGGAGGCGAAGTGGGCGGGAATCTGCTCCTCGATCAAGTCAAGGTTTCGCTCCAGCGGCCCGGCCGGGTAGACCTGAATGTTGACATTGGGAGTGAACTCACTGTCAGCCCTGCTGAAGTCGAAGGCCCAGAGTTTGAACTGGTCCGAGGCCTCGAGCATTTCCGCCGCCTGGGCTGCTCGTTGAGGGTCGTCGGAGAGATCTCGCATCATTTCTTCCATGTCTTCAGCGTCGAGATCAACCACCCGGTAGTAGTCGGGTAGAGCGACCTGAAACCGTCCGCTGCGCCCGGTGTGCATGGTGAAGCCACCCGGCAGCGTGTAGTCGACGGCGCTTTGGTCAAGCGAGCTGTTGTCGGCGCTGTCGTCGGTCGCTTCGTCGAGGCTGGCGATGTCTTCGTCCAGCTCGGCCATGAGGTCGTCGAGTCGTTCGCTGGCCTCATCGAAGTCGGCCTGCATTTCCTCCGGTGTGCGGTCGTCTCCGTCCTGGCTTTGGCTGTCCTGGCTGTCCAACCCTGCGCTGTCGCCGGTGGTCTCGGTATCAGCGGGATCTGTGTTTAGTTCGGCCGCGTCCGCTTCGGCTGCCTCTGTTTCGACAGCGATGGTTTCCTGTGGCTCGTTCTCTTCGGTTCCGGGGCCTGCGACCGCCTCGACCTGCTCGTCGTCAGCGACGGCGCTGGTGTCGGGCACGTTGATCGTGCAACCTGATGCCGCCAACGTGATGGCCGCCATGGTCAAGCCGATGCTGAATCGGTGATGTCGGGCGCGCCGAACTAGGTGTGTTGGATGAATCATCATTCCTCCTCGATTGTTCATCTCGTGCCCCGCCCCCGATAGCCGGGGTGGGGCTGGTTTCAAGGAGAAGACACCGCGTCTGTCAGATTCCTGTCAGGAAATCGAGAATTTCTTACGACGTGCGCCAGTAGGCGCACGTCCTAAGAGTCAAACGGCTCTTCGGCCAAGGCCTCATCGCACGAAGCCCGCGGTCGGTCAGCGGGAGAACAGATTGAGACCTACCCCGACGATGAGGCCGTCATCGTCGAAGTAGAGGTCGATGTTGCTCCACTGACGGCAGCTTTGAAGCAGCCGGCGGTCCGGTTGGAGAGAGAGGCGTCGATATTCGGCCAGCTCCGACGGCGCCACATCGGGTGGGCCTTCATCGCAGCTGTGTAACGCCCCCATTGTCACATCTTTGGTTCCTCGGGCCTGGTTCAACACGTTGAACGGTCCCGGCGCGTCTCCGAGCGCTTCCAGATCGAGTCGCCATCCGGCACGGGTTTGCATCACCGTGGGGGCGCGGCGGGCGATCACCTGATCTCCGGCCGCCAGCATGACGTCGTCGGCCAGTGGAATGTCGGTGAAGGCGTTGGCGTCCCCGACGGCGAATGCGGTCAGGGCGTCGATGGCGGCCATCTCGTCGTTGGTTACCCCAACTCCGGGTGACGTCCATGAACGAATCCGGCCGTCTGGGGAGAGGTGGACGTGCCCGACAGCGGCTATTGCCCGGTCGAGTTCTCGTTCGACTTCCCGCAGTAGATCGTCGACTGCTGCCGACGGCACTGTAGGGCCGGTGAAGTCGATGCGGTCGACCATTTCACGATTTCGTTTGACGGCCAGATCGGTAACGGTCGCTGCTACTGTCGCCGCCACCTCTTGAGTGGCGCTTCCGGTGAGAACAATGTGCGACTGGCCGAGTGTGACCGAGATCGCCCCTGACGGTTCCTGACCGGCGACAAAAGCCACCGCCGGTTGGCTGTCGGTTGTGTTGATCTGGACGGTTGCTCCGGAAGCGGTCGGTCCCCAAACCAGCGTCTCCGGCGACGAGGATTGGTACGGGCCGCGCAGGGCCTCGGCGAATTCATCCCACCGCCACCCGGACTGGTCTAGGGCCGGACGGTAGGTGAGCTCGTCGCTGTCGCCCCCAATGCCGCTGGGGTCGCAACTGGCAAGAATTGCGGCCGCCCACTGGTAACCGTAGGCCTGATTGGCCGTCAGCTCGGATGGCGTGATGAAGCGTTGCCCGGCGGTGGGGCAAAGCGTGAGCAGCTGGATGTTGAGTTCGTCCGCGCCGGGGGGCAGGTCATCGGCGGTCAGTTCGACTGTTCCCGGTGCGGTCCAAAAGTCGTGGCTGCAGTCAGCGGCGTCCACTGCTCGACAGTCCAGGTCGTAAACGATGTGCTGGGTGGCTGCTCCGTTTGCCGTTGCGTTTGCCGTGCTGTCATCGGACGTCAGGTCGTCCGGTGGGCGGAAGCGCTCGAGGAGTACGTACCTTCCGTCAAAGTCGATGAGGTCCAATTGTGAAGCGACGACACCGCCGGCCGGTGTGGTCCACGCCACGTTGCCAAGCGAGTCTCCGACCAGCAGACGAGCGACATTGATCTGGCTATGGACCGGTGTGTCGCCCCGAGCGTCGGTGGAGTCGCCAGCGTCTTCGGTCTCGCCACCTCCCAGCTCGGGTGGTAGAACCTGAACGGTCAACCCGTTGGCGGCGGTTATCGAGTCCGGCCGGTCGGTTGGGCGTTCCCCGGTTGATGAGGCCTGCTGGACGATGTTCCAGACGGTGGCCGCCGATGTCCGCTCCTCCGGAGTGGTTTCGACGGTTTCGTTGGTTGGTCCTGTACCCAGCGCCGATGACATCAGGTTCTGGGCGCTCTCACCGGCTGAGAAACCGCAGGATGAGGCCAGCACGGCCATCGTCACGAGCAGAACGATGCCGGGATTCCGCCCGGCTGTCATCCTCAGCGGTGCTGTCACTCGCAGCTGTGCTGTGTTTCTCAGCGGTGCTGTGTTTCTCAGCTGGACTCCTTGACCGGCGCCCGTCAGGGTGCCGGGCTTGGATCGGGACTAGTCGTCTTCGGGACTACCGATGAAAAGGGTGCCCCATGTGGTCTTGCCACACAAGCCATCCACCACCAGATTGGCACCTCGCTGGAATCCGCGGACGGCGGCGTCGCTGGCTTCGCTGAAAATGATGCTCGGTGGCAAGAGGAGTTCGGCGTTGAGGATCCTGGTCAACGCCTGGTACTGGGAACGTTCGGAGAACGGCGAGCGCAGCCAGAGGGTGTACGGCAGATACCGGGACGAGTGGGTTTCGAACACGGTGTCCGGGTTGTCGATGCGGGCCCACGTCTTGTCTCCAACGACACCGTCGGTCACCAAGCCTTGACCCAGCTGGAACGCCTTGACCGCCGCCTCGGTGTTTTGGCCGAAGTCTCCGTCCTCCGGGATTTTGAAGAACTCCTGGACTCGTCGCACCAGCCGCCCTTGTGCCCCGAGCTTGAGCGTGGCTCGATCGTCGCTGCCGCCACCACCGTTGCCGGGGTCGACCGGTTCTCCGGCCGCCGCCGGCAGAACAATGTTGACGATCTGTTTGATTCGGGTTGAGCCCGGGCATGTCTTGCCCAGCGAGGGGGTCCACGGGCTGGGTTTGGGCCGTCCTCGCAGGTTGATGGGATCGGGGTAGGACCACATGGAATGCCAGCCGACTCCGGGAGCGGTGGACGACGGGCATCGTCGGATGGGGATGCCGTGGGTTTCGGCCGCCCATTGGACCGTTTCGATGAGGGAGTTCAGCTGAGCCGAGGTCCAAGGGTTGCCTTCCGGATCGCCGTCGTCTTCGGTTTCGATGGAGATGGCGGTGTGGTTGGCCAGGTAGTTGGCGTCGGCCTGCCGGTTGGTGTCGACCATCTGGGTGATGGTGCCGTCACGTTCGATCCAGAAGTGTGATTCGACGAACACGTCACGACGTCGGAAGTAGTCCGGGATGTTGAGGTTGCCGTCGACCGCGGTGTGCAGGATGATCTGCGACGGGTTGATGAACGGCTCAGTCCTGTTCTCCGGAAGCGGATCCCAAATAATGCCGGGCATACGGGCCATTGCGAGGTCCCCCTTTGTGGTAGCGGTCCTAAGCCTAACGAGGTTGTTGTCCCTTGTTGTGGAATCCGCTTCTGCTTACCCGGTGGTTTGTCGGCGGGCTGCTGTGCCGCCATCGACGTTCAGGTTGACCCCGGTTATGTAACCGGCTTGGCTGCCGTCGGCCAGGAAGAGTACGGCTGCAGCCATTTCCTGCGGTGTGCCCATGCGTCCGGCCACGGCAACGGCGTTGTCGATGATGCTGTCGCCGATGCCACGACGGAAGTCGGCCACCAGGGCGGTGTCGGTCACTCCGGGGCAGACGCTGTTCATCCTGATCTGTCGGTCGATCAGCTGAGCGGCCCGCCACATGGTGTAGTACTGGACCGCTTCTTTGGATAGAACGTAGCCGTCGGCCACTTCTGTCGGGGTTTCGGCCACCCATCGGGCACCGTCGTCGAATGAGGTGGCGGCCATCAGATCTGTCATGATGTCCGGTCGGTCGGGCCAGTTGCGCCCTGCGGTGGATGCGATGTGAACGACATTTCCTCCGGGCCGCATTCGGTCGAGGGTCGACTCGGTCAGATGGCGAAGGCCAAGCCAGTTGACGGCCATGATTTGCTCCGGTGTGAAGCGTCCGCCGTTGGGTACACCGGCACAGTTCAACAGAACGTCAACGTGGTCCGGTAGTTGATTGACGGCTTCGTCGATGGCGTGTCGGTCGGACAGGTCGCACCGGTGATCGAGCCAGTGCTCTGCCCGGCGGGGCTTCTGGTCGGCCACGTCGATGGTGTGGACGACCGCTGCGGTTGAGGCCAGGGCGTCGGCCACGGCGGCCCCCATTCCGGTTGCCGTACCGGTGACGACCACCACCCGTTGATCGAAGAACCGTCCGGCTGCCTGTTCGTTGATCGGCTGAGGGGGATCTTGGTGCACAACCGAGCACCATACAGTTTCGCCTTAGGCTCGGGCCAGGTTTGCCTCCAGCCCGGCTGCCGGGCCGTAGGTACACGCAGAGAGTAAAGAGAGTAGAGAGCAAAGAGAATCGAGAGATGGCAGATCCCTCCCAACCGCAAGCGGCGTTCG
>JAHDFR010000221.1 GCA_020628065.1 Acidimicrobiales bacterium
AGTGAACCAGGCGGCAGCCGTACCGACAGAGGCGTCGTCGAAACGAACAGCGGCCAGGACCCAGAACCCGAAGCCGGCCATCGACAACGTCGCCAAAGACGCCAGGGACCAAATGGAACCCCGGTTCTGCTCGCCTCCGGCCGGTTCGTCCCGGCCGTCGTCGATTACGTTTTGCAGCCGCGTTGATTCACGCAACGATCAGCCCCACCTGCATCCCGCAGCTTGTTTGCCGCCCGATTCAGTCTATCGGTGCGGCCGAACGGCGGTCTGGTCGTGATCGAGCCGAACGGCCCGATCAACACGGGCCGAGCTACCCAAGAGGACCTGGGCCTTCAGCGTTTGGCCGCAGCTTTCCTCGATAACACCTGTTGAGCGATACTGAAACCATGAACGGGGAGCGGTTGTCGGGGAACGAGCGGCTGGGTCCGCCGGTGATGCGCCGAGGAAACGTCGTCCATCGACCCGACGGACCAGGCACCGATCTGATGGCCGCTTTGTTGAACCACCTGACGGCGGTCGGCTTCGAGCACTCACCTCGCTATTTGGGCCGCGACGGCGTTGGCCGCCACATGGTGCAATACATCGACGGTGATGTCTGGCCCACTCCACCATGGGCCGAAGACGACGACGCCAACGCCGACACTCTGGGGCGGATCGCCGGGCTTATCTCACAGCTCCACGAAGCCACCGAAGGCTTCGCTCCACCGGTGGGACTAGGCCCAGTCCGGCCGCTACCACTACCGGGAAACACCTGGAACCACGGCGACATCGGCTACCCCAACATCGTTTTCACCGGCAACCAACCAGAGGCGTTTATTGACTGGGAGTTTGTGGCTCAAGCCCATCCGGTGTGTGACCCCGCCGGGCTGCTGGCTCTTGCCTCCCGAGCACCGAGGCCCGGCGTGACCGACCACGACCGTCGAACCAAAGCGGCGGCGCTGGCTCACCAGGCCATCCTCGACGGCTACGGGTCCACCCGTTTCACCGGCGAGGAACTGTGGTCCGGGGCGGCCACCGTACTGGAGGACGCAGCCGACTACTGGGAGAGCCTACGAGTCGACTCCAATCAGATAGCCGCCACCCGCTGGCGAGCAGACTGGTTTCGCAGCAACCCGCCCGCTTAGGCTCCCACCAGACAGGCGGCCGCTTGCCGGTCAGGTCCAGATTTCCAGTGGATGGCGATCGAGCGGGGCGACAATGCGAACGATTTCGCCCGGTCGAGGTTCGAT
Source organism: Acidimicrobiales bacterium (assembly GCA_020628065.1). Lineage (GTDB taxonomy): Bacteria > Actinomycetota > Acidimicrobiia > Acidimicrobiales > SZUA-35 > JAHELU01. The sequence continues at coordinate 1,230 of JAHDFR010000221.1, forward strand.
AGCTCGACCCTCCATGTCGTACACGGGATACTTGGGGAACAGCACCATCCCGTCACACGGCGCGGTAATCGCAGGAGTGCCTTCGGCCGACAGGTTTTCGCCCTCAACCACAGTGCAGAAGTTCCACAGGCCGGGGCGGAGCTGCATGGTCGGGTCGGTGAACTGTTGAATCCAGGAGGTGCCGACAAACTCCAGCTCAGGTTGCTGTTCGGCCAGATCCTCGATGGTGGCTCGGCCCGAACCGACTTCTTCAGCCACAACCAGCAGGCGGGTGAAGGCCGCTGTGGCCAGAGCCTCGGCCTCATCGCTGAAACCCATGGCTCCCAGCTCCAGGGTCACCCCCGGCTTGTTCTGGTTACGAACATATTCATCGGTGTTGACCGTGCCATCGGAAAACGTCTGGCCCGGTTTGCGGGTCACCCAGGTTGACGCCCCGCCGACCGCTCGGGCCCAGCGCCAGCCAACCGGGTCAAACGGGAAGGTGTAAAACGGCCGCTCGGATTTGAGGATCGTCTGGTGGATATCGAAGAACACATCAACATCATCGAGAATCGGCATGAGTTCCCGTGACCGATCGCTCTCATGCCCCGGAGGCGGATTGTCGACGAAGACCCGATTGAGATCGACGTCGAGGAAGCGGCGGTCGGCTATTGCCGCCTCAGGGTTCCCGAGCAAAATAGTGAGGCGACCCCCGTAGTCAATCGAACCGTCATTCAAACCCTCGATGAGTGAGATCACCGACGGCAGGCTGCCAACCTCATTGCCGTGGATGATGGCACCGATGGCGATGTGTAAGTCGTGGCGACCGCCGTCGTGGTGATGATGGTGGGGATAGTCGTAAGGTCCGTGTTTACGGATCTCATCAAAGCGATCGAGCACAGAACGCACGGATGTCGGTGTCACCCGCCCAACCCTAGCTGTTGGAGTCGACACGCCAGGCTGACCCTGGAAGGGTCATCTGCCGTAGCCGTACGCCTACATATCGCTATTGTCGTCGTACGCTAACAGCACTACTCTGTTATCGTACGACTACAGCGAGGCTTCCATGAAGGGAATTCAGACAACCAAGGCCTTAGGCGCAGCCATTCGTCAGGCCCGACTGGATGCCGGGATGTCCCAGGCGACGTTGGCTGCGAAGGCCGGAGTCAGCCGACCCTGGCTCTCCCAATTGGAGACCGGAAAGCGAACGACCGAGCTCGGGCTCGTACTGACAGTGCTGGGCGCTCTCGGCTTAGCTATCGACATCACCGCCGCACCACCGACCAGTCCGTCAGAAGTCGACCTTGATCACCTGCTCACGGGAGACTCATGATGGCAACCGACACCCTGGCCGTCATCCTTGAAGGTCGCCCAATCGCCACGTTGGAACGCAACGCCAATGGCCGACTACGCCTGAGGTACGACGACAACCATCACCAAGCGACCCATGGTGTCACGCCCCTGTCGGTGTCGATGCCCCCGGGCTCTAAGACCTACGGGAGTGCCCAAATCACTCCTTGGCTATGGGGCCTGCTCCCCGACAATGGCGACGTACTGGCCAAGTGGGGCCGAGACTTCGGCGTGTCGGTGGCATCACCGTTCTCTCTGCTGGGTACCCCGATTGGAAGAGACTGCCCCGGCGCCGTTCAGTTCTGCCCCGTTGACGACGTCGACGATCTGTTGAATCGACCGGGCCGGGTCAGCTGGCTTGATGACGCCGAGATGGCGGCCAGACTTCGGTCTCTTCGAGCCGATGCCACCGGATGGCTGGGCCCGGGAAACGCCGGCCAGTTCAGTCTTGGTGGGGCCCAGGCAAAGATGGCGCTGCACTATCGGAACGGCCGTTGGGGTGTCCCAACAGGATCAACACCGACGACCCACATTCTCAAACCCGCTATCGCAGGGCTCGAAGATCAACACCTGAATGAGCACCTCTGTTTGGCGACCGCCCGCCTCCTCGGACTGCCCGCAGCCGAAACCAGCGTTCAGGCTTTCGAAGACCAGGCCGCTGTCGTGGTTCAACGATTCGACCGGACAACCAAGGACGGAAAGCTTGCCCGCGTCCACCAGGAAGACTTCTGTCAAGCGTTGTCTGTCGCACCTGTCCGCAAGTACGAGGCCGACGGTGGGCCGAACCCCGCTCGAATGGCAGAGTTGATCAGACGCGCTATTCCTCATCCAGGCGTCGAAATTGACGTCTGGCGCTTCGCTGATGCATTGGCCTACAACTGGCTGCTGGCGGGCACCGACGCCCACGCCAAAAACTACGGCCTTCTGCTCAGCGGGAACCAAGTTCGCCTCGCTCCGCTCTACGACATCTCGTCGTATCTGCCTTACGACGACAGCAAGGGCAACAAGATCAAGCTGGCCATGAAGCTGGGGGGCGAGTACCAGCTTCGTCGCACCAACCGCTCCTCGACATGGGAGCGAGTCGCCGGTGAACTCCGGTTAGACCCTGACCGGCTGCGGGAGCGGGTGGCTGACCTCGCTCGCCGTACACCCGATGCGCTCACCCAAGCAATCGACGAGCTCGAACCAGGTGTGGCCGAATGCTCGGACCTTCCCGGCCGGTTGCTCGAACTAGCTACTGACCGGTGCGGTCGGTGCCTGAGTGTCCTGGATTGATTACTGCCGACGTTAGTGTTCGGCCAGGATTCGGCCGAAGCCGGTGATGCGGTCCTGCACGTCGGTGGCTCGCAGCGCATGCCAAAGGGTGGCGGTATTGATGGCCAGCACCGGTTTGCCCAGCTCGACTTCCAGCTCGGCCGCCTGACGGACGAACGACAGGTTGGTTCCCACCTGCACGATGGCATCCACCGTGTCATCGTCGATCCGGTCGATCACCGTGGCCAGCTGCGGCGGATGGACCTCGGCGATGCTGGTGGCCGAGTCACACCGCAGCCCGGTCACCGCCGCCACCGAGAACCCGGCTTCGGCGAAAAAGGTGGAGACCTGTCGGTCGGCCACCGGCTGGTAGGGGCTGAAAACCGCGATTCGCTCGGCTCCGAACGCGTTGAGCGCTTCCCGGCAGGCGGTAGCCCCGGTCGATACATCGAGTCCGCTTTGGTCCCGCACCCGGGCCTCGAAAGCCTTGTTGCCTTCCACCCCACCCCAGAACGTCTCGGCCGACATTCCCATCAACATGTGGGTCGGCTTGGCGGTGACGATATCGCGGATGGCCACCACGATTGACTGGCGGATCTCACCCAGCAGGGCTTCGAAGTCTTCATCGCTGCCGAGTTTGGGGTTCTCGATGTACATCCGTCCGGCGTGGAAGGTGACACCTTCCGGACGGATCATGGCCAGGTCGTGCTCAACCACCGTGTTGGTTGACGGCACGATTACGGCCATCCGACCTCTGGGCCCAACAGCTGACTCGCTCATATCACTGTGCTCATATCACTGTGCTCATATCACTGTGCCCATCACGAAAGGTTCAGGTTGATGTCGGGCCAGTAGCCAACTTCGGTCAACTCGTCCCGCATGGACGCAAGAGCCGTCAACATCGAGGCCTGAAGGGCGAACGCTCTGGCTTCGGAGGCGTCGGCGGCCCGGGCGGCCAGGCCGTCCAGCGCCTTCTGCCGGGCCGCCGGATCGGGGGCTGACAGACTCACGGCGTTCTGATGGGTGTGGCGCTTCACGAACTCGATGGCCAGTCTTCGACGCATATCGGCGTAGTGGTCCAGCCGCTCGTCGGCCAGGTCACCGTTGAGCACTCCGGCCAGCCCGGCTCCCAGCAGAACCGCGTCGTGCACTCCCCCGTTCATGCCCATGCCACCGAGAGGATTGTTGATGTGGGCGGCGTCCCCGGCCAGCACCACCCGCCCGACCCGGAAGGTGTCGGTCACCCGCTGATGAACGTTGTAGATGGTGCGGTGGGCGATCTCGTAAGGTTCAGGCCGGGCCACCACCGCCTGCAAGCGGCGCTGGCAGACCTCATCGCTTAGTGCTTCGTCATCAGACTCACCGACTCCGACCGGGAACATGGCTCGCCACAGGTCGACCGTGCGCAACAACACCAGCCACTCGTCGGGGTCGGAGATGTAGTTGACGTAGGCCAGGTCATCCAGATGGTCGGCCAACTCAAACGGCGTCGACACGATGACGTAGCGGTCCTCGTAGGTCATCCCGTCGAAACTGAGCCCAAGAGACTTGCGTACGTTGCTGGCCGCTCCGTCGGCGGCGAATACGGCGTCGAAGGTCAGCTCGGCGCCGTCGGCCAGCCGGAGCCGTGCATGTTCTCCG